>NZ_JAAEDQ010000006.1:0-141451 GCF_013344965.1 Snodgrassella sp. ESL0253 | reverse complement strand
CTAACCATTTATAACACCGAAAGACCTCATGAAGCACTAAATAATATGACGCCGATTGAGTATAAAACACTAAAACAAGCAGCATGATTTTCTACGTCAGTTTTGTACTAACTATGGGGTATTTACAGCTCCTATCTCAAGACCATCTGCAGGAGCTTCACTTTCTATTGGAACTATAATGAATAACTTATCCAGTATTGAAAAAGCTAATCTAGGCAAAACGATTAATAATACTTTAGCAGGAACTTCTTCTGGTGGTAATGTATGTGGTTATTTTGCTTGTATCGGAACAAATAAAACTCCAGATACAATTGAGAAGGGAAAGAAAAAGCCAGGAAAAGTGTCATTTGAATTTGGTATAGGAACAGGAGTTTCTACTTCTGGAAGTTTCCAAAATTCAAATATGATTCCTATTGGAAAGGTATTAAAATGATAAGATTAGCTATTTTTTGGAGAAGATATAAATCATTTATATTCATATTTGTTATGATATTATGGTTTTTTTTGTTCGGATATGCAAAATGGGGAATTAGAAATGGAAAGTTTGGATATGAGCTAGATAATGATGAAAAGGAAGCAATAATGATGAGGCAGTTACCAGATTTAATTTGGCCATACAAATTGAATAATAAGAATATAATTAACACAAAAAGAGGTCCTACAAGCAAAATTTATGTCATATTTGAATTTAAACGTACTGATGATGAAGGAATTAAAAAAATGTATAGTATAATAGATAAAAATAGTAAAAAATTAGGTTTTAATCAGGGCTGTCGAGGAAAAGAATCTATATTCGTTTACTACTCTAATAATTTTAATCCAGATCCAACTGTAACTGAATTGCCTCCAAAACAATATACTATTGAGTGGGAATATCCCAATCCTATGTGTGTCCAACAAATTAAGAAGACATCAAAAACATTTTAAATAAGAGTTAGAGAAATTTTATAGGGAAAACATATCTAAAAGGATGTAATAAATAGAGCAGCAAGATTAATCGTCATCTTTAACCGACAAATATACAAAATCTAGGATGGGGATATCATGCTATAATTACCTCTTAAAATAGTACAGCCCCAAGGTAGAATGGCTACACTAATTCATACAGCTTTCATAGAGTCGAGAAATATCTAAAATCTCATCCAGAAGATAAAGATAAGGTTAACGGACTACTTGCTAAAATACCTGACTGAACAACCATCCCCACAGTAGCGGGGATAATTTTTGGAGCGGTAAAAACTATCTAGGTGCCATACCACCTTACAGTCAGACAAACTCAGCCTGATTAGCGCTCAGGCCAGTGCCAACCACATCGATGCCAACGCCAGCGGAAAACTGAGCATCATCAGCACACAAGACAAAATATATAGCTGATAAAAGAAAGCCTATAGAAGTAATAATAAATAGTTAACTTTATTAATCCCACTCTTTTGGTTTGAGTTCTGGGTGTTCACGGAATAATGGATCTAAAAAGAAAAATATTTCTCCCATTACTTTTCCAACAATTCTTCTATACGCAATAAATTCGTCTTTGGAACAGCAATCTTGTACTTTAAATAGTGATTGGTTTAGTTCAGTGGTTATGTTAAGCATTAAATTGCTAATTTCCCCAGCAATTTTTGGATCTTTTATCATATTCCATCCCTTATTAATTAGTGTTGATAAAATAAATTTTGGATTTTAAGCTCATTTTACTTGTATTAAAATATTTATAGAACTTTATTTAATACAAGTATTTTTTATTTGATCTAATTATTGTATTTTGAATTTATGATTTATGTGAAGCCAATTTGATTTTGCGGTGTTTTTATAAAAATAAAAGCAGCTTGTTCTTTATTAGACAAGCTGCTTTTGTTGAAAACAATTTAGTGCGTTTAGTCGTTAATCTGGGCAGTTAATTCTCGTGTTTCATGGAAACGGATATCTGGCCAGCGTTCTTCGGTAAGCGACAGGTTAACGCGGTTGGGGGCGAGGTAGGTGAGGTTGCCACCGGCATCGGTAGCGAGGTTAAGTACGTTGGCTTTTTCAAATTCGGCCAGTTTTTTCCGGTCGGGACAGGATACCCAGCGTGCTGACCAGATGCTGACAGATTCAAATACGGCATCGACGCCATATTCATTAGCCAGACGGGCTGTGACTACTTCAAACTGCAATACGCCTACGGCGCCAAGTATGAGGTCGCCGCCGTTGTGTGGCCTGAATACCTGTACGGCACCTTCTTCACCCAGCTGCTGTAAACCTTTTTGTAGCTGCTTCATTTTTAGTGGATTTTTAATCCGTACGGCGCGGAATAGCTCAGGGGCAAAAAATGGAATACCGGTGAAGGTGAGACGTTCACCTTCGGTAAAGCTGTCGCCAATCTGGATATTGCCGTGGTTGGGAATACCGATAATGTCGCCGGCAAAGGCTTCTTCGACCAGCTCGCGGGTATGTGACATGAAGGTAACAACGCTGGAAGCTGCAATATCGCGATTTAAGCGTAGATGTTTGATCTTCATGCCACGGGTGAATTCGCCGGAGCATACACGCAAAAATGCAATGCGGTCGCGGTGCTTGGCATCCATATTTGCCTGGATTTTGAATACGAAACCGGAGAATTTGGTTTCGGTGGGTTCGACCACTCGTTCGAGGGTTTCGCGTGGTTGTGGCGCTGGCGCCCAGTCGATCAGGGCATTGAGGATTTCCTGAATGCCGAAATTATTGATGGCTGAACCGAAAAAGACGGGGGTAAGTTCGCCGCGTAGAAAGGCGTCTAAATCAAATTCATTTGAGGCCGCCTGTACAAGCTCAATTTCTTCACGCAGTTGTTGTATTTCTATGGGAAAGAGTTCATCCAGACGGGCATTGTTGATGCCTTTGATGACGTCAAATTGGTGTGGTAGTTTTTCGCCGCCGGCTTCAAACAGGTAAATTTCATCATTGAGGATATGGTATACACCTTTGAAGTTTTTGCCCATGCCAATCGGCCAGGTAATCGGGGCACAGCGGATATGTAGGATATTTTCTACTTCATCAAGTAATTCGAGTGAGTCTCGCACTTCACGGTCGTATTTGTTCATGAAGGTGACAATTGGGGTATCACGCAAGCGGCAGACGTTTAAAAGTTTGATGGTTTGTGCTTCTACGCCTTTGGCTGCATCAATCACCATCAGGGCGCTGTCTACTGCAGTAAGTACGCGATAGGTGTCTTCAGAAAAGTCTTCATGGCCGGGTGTGTCGAGCAGGTTGACGACATGCTGGCGATAATCGAACTGCATGACGGACGAGGCTACGGATATGCCGCGCTGTTTTTCGATTTCCATCCAGTCTGAGGTGGCAAATTTTCCGGATTTTTTACCTTTGACGGTACCGGCTGAGAGGATGGCACCGGAAAACAATAATAGTTTTTCGGTGAGGGTGGTTTTACCGGCGTCCGGGTGGGAAATAATCGCAAATGTGCGGCGGCGTGCCGCTTCCTGGGCAATCTGACTCATGATTTTTTGTATTCTGCAAACAATAAAAACAAGACGGCTGTGGCCGTCTTGTAAAGGATATATTGTAGCACAGGTTGATATAAAATCTGTTATTTGTGCGGTTTATGGGTAGAAATAGTGCTTTTGATGGATGGGGTTAAATGGTGGTAAGGCTGCTATGGTTGGCATAAAGCCGGTATTTGAAAATAGCTAGAACGAGGTAATATTTATTTCGTATATGCATTTTCATTTTTGTATTTCATTATTCAATATATTTGCCAGCAGTTGGTATGAAGAAATATCTGCTGGCGGGTGGTTATTTGCTGTTTCAGGTATTTTCAGTAATAGCTGTGGTAAAAAAGCACTTTTTTGTGGCAATGGGATGGTTAAAACACTGTAATTGGGTTTCGGCAGCGCTGTGTTTGATTACAGCCAGAGCTAAGGTGATTGCTCCTTGTTGTACTTGATTGACAATCAGGCCGACTTCTTCGTTGTTGCTATCGTTGATGATATCACCAGCGGAGAGTGTGCTGGTGGTTTCTAGCAGTGCAAGTCCGCGCTTTACCTGACCGCGGTATTGAGCACGGGCAATGATTTCCTGACCGGGATAACAGCCTTTTTTGAAATGGACTGCGCCGATCAGTTGCTGGTTAAGCATTTGTGCTACACAGGTTTCTGTGGTGGCTGCGCTGATCCACGGATTACCACTGTTGATTTGATGTGTCTGCCATGTTTTGCTTGTTTCGGTATTGAATGGAGGTAGCTGGCTGATTTTGCCAATCTGGATAGTGGAGTTATCTGGCAGGGTTATATGCCAGATTTGGTTTGTTTGGGTGGTTGATAAGACATATTGTGGCTGTGCTGGTTCTGCTGATGTAGTTGTACTGGTTGGTACGCTGACAGCTGAACCCCATTCAGCCATGCATTCCAGTTTAACTTTGCTGCGCATGATGTAAATCTGTAGTTTTTTTTGTAATGTTTCGCACAGGTCGGCGGCGGCAATCAGGATGATGTCTTCTCCTCTGTTAAGTACCACTATGTTAGCTATTACACGACCTTTGGCTGTGTTGTAGGTTGCCAGACAGGCCTGACCTGCTGGCAGATGGTTTATGTCGTTGGATAGCTGGTTGTGTAGAAATGAGGCGCGGTCTTCGCCGCTTACCCGGATGAGACCAAAAAAAGGCATCAGGGTAGATGCTGTGTGTGTCATGGATAAATCCTGATTAATTTGTTGGGCTTTATTATAGGGCTGAATTTTTAATAAACAAGATAAAAAGCTCCGTCCAGAATCTGGTACGGAGCTTTAGTGAGAAAGCTAATAGAAAGGGTTATTTTCCTTCTGCTTTTGCTTTCAGCTGTTGATACATTTCGGGATGCTCGTTTTTAAGCAGTTCAGCCACTTCCATGTTTGCGCGATTGAGTTTGCTCAATTCCAGCTGTTCCACATGTACCAGACGAACCAGTTCGCGAACTGGTTTCGGAATGTTGCGGCCAGCTTCGTAACGGGAACCACCTGATTGAGTGACGCCAACCTGACTCCAGAACTCGATTTGGTTTAGACCAAGTTTTTTACGGATTTCGCGCACATTGTTGATAGGTTTAAAAGCTTTCATATTGTTATACCTTAAAAACAAGTTGTCTATGTGTTAGTAGAATTAATTAATATGATCATTCATAAATATTTAATTATTTTGGTAAGTTTAGTCATTAAAAGTAGTGACTAATGTTAGACCAATATGCATAATTATCTATGGACTTCAATATTATCACAATAGTTTTTACATTCAATACAATATTGCTGCTGGTTGATAAAAATATGGTGTTTCAAAAATAATACAAATTTATTTTAATTAAACCGGGTTAATATTTATTGTCTTAAATCAGATTTTAATGACGTTTTAATGTAAAATTTTGTTATTTTTTTATGGGGTTAAGGTTTACCTGTTAGAGGGCTAATGGTGAGAATTTCGTAACCATTTTCGGTGACCAATACTTCGTGTTCCCACTGTGCGGAGAGTTTGTGATCTTTGGTTACGACTGTCCAGCCGTCGCTTAAGATACGTAATTGACGTTTACCTTGATTAACCATTGGTTCAATAGTGAATATCATGCCTGGTTGTAATTTTAAGCCGGTATTGCGGCGACCATAATGCAACACTTGTGGTTCTTCATGGAAACCGCGGCCAACGCCATGTCCACAGAATTCCTGTACCATGGAGTATCCGGCATTTTCGGCAACCTGCTGACATGCATAGCCAATGTCTCCCAGAGTGGCACCCGGTTTAACTACTGAGATACCGGCCATCATACTTTCATGGGTGATGTTAATCAGGCGGCGTGCCTGTGGGCTGATTTCTCCGACTGCATACATGCGGCTGGAATCGCCATGAAAACCGTCTTTGATAATGGTGACGTCGATGTTCAAGATGTCGCCATTTTTTAATGGTTTGTCATCGGGAATGCCGTGACAGATAACATGGTTAACGGAAGTGCAGCAGGATTTGGGAAATGGTGGGTTACCATAACCTAATGGTGCAGGATAGCCGCCCTGAACGTTGATGTGGTAATCATGTATCAGTTTGTCGATTTCGTTGGTGGTGATACCTGGCTTGATGAACTGGCCTATATAGTCGAGCGCTTCGGCAGCCAGTCGGCCTGCAACGCGCATTGCAGCAATTTCTTCTGCATTTTTAATAATCACGGCCATGATTTTTCCTTTTACGGTAATTAATTAGGTTTAGATAGGGTGTATAAATGCTTCAGGCATTGACCAGTATACTCAATTCATCAGCAATGTTCTGTTTGCGCATCAGGCTTTCACCGATGAGAAAGGTGTTAACCTGATGTTGTTGCATCATATGAATGTCGTCTGTGGTAAAAATGCCGCTTTCGGTAACGATGGTTTTGCCGGTTAGTGCCGGTAGAAGTTTGATGGTTTGCTGTAAATCCACTTCGAATGTACGCAGATTGCGGTTGTTTATACCCCATAGCGGAGTGCGCATATTGATGCATTTTTCCAGTTCATCTTCATCGTGAATCTCAAGCAGTACGGTCATGCCCAGTTCGTGGGCAATTGCTTCATATTCATTTAGCTGGGTATGACTTAGTGCGGCTGCGATAAGCAGTATCGCATCGGCGTTGTGCGCCCGGGACTGATAAATCTGATAGATGTCGATGATGAAATCTTTACGTAATACGGGCAGATTACAGGCGTTACGGGCTGTATTCAGGTAGGCGAGGCTGCCCTGAAAATAGCTGGTATCGGTAAGGACAGACATGCAGGCGGCACCACCTTGCTGGTAGGCTTGAGCGATGTCTGCTGGTGAGAAGTCGGAGCGAATCAGCCCTTTGGATGGGCTGGCTTTTTTGGCTTCGGCAATAATGGCGGCTTTACCCTGATGATGTTTGGTATGGATGGCATCAAGAAAAGAGCGCGTCGGTGCCTGATCGTAAGCCCGTGCTCGAACTTCGGCCAGTGATTCAGCAGTTTTGGCTGCAACCATTTCGTTTTTTTTGGTGGCAATGATTTTATTTAAGATATCGCTCATGGTGTTTATCCAGATTCGGGTGCTGAAATTGACTTAATCAGGCAGGGAAATAGCCGTTAATTTCAGGGATATGTTTTGTTGTTTCAGGAAGAGGTATCTTCGCTGATTTCGGTTTTCAGTAATTGGAAAATTGCTCTGAATGCTTTTGGCGGTTTACCGGCAATCTGTTCTTTGCGGGCATTGCGAATCAGAGTGCGCAGATTATTGATGTCGATATGTGGGTGCTGGCTGATGACTTCAGTAAGGCTGCTATCATCGGCAATCAGACGCTGGCGCAGATTTTCCAACCTTTGCAGATAGGCGTTATGTGCGTTGTTTTCACCTTTGAGGCGTGCCAGATAATCGCTGATTGGTGCGGTGTCGGTTTCACGCATCAGGCGGCCAATAAATTGTGCCTGCCGTTTTAGGGCGCTGTTGGAGCTGATTTTTTGATAGCTTAGTACTGCTTGTAATAAATCTTCGGGCAGATTCATTTTCTTTAAGGTATCAGCAGAAAGTTTGGTTAGTTCCATGCCCAGTTGTTGCAAATCGTTCATTTGCTTTTTCATCTGGGTTTTGCTTACCCATTCTTTTTCTGCAATGGTTTGGCTATCAGGGTTGCTGTTCATATATTTAGGTGTCACATGTAATCTGAATTTCAAGTGTCTATTTTAGCAAAAAATCCGTATTATTTCAGTTGGCATGTATGTTTCATTGCTGCCAGTGCTTAAAGCAGCATGCTAGAATGCAGGCTTCTTTGCAAGAGGTTAATTATGTTTCATCACAGCGCCGAACAGTTACAACAGTTGAGCCAGCAGGCATTGCAGAAAGCCAGACAACAGGGGGCAAGTGCGGCTGAAATTGATATCAGTGAATCTGTTGGACAGAATGTTCAAGTGCGCCAGCAGGATGTTGAACATATTGAATATCAGCAGGATAAGTCTCTGGATATTACGGTTTATCTGGGGCAGGCCAAAGGGCGTGCCAGTACTGCTGATTTTAATGACAGGGCAATCGAGGAGGTGGTAACGGCGGCATTGAATATTGCCCGCTATACTGCTCAGGATGATTGTGCCGGTTTGGCCGATGCTGCATTACTGGCAACAGAGCTGGGTGATACAGAAGTGTTTTTCCCCTGGTCTTTATCTGCGGATGAAGCAATTGCAATTGGTAAACGTACAGAACGGGCTGCACTGGATACGGATGAGCGTATCAGTAATTCGGAAGGTGCTGAGGTGCAGACTGACCATTATCAGTATGTATATGCCAACAGTAATGATTTTTGTGCTTATCAGCGTGGCAGTCGGCACAGTATTTCCTGTAGTGTGGTGGCTGCTGATGCTTCCGGTATGCAGCGTGATTACTGGTATGATCTGGCACGTGATGCGCGCGATTTGGCTACAGCTGAAACGATTGGCCAGACTGCTGCTGCACGTACGGTACGGCGCCTGAATGGCCAGTCTGTTGCTACTGGTAAATATCCGGTGGTTTTCGATACTACGGTAGCTGGAAGTTTGATTGGCCATCTGGTGGGTGCGCTTAGTGGTGGTGCGCTGTATCGGCAAACCAGTTTTCTGGTAGATAGTCTGGGCAGGCAAATTCTGGCACCATGGGTATCTCTGACTGAAAAGCCGCATGTGAAAAAGGCACTGGCCAGTACTTATTTTGATGCTGAAGGTGTGGCTACCCGTGAACGTACGGTTATTGATGGTGGCCATGTGGCTGGCTATTTTTTAAGCAGTTACAGTGCGCGCAAGTTAGGCATGACGACAACCGGCAATGCCGGTGGGGTGCACAATTTATATCTGAATCATACACATGCTACTCAGGCTGAGCTGTTGAAGACGATGGGCACTGGTTTGCTGGTTACAGAACTGATGGGGCAGGGCGTGAATGGAATTACTGGTGATTATTCACGTGGTGCGGCTGGTTTCTGGGTGGAAAACGGGGTAATTGCCTATCCGGTAGAAGGTATTACGATTGCTTCGCGTTTGCAGGATATGTTTATGGCCATGGTTGGTGCGGCAGACGATGCATTAAGACGCAGTACACATAAGGTGGGTTCTATTCTGATTGATAATATGACGGTTGCCGGGGTATAAGCTATGAGTGGCATGGCTTGTTTTGTTGTAGCCAGCCGGTAAGTGGTCAGTGTGCTTTTGGTTGCAGCCAGCTTGAAAGGATTGAAAATGAGCTTTCGTAAGGCATTATGGTGTGTATTTTTTCTGGGTGTGCTCTGTACAGCCGGATCATTTATCGGCCAATATGTTCTGGACATGAATCCCTGTGTGATGTGTATTAAACAACGTATTGCAGTGATTGCGACAACATTACTGGCTCTTTTGTGTGCCTGCTGCCCCAATCGTAGTTGTTTAGAGCGTGTGATTAATGCTGTTGTGATGAGTGTGGCGCCAGTTGTAGGGCTGTATGTGGCGATATACCAGATATATATTCAGCACCTGCCCTTAGTTGAGCAGCCCTCCTGCGGCGCACCATTGACATTTCTTTATCGTAATGCGCCATTGTTTGACTGGTATGAACCGATTATTCGTGGCTCAGGCAATTGCGGTGAAGTTCAACGTATTCTGTGGGTACCTTTGCCGATATGGAGTGCATTATTTTTTAGCGCTGTATTGCTGTGGGTCTGGGTATGGTTCTGGCGTTGTCGCTGCAAGGGTGTTAGAAAATAAGCTGTGTTGGGTATGCTGATGAACTGATTTGCTTGAATGAATGTATATGGTATGAACGCTAAATTTTTATTGAAAGCAGCTGGTCGGATAACATTGGCAGGATTATTATTGTGGGCTTTAGTTGCCTGTAAGGAACATGGAAGCTGGTCTGGTAATGATGAAGATTCGCAGGGTGACAATAGTAAAATATTGTCCCAGTCTGCGCAAATAAGCCAGCTAATACCGGCAAGAGTAGCACAACGTGATGCATGGGCGACAGATATCAGCCGGATTATGGATGAGCTGAAAATCAGTAAGACACGGGAAAATGTGTGTAGTGTGATTGCTGTGGTGGACCAGGAGTCCAATTTTGTTGCCAATCCAGCTGTTCCTGATTTGGGTAATAAGGCAATTAAAGCGTTTCAGACTGAAGTACCACAAAAATTTATTAAACAGTTTGGTCCGGCATTAGGGCCAGCAGTTTCTCGTTATTTTACCTATGTATTGCTTAATGAGCCGAGCAAGGAAAACAGTTTTCTGGTGCAGATGCGTGCCGTGAAAACTGAACAGCAATTGGATTTGATTTATCGGCAGATTTTTGCTTATGTTGCCAAGCAGTTTTATGCCGACTCTATAGCCAATGCCGCGGCCAAATTTATGGGCAAGGATTTGGGGGAAGAAAATAATCCGATTACTACTATTGGTTCGATGCAGGTATCGGTAAAATATGCGCGTCAGCATCAGCGCGACCATGCGCCTGTAAATGAGTTGCGAGATTATATGTATACTCGTGAGGGTGGTTTATATTATGGTATTCACCGGCTGATGAAATATCCTGCTAACTATGATAATACCCAATATCGTTTTGCGGATTATAATTCAGGTATGTATTCGAGCCGCAATGCTGCTTTTCAGCAGAGTATTAATAAGCTACTGAATCTGGATATGTCTCTGGATGGAGATTTGCTGCTGTATGATAAGGATGATAATGCTCAGTCTATGCCTAGTCAGACTGAAACAGCACTTAATCAGTTGTTTGCTGATCATGGTATGGCGATGAAATCAGAAGAGATTCGGGCGGATTTGTTGCAGGAAAAGCAGGTGGAATTTGAAAATACAACTACGTATCAAAATGTGATTAATTTGTATAAACGCCAGTTTGGTAAAAATCCACCATATGCGATTATGCCGCAGGTGGTAATTAGTGGGCCGAAATTAAGTAGGGATTACAATACTAACTGGTATGCGACTAATGTTACTCGTCGTTATGATACTTGTATGCGGCGTGCTGGTGCTGGCGGACGCCACCATAAAAGATAAATCCGGTTTTGCAAAACAGCTAGTGTAATTAATTCACTAGCTGTTTGCTTAGGAGCATCAGTTCTGGAGCTTTTGTTTTGCTTCAAGGCTTTCCCAGCGCTCGAGTTTTTCTAGCAATAATTCTTCAATTTCAGCAATGCGCGCTTGCCATTCGGCTGCCAGTTTGTAGTCATTTTTGAAAATTTCTGGATCGGAAAGTTTTTCATTCAACTCAGTTTGCTCAGCTTCCAGTGCAGCAAGCTCATCCGGTAAACTGGCTAGTTCGCGCTGTTCATTATAGGAAAGTTTATCGCTGCGCCGGTTTTTGGTGCGGGTTTTGTCACTGCTGCTGGTGTCTTTGCTTACTATTGGTGTCGGTGTCTGCAAGCTTTGTTCGCGTTTTCTGGCATCGATGTAATCCTGATAGCCTCCGATGTATTCTTTTAACTGGCCATTGCCATTGAATACAATAGATTGGGTAACGACATTATCCAGAAAAGTACGGTCGTGGCTGACCAAAAATACCGTACCGTTGTAATCGCGCAATAATTCTTCCAGTAATTCCTGAGTATCGATATCCAGATCGTTGGTGGGTTCATCAAGTACCAGAATATTGGCCGGACGGGTAAACAGTTTGGCCAGTAATAGCCGATTGCGTTCACCTCCCGAAAGTGATTTGACTTCGCTGCGTACTCGGGCCGGAGAGAACAGGAATTCTTCGAGGTAACCGATAACATGTTTGCGCTGGCCACCAATTTCTACATAGTCGTTACCCTGTCCGATAGTATCGAAAACAGTATCGTTTTCATTCAGTGCACTGCGAAATTGGTCAAAATAGGCTACTTCCTGGCGTGAACCCTGACGAATTTTGCCTAAAGTGGGTTGCAGCTCTCCTAAAATCAATTTTAGAAATGTGGTTTTACCAACCCCGTTTGGCCCGATAAGGCCAATCTTATCGCCACGCTGAATAATGCTGGAGAAGTCGCGCATGATGATATGTTCACCATAGGCGAAGCTTGCATGTTCGATTTCGGCTATGATTTTACCGCTGGATTCGCCGCGATTCAGGTTAAAGCTAACTTGCCCCTGAACTTCGCGTCGCGCTGCGCGCTCGCGCCGCAATTGTTCCAGCCGTTTTACTCGCCCCTGATTGCGGGTACGGCGTGCTTCAATGCCTTTGCGAATCCATGCTTCTTCCTGAGCATGGAATTTATCAAACAGGCGATTGTGCTCGGCTTCTACTGCCAGTTCTTGTGCCTTTTTCTCGCTGTAGGCACTGAAACTGCCCGGATAACTGCGCAAGTGTCCGCGGTCTAATTCAACAATACGCGTGGCTACGCGGTCCAGAAAACGACGGTCGTGTGTAACAACAATCAAGCTACCAGCGAAATTGCTCAGCAGGTTTTCCATCCACTCAATGGCTTCGATATCCAGATGATTGGTGGGCTCATCCAGTAACAGGATATCGGGTTTCTGTACCCATGCCTGTGCCAGAGCAACTCGTTTTTTCTGGCCGCCGCTGAGATTACCGATAAATTCATTTTCCGGTAGTTTTAATTCGCTCAGGGTCTGTGCTATCAGGGCATCAAATTGCCAGCCATTGCGGCTTTCCAGCTCATTCTGTAGTTCTGTTAAACGGTTCAGGCTGGCTTCATCACTCACATTCTGGCTGATTTCATGATACTCGCGCAGCAGGCTTTGCAGTTCACCCAACCCTTGGGCTATGGTGTCAAAAATAGTAGCCTGTGGGTCGAAAAAGGACTCCTGCGGCACATATACTACATTTTGATTGTTCTGAATGGTTAATAGACCATCATCCAGCTTTTGTACGCCGGCAAGAATTTTCAGTAGTGTGGATTTACCTGCACCATTACGACCAATAAAGCCGATTTTTTCCCCTGCGTCCATTTGCAGGGATGCTTGATCCAGTAAGGGATGGTGGCCAACTGCAAAGCAAGCGTTATCCAGTGACAGAATACTCATGATTTAACCAGACTAAGTTCGGATATGTGTTATGGAAAGAGCGCGTATTGTAACAGTTTCATTATTAGAATGTTGTTGTGGTCCTGAATTGGCTAGTGATTAAAGATTTGGCAGTTCTGGTCGGTTTGACTATGGCCGCTGAAAAAATGCTCTTCTTCATCACAACGGCTGGTACTGCTTTGGCAGACAAATACTCTGCCATCCTGATTGAGCTTGAGTATACGAGGTTCGGCTTTGGTGTCTAGTGCTACTGCTTTAAGCGTGTAATGTTCTTCACGGGTATAGCGTGGATTACCCTGAATGCGGAAACAAAAATACTGATTCTGGCTGATGGGTAAGTGTGGCCAGCTATTTTTGTTTTTCTTGTAACTGATGTGCTGCTGGTAGTGTTTGGCCAGATATTGGCTGTTGGTAAGCAAGGCAGCCTGTGCCTGATGCAGTCTTGCCTGTTGTACCTGCTGGTGGTAATAGGGGTAAGCGATGGCGGTGAGTATTAGGATAACTGCAAGTGCAATTAATAGCTGGGTCAGGCTATATCCTTGGATGTTATGCTGAGCTGAATGTGGTTGATGCTTATCTGGATGATGATGAAATAAGCGTGCCATATTGGGTTGAATATATTTATACTTATGGCATTATATTATATAAAATATATCTATGTAATATATTTTATATAAATAGATTATATTTTTTTTATTAGGGATTTGATTGTTTTGCAGCTTGTTTAACTTCATGTATGTGATAGAGAAGGAGTTTTTATAAATTTTCAGTCGGAATAAACGATTGTGCAGCCTGTTTGGTGCGGGCTTGAAGATTTTATTAATTTATTGTGTTTTTATACTGTGTTTTTGGAAATCAGGTTGAGTAATTAATTTAAATAAATAGTTATGATTAATTGTTCGCCAAGCTCTAAATGGGTGATGTTGAACACTGTATTTTTGGTGTTTTCTTCAATCATTTAAACTATATAAGTTGATTAGATTATCAGTTTAGGATTTAAGTATACTTATACTATCTGAGATTGCTGACTAATTATATTATTTTAAGCGGAGTTTATCGGCGTATATTAAAACGCAATTAGATACGGGCAATATTGCCCGTATCTAAGAATCATCGTTTTTGCAACAAGAGATTAGCGTGGATATAAACTTTCCATTCGAATCATGGTTACTGGTGACAGCACCCGTGGTAATGCCTGAATACGAGCCATAGACTGTTTGATAAAGCGCTCTTTGGTAGAGTGGGTGAGAATAACAATTTCGGCGGATTCTTTGTTGAGAATGCCTTTTTGAATCAATGCCTCGATGGAAATGTTTTCTGCGGCCAGAATATTGGCAATCTCACCTAATACCCCAGGTTCATCGCAGGCGGATACGCGTAGATAATAGCTGCTGATAATTTCATCCATTGGCAGGATAGAAATGTTTTGCAGTGAGTTAGACTGAAAGGCCAGATAAGGAACACGGTAGCTGGCTTCTGCATTCTGTAAACGGGTAACATCGATAATATCAGCCATGACTGCACTGGCGGTAGGGCCGGCACCGGCACCGGCACCATAGTAAAGCGTCTGGCCAATCATATCAGCCTGAACTGATACTGCGTTCATCACGCCTTCTACTTTGGCCAGTAGGCGGCTTTCCGGTATCAGGGTAGGATGTACACGCAGCTCAATGCCTTCTGAGGTTTTACGGGTGATGCCGAGTAATTTGATGCGATAGCCTAATTCTTCTGCATAGCAGATATCCAGACTTTCCAGATGGCTGATGCCTTCCAGATAACACTGGCTAAAGTTAATCGGTGTACCAAACGCCAGCGCAGAGATAATGCTTAATTTATGGCCGGCATCATGACCCTCGATATCAAAGGTGGGGTCTGCTTCTGCATAGCCCAATGCCTGAGCCTGCTCCAATGCTTCTGCAAAGGTGCTGCCATTGGCACGCATTTCACTCAGAATGAAGTTGCTGGTGCCATTGATAATACCGGCAATAGATTCGATGTGGTTGGCGGCCAGCCCCTCGCGCAGTGCTTTGATAATGGGAATACCGCCAGCAACTGCTGCCTCATACATTACCATTACATTGTGCTTTGATGCCTGCTGGAAAATTTCGTTACCGTATTCGGCCAGTAGTTTTTTATTAGCGGTAACGATGTGCTTGCCATTTTTAATTGCCTGTACCACAGCATCCTTGGCAATCGTTGTACCCCCAATCAGTTCTACTACAACGTCAACATCTGGAGCATTGACTACATCGAATACATCATTACTGATGAGGGTGTGATGTCCACATATTTCGCGGGCGCGTTCTATATTACGGCTGGCTGCTCGGGTAATAATCAGCTCAC
The DNA here is from genome assembly GCF_013344965.1 of Snodgrassella sp. ESL0253. NCBI lineage: Bacteria > Pseudomonadati > Pseudomonadota > Betaproteobacteria > Neisseriales > Neisseriaceae > Snodgrassella > Snodgrassella sp. ESL0253. The sequence goes on along the minus strand of NZ_JAAEDQ010000006.1, from coordinate 126,178 downwards.
GCCCGAGCCTGCGGGTGATTTCATCTGCATTATTCTGTAACAACTTGACGGTGCCGCCACCAACTGTGCCAACACCCAGCAAACCAATGCGTAGAGACTGCATTTTTACTCCTTAAATTAGACGAATTTAATTGTATGACTGCTTAATACTTGCAATTTTACGTTAATCTACTATGCTAGCGGAAAACAGCTTTTTTGACTACTACTGCTATATTAGATTATGTGGTTAAGCATAAGGAGTATTTGATGCAGATTGATGAAATCCGTGATAAACAGGGCTTATGGATTGAAGAGTTTGATAATGGTGGAATTACGGTAAATGGCCAGCAATACACTAGGCCTGTGTGTATTACTACAACTGAAGTATTGTCATTGGATAAAGATGGTGCTGAAGCATTAACTATCGAAGATTTTGCCCAAGCTATGCAAGCGCAGCCGGAAGTCATTCTGATTGGCACTGGTAGTAAACATGTGTTTATTCACCCGCGTCTGACGGCGCAACTGGCAGCGAAAGGTATAGGTGTTGAAAGTATGACTACGGCGGCTGCATGTCGTACTTTTATGGTATTGCGCAGCGAAGGCCGCAATGTCTGGGCATGGCTGTGGCCGTTAACTGAAGAATTATAGTATCTGTACTGGATATACAGACAAATCAGGATAACCAGTATTATATTGCTTACTCTAACAGAATAAGCGGTGTTAATTTAATGCTGCTGAAAATATTCAGGCTACCGGTTTGAGTTAACCGGTAGCCTGCTTTTTAGTCACGAACAATTGTTTATTTAGCTGCAGTGCTGTTCTGGCCTTTGATAATGCTCATACCGGCACTAACCAAGCTGCCGATATCAGCTACGTTGGCTGGCATAATCAGGGTATTATTGGTTTTTGCCAGTTTGGCAAAGGCATCAACATACTGTTCAGCCACTTTCAAATTAACTGCTTCTGTACCGCCAGGTTCTTTAACCGCAGCGGCAACCTCACGGATTGCTTCGGCAGTGGCTTGAGCCACCAGACGAAGGGCTTCTGCTTCACCTTCAGCGCGATTGATTTGGGCAACTTTGGCACCCTGAGATTCATTGATGGAGGCCTGTGCTTCACCCTGAGATTTCTGAATTTCGGCTTCGCGCTGACCAGCTGCCAGATTAATCTGCTCCTGTTTAATCCCTTCAGACTGGGCAATACGTGCGCGTTTTTCCCGTTCGGCAGTAATCTGTGCCTGCATCGAACGTAAAATTTCTTGTGGTGGTACTAAATCTTTGATTTCATAGCGCAGAACTTTTACACCCCATGAAACGGCTGCTTCATCCAGTGAAGCAACCACTGTGTGGTTAATGTCATCACGTTCTTCAAAGGTTTTGTCCAGTTCCATGCGGCCAATTACTGAGCGCAGGGTAGTTTGTGCCAGCTGGGTAATGGCTACGACGAAGTTGCTGGAACCATAGGAAGCAAGTTTGGGATCAGTTACCTGAAAATAAATAATGCCATCCACGGTAAGCTGGGTATTATCACGGGTGATACATACCTGGCTGGGTACATCCAGCGGAATTTCTTTTAAGGTATGTTTGTAGGCTACCCGGTCGATAATTGGAATGATAAAGTTCAAACCGGCTACCATGGTGGCATGATAGCGGCCTAAGCGTTCGACAATGTAGACTTCCTGTTGTGGCACAACTTTAAATGCCATGCAGATAAAGACAACGATAGCTGCTAAAAAAAGAAAGGTCAGAATCATGGTTATTCCTGAGAAGTAGTGGAGATTTGCGAAGTGAGATTTAAAATATTGCCGTTGTGACTGATGATTTGGGCGCTGTCACCGGCCTTTGCGGTGGTGGGCTGGGTAAAACGCGCCTGCCATGTGGTGCCACGGTAGTGTACCTGCCATAAGCCATCGGTAAGCGGCTGGGTGAGCACCACAGTCTGACCGTAATCCGGGTCATCACTTGCTTTAGCTCTGTTTTCCCGTGGATGTTTTTTTTGCCACAAACGTACAAGGGTGATACCTATAATGGAAAAAACTGTGGCAATTAATGCATTGGTATTGTTGCTGGTTTGCAGTAGCCACTCTGTCAGACCGGCGCTCAGTAATGAGGCGCTGATTACCAGTAGATAAAATGTACCGCTGAACATTTCCAACACAAACAGTAGCAGGGCGACAATGCACCAAATCATCTGTATCTCCTTAATTTTCTAATCGTCTAGTACTTATCAGTAATAAGTATTTATTTCAGTTTTTACCGTTGTTGGCCAGTATTCGCTGCCGGCGGGTTTCGCTCAGCACAATTCCGGTACTTACGGAAACATTCAGGCTTTCAACAGTTCCAAACATGGGAATGGATACCAATGTGTCACACAGGTCACGTGTCAAACGGCGCATACCGCTGCCTTCGGCACCCATTATCCAAGCTACGGCTTCAGGGGCAGTAAAGTGGTATAAATCCTCGCTGCCTTCCATATCGGTGCCAATAATCCAGATACCGCGCTGTTTCAGCTCACGGATGGTGCGCGCCAGATTGGTAACGGTGATATAGGGCACGGTTTCGGCTGCACCACAGGCCACTTTACTTACGGTGGCATTGAGTCCAGCACTTTTGTCTTTAGGGGCGATAACGGCATGTACGCCCATGACATCTGCTACGCGCAGGCAGGCACCCAGATTATGCGGGTCAGTAATGCCATCAAGAATTAGCAGTAATGGTGGTTCATTCAGGTTTTCGAGTACATCCTCTATGTCTACGTGCTGTCTTGATGCATCGATGAAGCCCACTACGCCCTGATGGCGTGCATGTTTGCTCAGAGTATCGAGGCGTGCCTGATCCGCACTGATGACACGTACATTTTCTGTTTCAGCTTTGCTTAGTACATCCCGCATACGGGCATCGTGTTTACCCTCAAGTACATAAAGCTCAATAATGCTGGCGGGGTTTTGCCATAAACGGGCGTTAACTGCATGAAAACCGATGATGAGACGCTGATTTGACATAGATGTTTAATTCAATATGTAAAGAATTTAATTATAGCGGAAATCGGTGTATCAATCTGGTTATACCTAGTATGTAATTTTATTTATATGGTAAAGCGTTGTCTATAACTTTTATTTACTTTTTATGTTGATAAGGAAAATTAATTTATCAGATTGCAATTAAATGTTTGATTTGGTTTAAGTGCATGTCTTTATGTAATTTTAGAAATTTTTGGTAAAAAGTTTATTTTTATCAAATGCTTGAAATACTATTGGGTTAGGTTGATGTTTGAAATTTTTATGTTTACACAGCAATCAGTACAGTTGGGAATTATGCTTGTATGAGGGGAAGGAGCCTGAGCCGATAGTTGTTGGCCGGGAGTTTGACTTTGAAACAAAGTTAGGAATTCTTATGGAATACTATTTATGGGTGCTGGCCAAGTTTCTTGTAGGCTTTTTAATTGTGATATTGCATTTGAATTTTACCGGTAAAACCCAGCTGAATCAGATGACGCCAGTTGACTTTATTGGTAATTTTGTACTTGGTGGAATTATAGGTGGCGTTATCTATAATGAGGATATCCCGATTCATCAGTATATTATTGTGCTGTTGATTGGTGTTGGTCTGATTTCACTCTTAAATTGGATCTGTAAGCATGTGAGTTTTTTCAGAATGTTTGCCATTGGTGAACCGATTCCGATTATGAAAGACGGGCGCTTTTTGATGGATAATATTCTGCGTAAAAAAAATAAAATTGATATTTTGAATGTGGCTTCGCTGTTGCATGCACAGGGAGTTACTTCTTTTCAGGAAGTTAGTTACGCACAGATAGAGCCCAGTGGTTCATTAACTGTATTGACTGACAAAGGCAAGTATCCTTCATTGATTTTATTCAAGGATGGTGAAGTTCGTACAACTGAATTACAGCGCATAAACAAAGATGAAAAATGGCTGGAGCAGAAAATGCAGCAGCACTTGTCTAAAGATGATTTATTTCTGATTGAATTCTGGGAAGGCAGGCTGAATTTTATTTTGCGTTCGGGTGAGGTAAAAAAAGACACGCTAAAAAATTAAATTTTTGTATGCATATATTGCTGGATAAACAGCTGGAACAGGTTACAATAGTTATTTAAGTCAAAATTAATCTATTGCTGTGCAGCCACTTGAATATTGTTATCAGAAAATCTGCCATAGCAGAAATGCTATGGCTTTTCGTTTTCCTTTTCTTTCCCGTGCACAGCGTCAGGCGCTGGTGGTGTTGTATGCTCTGCAACAGGAGTTGCGGGAGGTAGTACAGGATTGTTCGGAAGCCAATGTAGCGCTGACCACTCTTAACTGGTGGCAACAGCAGATAAGTCAGCTTTATGCAGACAAAGCAGTGCAGGAACATCCGCTGATGCAGGCTCTGCAACCGCTAATTGCAGAATATGCTTTGCCGCAGTCTGAGTTGCAGGCGCTGATTAAGGCGCATTGTACGGAGCTGACTCAGGCCAGATTTCAGGATATGAAGCAGTTACGCCAATATGCATGTCAGGCTGGGATGGTACAAGGGCGTTTGGGTAGCAGGGTTTTGGGATTTACTGAGCAACAAACTTTGGAATTTGCCGAAAAAGCTGGTGAATTATGCCAATCTGTAAAGCTGTTTTCACAAATTGGTGCTGATGCGCGGCAGGGGCGGCTTTATATTCCAGTAGCGATGTTGCAGCAATTTAATGTACCAGCTCATCAGATATTGAATGCACATGGTAGTGCAGAATTTATGTCTTTATTAAGTACATGGCTGGTTGAATTGAAAAGACAGTTTAAGTCTATTGTGGCTTTGTTACCGCAGGCAGACAAATATCGGCAGCGTAGCAGTCTGGCGATGCTGGCAATTTCTTCTGCGCTGCTTGAGGAAATTGAGCAAGATGGGCTGGCAAATGTTTTACAGTATCAATTAATTGTGCCGCGTCCGCGTCAGCAGCGGCTGTTCTGGAAAACTTGGCTATGTGGTTTCCGGCCGGTATAGCCGGCTGGTTGAAATTAGGCAAATTTACTTTGGAAAGAAAAGTCAGATATGGCAAGATTTACTGGTTATGGGCATTATTTTTGTGATTTAAGCTATTATTTGGCATTTTATTGCTTATAAAAATAAAATATGGAATTTTTATTTCGGTATGAAGCAGTTTGTTTAAGTAATTTTGATTACGCATTCAGGCTGGATTTTTTGTATAATTTGCGCCATCATCTGCTTGTAAGCAATTTTATTACTCAATTGCTTCTGAATAACCTTGTGCTAAGGAACCCAATATGCTCGGATCGAAAAAAAAATTACTGATTCTGGGTTTGGCTGCTGCCTGTTTGCTTACAGCCTGTTCGCCGTCTGAACAGGGCGGCAAGGCCAGTGATAATAGTATGAAGAAAGTAGCCATCACTGCGATTGTAGAGCATCCGGCACTGGATGCTGTGCGTCAGGGTGTGATAGATGAACTGCGTGCCGAAGGCTATGAACAGGGCAAGAATCTGCGGATTGATTTTCAGAGTGCACAGGGTAATACGGCTACAGCCAGCCAGATTGCCAAAAAATTTGCTGGTAGTAATCCGGATGTGATTGTGGCTATTGGTACACCAAGTGCGCAGTCTGTGGTGGCGGCAACACGCAAGATACCGGTGGTATTTGCTGCGATAACCGATCCGGTAGCAGCCAAACTGGTGGCAAACTGGGAACCGAGTAAAACCAATGTAACTGGTGTGTCTGATGAACTGCCGTTGCAGCCGCAGATTGATTTGATGAAACAGGTGGTACCTAATCTGAAAACTGTTGGCTATGTGTATAGTCCGGGTGAAGTGAATTCCACTGTGGTACTGGGACAATTGCAAACTTTACTGGCCAAAGACGGTATTACGGTTGCGGCGGCTCCGGCACAACGCACTACTGATGTGCCTATGGCCACAAAAAGCCTGCAAGGTAAGGCAAACCTGATTTATACCTCACTGGATAATAATGTGGTTTCTGCCTATGAATCCATGTACAAGGTTGCCAAAAATATGAAAATGCCGCTGGTTGCTTCCGATACTGGTTCGGTGAAACGTGGTGCTGCTGTGGCACTGGGCGTTAATTATCATGAGCTTGGTGTGACTACGGGAAAGATTGTGGGTCGGATTCTTAAGGGTGAACAGGCTGGCAGTATTGCGCCGCAGCGGGTGTCTGCCGAACAGCTGGATTTGATGGTAAGTAAATCCAATGCCGCGGAACAGGGTATTACCTTACCGCCAGAGCTACTTAAACAGGCTAAAGTAATCGATTAGAATAACCGGTCTTCGTGCTGAATACCGTGACATCGGCAGGCTGATTCTGGCTTTGCCGATGTTGTTTTTATTTTTAACTACAATTTATTAATTGGATAATATGTCTTCTATAGCTTTATTTGGTGCTTTAGAAAGCGGGCTGATATATGCCCTTGTTGCTCTGGGTGTGCTGATTTCATTTCGAATTCTGGATTTTCCCGATTTGACTGCTGATGGCAGCTTTCCGCTAGGTGGCGCTGTGTTTGCCGTGTGCGTGACTCATGGTGTTAATCCGTGGCTGGCGACGGCACTTGGTGGTGCAGCCGGTGCCTGTGCAGGTTTGGTGACAGCATGGCTGCATGTTTCTCTGAAAATCATGCAGCTTTTAGCCAGCATTCTGGTTATGGTGGCTTTGTATTCGGTGAATCTGCGTATTATGGGAGCACCTAATCTGCCTTTACTGGATCAGCCCAGTGTGTTCACACCGTTTTACAATGCTGATATCAGTAATCAGTATTGGGTACAGCCACTGGTGATATTCGGTTTTGTTTTGGTTGCCAAATTGTTTCTGGACTGGTTTTTTGCCACTGAAATAGGTCTGTCGATGCGTGCCACGGGGGTAAATGCACGAATGGCACGTGCACAGGGGGTAAATACATCGCGCATTTTGTTGCTGGGCATGGCAATGTCCAATGCATTTATTGCTCTGGCCGGTGCTCTATTTGTGCAGACGCAGGGCGGCGCTGATATTTCCATTGGTATCGGCACGATTGTTGTTGGTCTGGCGGCGGTAATTATCGGTGAAACGCTAATTCCAGGTAAGCGTTTTTTGGTGATTACGCTGGCAGTGATTGTGGGCGCAGTGCTGTATCGTGCGTTTATTGCGCTGGCATTAGGCAGTGATACGCTGCAACATATCGGTTTTGGCCCGCAGGACTTGAATCTGGTAACGGCCATTCTGGTGGTACTGGCCTTGCGTTTGCCAGCAATCAAAAGTTATTTTAAAAGGAAATTAAAAGCATGATGCGCGCAGATGATTTACGCCTGACATTCAATGCAGGAACGCCTATTGAAAATCCTGCTTTGCGTGGCATGAGTTTGAGTATTGCTGAAGGCGAGTTTGTTACGGTTATCGGCAGTAATGGTGCTGGCAAGTCTACTTTCCTTAATGCTATCAGTGGTGATATTCTGGTGGATTCTGGCACTATTACCATTAATAATAAAGATGTGACCAATGAGCCGGCCTATAAACGTGCACCGTTGGTGGCTCGGGTGTTTCAGGATCCGCTGGCCGGTACCTGTGAAGCACTGACCATAGAAGAAAATATGGCTTTAGCACTCAGGCGCGGAAACGGACGTGGTTTACGTGCTGCAATTAAGCGCCAGTATCGTGAATTGTTTCGGGAAAAACTGGCCATGCTCAATCTGGGACTGGAAAATCGTCTAAGCGACCGGATTGGCCTGCTTTCCGGTGGCCAGCGGCAGGCGGTTAGCCTGCTAATGGCTTCATTGCAGGATTCCAAAATTTTGTTGCTGGACGAACATACTGCTGCTCTGGACCCGAAAACAGCCGCTTTTGTGCTCGAACTGACTGACCGTATTGTGCGCGAAAACAATCTGACTGCGATGATGGTAACCCATTCGATGCAGCAGGCTCTGGATCATGGCTCGCGCACTGTTATGCTGCATCAGGGGCAGGTGGTGTTGGATGTTGCCGGCGATAAGCGTGCCGGTATGAGTGTCACTGATTTGTTAAAAATGTTTGAGCATACTCAGGGTGAAAAAGTAACTGACGATGCTTTATTGCTGAGTTAAGTCTCTGTATTGTTGTTTAACAGGCTGTCAAAAGTATTTTTGGCAGCCTGATTTGTTGATTGGATAAATAATGTCCGTGCCGGAATTGATTGTACTGAATAAGCCATATGGGGTGATTTGTCAGTTTAGTGCCCATGAAAAATATCCTACCTTAAAGCAATATGTGCCTTTACCGGATATTTATCCTGCTGGCCGGTTGGATACGGATAGTGAGGGGTTATTATTGTTGACTGCAAACGGACGTTTGCAGGCAAAAATTGCCCATCCAAAATATAAGCTGGTGAAAACTTACTGGGCACAGGTAGAGGGTAAGCCCGATGCGGAACGCTTGCAGCAACTGGGACAGGGCGTGGACTTGGGAGATTTTGTGACAGCTCCGGCACAGGTGAGTGTGGTGAGTACGGCTGATAGTGCCCGCCTGTGGCCACGGGTGCCGCCAATCCGTGAACGCAAGACGGTAGCAGATTTCTGGCTGCAAATTCGTATCAGTGAAGGTAAAAATCGGCAGGTGCGGCGCATGTGTGCCAGAGTAGGCTGGCCATGTTTGCGTCTGGTACGGGTTGGTATCGGGCGGTTAAATGTTTTTTCTCTGCACCTGCCTTTGGGACAGTGGCAGGCGGTTAGCCCGCGCGATTTGTAATGAATTACCGATGTTCTTTCCAGATGTAAAAATATAACCCTTAGGCCTTCTGCATAAGGGTTATTTATATTGATTAGTAATGCATGGTTAATCAGAATGCGGGAATAATTGCACCCTGATATTTTTCTTCAATAAATTTTTTCACTTCAGGCGAGGTCATGGCCTGTTTCAGTTTTTGAATTGCTGCGCGGTTTTCATCACCGGTGCGGACAACCAGCATGTTTGCGTATGGAGAATCTTTTTCTTCAATGAACAAAGCATCTTTAGTCGGTACCAGTTTGGCTTCCATGGCAAAATTGGTATTAATTACGGCTAAGGTGGCATCATTCAAAGTACGTGGTAACTGCGGTGCGTCCATTGGGGTAATTTTCAGGTGTTTCGGGTTGTCTACAATATCGCGTACAGTAGCACTGATACCTGCATCAGCTTTAAGTTTGATTAAGCCAGCTTTTTGCAGTAATAACAAGGCACGACCGCCATTAGAGGCATCATTGGGAATGGTTACCAGACCGCCGTCAGGAGTTTCGTTGAGTGATTTAACCTTTTTAGAGTAAACACCCATTGGTTCTACATGGATGTTAACAACAGGTGTTAACTGCATTTTATGTTTTTGCACGAAATCGTCTAGATAGGGTTTGTGCTGGGTAAAGTTAGCATCAACATCTTTTTCAGCCAAAGCGATATTCGGACGCACGTAATCTGTCATTTGTACAATCTGTAAATCGATACCTTCTTTTTGCAGCAATGGTTTGGCTACCTGAAGAATTTCAGCATGAGGTACTGGTGAGGCTGCCACTTTAAGTACGGTTTCGCTGGTAGCAGCTGATGCGCTGCTGGTATTGGCTGACGATGCAGCTTCATTTTTCTGGCTGCATGCAGTGAGTACTGTACCGATTGCAGCCACAGACAGTAATGCAAATAACAATTTTTTCATATTTAACCTTGATTAAGATAAACGATAAAACATACTGTTTAACATTAACACAAAATGCATGTTGCTTGTATTTTTTACATATGAGTATAGCTTGGTTAATCAGTAAAGTAGTCACCTGTAACCAAAATGGTCTAGCTATATTGGGCAAACAGGCTGAAAGGTTATTTGCCCAGCATTGGCTTAAGGTATTTACCGGTATAGCTTTTACGATTGGCGGCAACTTCTTCTGGTGTCCCTTCTGCAATAATGGTACCGCCACCATCACCACCTTCCGGACCAAGGTCAACGATATAGTCAGCTGTTTTGATTACGTCCAGATTGTGTTCGATAATAACGATGCTATTGCCTTTGCCTTTCAGGCGCTGAATAACATCAAGTAACAGGGCAATATCGGCAAAGTGCAGACCTGTGGTGGGTTCATCCAGTATGTACAGCGTGCGGCCGGTATCACGCTTGGACAGCTCCAGTGCCAGTTTGACACGCTGAGCTTCGCCACCAGACAAGGTGGTAGCCGACTGCCCCAGACGCACATAGCCCAGCCCTACGTCCAGTAGTGTTTGCAGTTTGCGTTTTACTGTAGGTACGGCATCAAAGAAAGTACAGGCATCTTCAACGGTCATTTCCAGAATTTCGCTGATGTTTTTGCCCTTGTATTGGATTTCCAGTGTTTCGCGGTTATAACGTTTGCCATGACAAACTTCGCAGGGAACATAGATATCGGGCAGAAAATGCATTTCTACCTTAATCACGCCATCGCCCTGACAGGCTTCACAGCGTCCGCCTTTTACATTAAAGGAAAACCGCCCAACGCTGTAACCACGCTCGCGTGACAGCGGTACGCCGGCAAACAGTTCACGGATTGGGGTGAACAGACCGGTATAGGTGGCTGGATTGGAACGCGGGGTACGACCAATGGGCGATTGGTCGACATTGATTACTTTGTCCAGTTGTTCCAATCCCTGAATATTTTCATATGGCGCAGGCTCTTCACTGGCACGGTTTAGTTCTCGTGCCGTAATTTTCGCCAGAGTATCATTAATCAGGGTGGATTTACCGCTACCAGAGACACCGGTAATACAGGTAATCAACCCAAGCGGTAATGTCAAAGTCACGTTTTTGAGATTGTTGCCGCTGGCTCCGCTTAATATTAATAAGCGTTTTTTGTCTACAGGAGTGCGTTGTGCCGGTATGCTGATGGATTTTTTGCCACTAAGATACTGGCCAGTAATCGATTCTTTGCAGCTGGCAACCTGTTTTGGTGAGGCGGCAATAATCACGTGGCCACCGTGTTCACCGGCACCGGGGCCCATGTCGACAACAAAATCAGCCGCACGGATGGCATCTTCATCATGTTCGACCACAATTACGCTGTTACCCAAATCGCGCAGGTGCTTCAGGGTATCTAGCAGGCGGTCGTTATCACGCTGGTGCAGACCGATAGAGGGTTCGTCCAGTACGTACATCACACCGGTCAAGCCGGAACCAATCTGGCTGGCCAGACGGATACGCTGTGCTTCACCGCCAGATAATGTTTCTGCACTACGTGCTAGGCTCAGATAATTGAGGCCAACATTAATCAGAAAACCAAGCCGTTCATTGATTTCCTTAAGAATTTTTTCGGCAATTTGTTTTTTGTTACCATCCAGATTCAGATTCTGGAAAAAATCCAGTGTGATTGTGAGCGGCCAAGCATTTACATCCTGTAATGGCTTACCGCCTACATAAACGTAACGTGCTTCAGTACGCAGACGCGCACCCCCACAGGCCGGGCAGGCACGATGGCTTTGGTATTGGGCTAACTCTTCGCGCACAGTGGCGGAATCGGTTTCCCGATAGCGCCGCTCCAGATTGGGCAGAATACCTTCAAACGGATGGCTACGGGTGAATTTAGTACCCCGTTCTGAAAGGTAAGTAAATTCAATCTGCTCCTTGCCGGAACCATACAGAACGATGTTCTGGATTTTTTCTTTCAGTTGATTAAATGGAGTATCAACGTCAAAATCAAAATGATGAGCTAGTGACTGAATCATCTGGAAATAAAAAGTATTGCGTTTATCCCAGCCTTTGATAGCACCCGCGGCCAAAGACAAGTCCGGATGCATAACTACGCGTTCAGGGTCAAAATAATCCATGCTGCCCAGTCCGTCACAGCTGGGGCAGGCACCGACAGGATTGTTGAAGCTGAACAGCCTTGGTTCCAGTTCCTGTAGGCTGTATGAGCATACAGGGCAGGCAAAGCGGGCAGAAAACCAGTGTTCTTGGTCACTGTCCATTTCTATGGCAAGGGCACGTTCATTGCCAAGACGCAGTGCGGTTTCAAAACTTTCAGCCAGACGCTGTTTGATATCGGTGCGTACTTTTACTCGGTCGATGACTACGTCAATATCGTGTTTAATATTTTTCTGTAGCTTGGGCACTTCTTCAATCGCATACACTTCACCATCAACCCGTACCCGTGCAAAACCCTGTACCTGTAAATCGGCAAAGTAGTCTATGAATTCACCTTTGCGCCCGCGTACCGCGGGTGCCAGAATCATTACGCGGCTATCTTCTGGCAGAGCCAGAATATGGTCTACCATCTGTGAAACAGTTTGACTTGAAAGTGGCAGATTGTGTTCGGGACAATACGGCGTACCAACCCGTGCATACAATAAACGGAGGTAATCGTGAATTTCAGTAACCGTGCCTACAGTGGAACGGGGGTTGTGACTGGTGGCTTTCTGTTCAATGGAAATGGCTGGGGACAGACCCTCAATTAAATCAACATCCGGCTTTTCCATCATTTGCAGAAACTGGCGTGCATAAGCCGACAGGCTTTCGACATAACGCCGTTGACCTTCTGCATATAAGGTGTCAAAAGCCAGAGAAGATTTACCACTGCCAGACAGGCCGGTGATGACTACCAGTTGATGGCGGGGAATGTCCAGATCTATGTTTTTAAGATTATGTGTACGTGCACCGCGAATATGAATTCTGTCGTTATCTGACATAATGCCTTGCCCGAGCTAATGAAATGGGATTTTGGCTTTAATCAAATTACTGTTTATTAAAACCATCCGGTATTATACTCATTTCAAAACTCTAATTTAAAGCTGTCAAGTAAAGGTTTTAATGTTTGCGTAAAATAAATCTCTTAAAATCAAGGCGTAATTCCTGATTGCACCATAAATAAAATAAAACCGGCACATTTCCCAAAGCTACAATCAGATACAGGGCATTAATACTGTTAAACAGCCAGATAAGCACTGCGCTTAATATTGCTGCACAGACCATAAACAGGCCATTAATAATGTTATTGGCAGCAACTGCATGAGCACGGAATTCATTGCTGCTGGCCGTTTGCAGCCATGTATATAGCGGCAGGGAGAAGAAACCACCGCAAAAGCCAATACCAATTATGCACAGCATAACCATTATGCTATTGGGTCGGCTCAGAAATGTGCTGATACCCTCAATGGGCAGACTATGCTGTGCCTGAGTGACCCACACCAGCAGCAGACCAAAGATACTCATGCCAAGCGTACCTAATATAACCAGACTAAGATGTAACTGATGCCGGCTCAGGCGTGCACAGGCAATCGAACCACTACCAATGCCCAATGAAAACAAAGTAAGCATCAGATTAAATACCGCCTCATTACCGCCAAGATTCAGGCGGGTGAAAGTGGGAAGCTGAGTAATATAAACCGAACCAATCAGCCAGAACCAGGAAATACCGATTATGGCTACCCAGACGTTTTTTTGCTGATAGGTTTGCTTGAGTAGCTGTTTGGTACTGCGCAAAATGTTTGCATCAATATACTGCTGGGGAATCTGTGCCGGTACGCGTGGCATAAACATGCTGGCCAGTTGTCCCAATATGGCTACAAACAGCAGAATACCAAACAGCCAGGCTGCGTCTGTGCCTGCCAGGATGGTACCGAAAATCTGCCCCAACAGGATAGACAAAAAGGTGCCACTTTCAATCAGACTGTTACCATTGAGTAATTCATATTGTGGCAGGTATTCGGGCAAAATAGCGTATTTTAAGGGGCCAAACAGGGTAGAGTGTGTTCCCATCAGAAACAGGCACAGCATTAATATTGCTACCGAGTGTAGCCAGAAGCCAAGGCCAGCTACCAGCATAATGCAGATTTCTGCGGCTTTAATCCAGCGCGCCAGTATGGCTTTATCCAGTTTGTTGGATAATTCGCCAGATAGAGCAGAAAACAAAAAATAGGGCAGAATATACAGTAAGGCACCGGCATTTAACATCTGGCTAGCAGGTAGCCAGGAGTTGGCGCCCAGGCCATAAAAGCTAATCAGCACAAACAGGGCGGTTTTAAACAGATTATCGTTAAATGCACCAAAAAATTGGGTACCAAACAGCGGCAGGAACCTTCTGGTATGGGCAAAAGCAAACTGGTTGCCAGATGGCAATATATCAGGTGTAGGCATATATGACCTTGCAAAAAGGTACTGAATGGTTACAGGGTGCCGGTGAGGTCGTTCAGCAGAAAATGCTGGCCGCACAGGCTAAGATACTGTTGCTGCAAACGGCCGATAATATTGTTTTCAGCATCACATAATTGCACATAATCGGACTGTCTGTACCAGCTTAGACTGTTATGTTGGGATAATTGCTGCAATATCTGCCATTGTACCGGGCATGCTTGCCGGTCTGCCTCATCTGCCTGCGCTTTAATTGCATAATAACCGGTAGCACCACTGGTATAGGTGGAATCATCTTCGTCCATCAACACCAGAAAACCAAGATGATGGTTGTCTGGGCTATTAATACTAAAATAAAACATAATTAAAAATTTCTTTGAAGTCTGAAAAGGACTTAATCAAATTCTGAATCCTGCTGTCAGGATTCTAGCAGTTTATAAAAAATTGTGTCTGCTAATATGCATGCTTTTGCCCACGGAATATCCATTAATATTAATTATGAGTCGTGATGGGGGAAATAAAGATGGTTGTTAATACGTTGGTCAATATATCGGTAGGCAAATCAGTGTTGTGGTTTTTTCAGTATGGGATTGGGGTAGGTAAACAGGAAAAGACAAGAGCAATATTGCATAGCTTAGTACTGTGCTGGTGTTGACTTCGGCTATTGTAAAAGGCTGTCTGGATTCGTCTGCGGCAGAACATGTTGCACAGAATGGACGTTATATCTCAACGGCTTTAATGTTACAGACAGATAATACTGTTGGTGACCAGTGATACTGGTGCAGGGTGTACGTGGGGCATTATTCCATTCAGGACATGGATGCAATAGTTTAACTGAATATTGGTTGAACTCTGGTTACTGCTTGATGCCGAAGGAATAAAGGACTAGAAAATGCTTCAGTCAGTGTAAGTGGTATTTTTCTGGCAATGAAAACGGTTTTCAGGTTAATAATAATGGCAATTATATTGCTTAAAAAGTCTGTGGATATGCAGGTTCTGGCCGGTACGATAATGGTTATCGGAGTAGCAACTACCTGTATATTCATTCCGCAAAAGAACTAAGCAGATTTACTTTTAATAAAAAAGGTTAGTGCATTGAGCACTAACCCTGATTTTTAGCACTGAAGCTTTGACAAAAAACTAGATTACATATTGGTCAGTTTAAGTTTTTGCCCCGGGCGTAACATCTGCTTACCATGGACTTTCTTGAGTTTGCTTACGGGGATATTCAGGCGCTGGGCAATGCTGGTAAGGGTATCGCCTTTTTTAACAGTATAGGACGCTGGAATAATGCTGGTCTTACTATTGCCAGTCCTGCGTGCTGAAGCCAGCATGCGTTTGCTGTTAACATTGGTATCAATTTTCAGTACCTGCCCCACTTGTAGGTTGTGGCCTCGCAGATTATTCGCCGTTACAAGGTCGGCAACATTGATGTTATAGCGCTGGGCAATTGAGAATAAAGTATCACCCTTGTTCACTTTATGGGCGACATTACGGCGGCTGTCGGCAACATTAATTATCTTGCGTGCAGCACGCTCAGAACGGTTTTCAGCTACACGGGAAACCTGTGCTTCCTCGCGCTCAGCCTGTGCCAGTACTTTTTGTACAGAAGCGGCAGCGGCGGCCTGTAGTTGAGCAGTCTGTGCCATTTGCATCAATGCGTCACTATTTTCTGCTGCTAATGGTGCTGGTGTGGTGGTAGCAACTGTCACTGTCTGTGTTGTTGTATTTTCCAGCAATGGCTGTTCGGCATTAAGCGCAGTGGTAGCCACCGTAGATGTACGGGTAATAGTTAGAGCTTCCTGATTATTGTTAACTATATTGTTTGACTGGGCTACTGCTACAGTAGGATGGGTCACGAATGTGCCGGGAGGCAACACAGGCTGTGCCATGGCAATATTCAGCAAGGGGTCGGTATCACTGTTGCTGAAAGAATCCAGAATCTGAGTATTCAAGCTGTTTTTACTGATCAGCAGGCTGCGTCCGGCTGGAACAGTGTTACTGCTAAGATTATTCAGCCGTTTGATTTCTGCACTGCTCATGCCGGTCTGGGCTGCTAAATCTGCCACACTGGTAGGTGCAAAAGCTTTAAAGACATTCCAGGACAGCAGGCTGCTTTTATCTGCGCTGCGGTAATTACGTTCAAACGTATTCACTGCGGTAATCGGCAGCAGCATTTTGCGGTTTTCTTTGGGAATGAATACCGGGCTCTTGAAGCTTGGATTGAGTGTTAAGAATTCTGAAGTAGAAATATTGGCCAAGCGGGCAGCCGCATCAATATCAATCGGCTGGTCGATACTGATGGCTTCAAAATAAGGACGATTTGGTACGGAAGCCAGATGGATGCCAAATGCCTGTGGATTTTCAATAATATTGCGTACAGCCAGCAGTTTAGGCACGTAATTACGGGTTTCATTAGGCATACGTAGATTTTCATAGGTAGGAGCAATGCCGGCCAGCTGGGCGCGTTTGATGGCTTTACCTACATTGCCCTCACCCCAGTTGTAAGCAGCCAGTGCCAGCGACCAATCACCAAACAGGCTGTAAAGATATTGCAGATAGGTTAAAGCAGCATCGGTAGCAGCATATACGTCATGACGGCCATCATAAAGATTGGTTTGTTCCAGTCCATACTGGCGGCCGCTGTGGGGCATAAACTGCCATAATCCTGATGCACCCACGCGAGATTTTGCCTTGCTGACAAAAGCACTTTCAATAAAAGGCAATAAAGCTACTTCAGCCGGCATCTGGCGTTTTTCTGCCTCATTCACAATGTGATATAAATATGGCTGACTGCGTAGAATGGTGCGATTGAAATAGTCGCCGTGGCTTGAATAGTATTGCTCATGCTTGCGAACAATTTCAGGATTGACTTCAGTCATACGAAAATCCTGACGCATACGCCCCCAGATATCATGAGTAGGATGCGCTTTGCCTTTAAGGGTGGCCGCATTCAAATTCATGATTGATAATCCGATGCCATTACTGGTGTAAGATTGGGCAAATGAGATAGAGGGAGCGAGTACCAGGCTAGTGAGTGCCAGTACCATATGCTTCAATTGAGCCATTCGTATAACCGTAAAATTTATGCAAAATCCCATTAATATTAAAGAGGAATTCCTTAACAGTCAAGGATAAATCCCTATTTTTACAGTAATGTTGCAAATGCGATAGAATCTTTTAAATGGCCATGATATTTATTTAACATATGCGCAATGGTGTTGTGAATGAGTTATCCGCGATTGGAAAACTGGCTGGCAGAGCATGCTTTTGGTTTGTATCTTAGCCAGCTTGAACAGCAGTTTATAAGGCATCAATTATCAGTATTGCGTTTTGGAACTATTATGCAATGCGGCTTGCCACGGTGGCAGTTTCAGAATGTATTTGCCGCAGAGTCGCAGTATATTGTACAAAGCGAACAGGCTGATGCAAATGTGGCTATTGTTGCTGACAGTACGGCTTTACCTTGGGTACAACCATGTATGGATACAATTATCTGGCCGCATGGTTTGGATATGATATCCAGTCATGATGCAGCCATAGCGGAAATAGCACGGGTATTAGTGCCGGGAGGTCATGTTATCCTAACCGGGCTGAATGTTCAGGGATACTGGCGCCTGTTTTATAAGCGCTGCATACACAGCCGGCCAGCTTTAAATCTTTTATCTGCAAGTGCTGTAGTGAGCCGGATGCAACAATATGGCTTGTATCTTGAAGAAGGAAAGTTTATGGGTTATGGCGTCCCTGGCTGTTTCGGGAAAAATCATCAAGCCATCGAGTATATGGGTAACCGCTGGTGGCCGCATTTGGCCGCAGTTTATGGTTTGGTGCTGGTTAAACGGACTGTTCCGCTTACTTTAACGCCACAGAATGCTGCGAATCTGGGGTTGAATTCGGTAACCAATATGGCTTTAAAAGGCATGGGGTGTAATTAGCATGGCTGTAAGGCCTCAGCGTTAACTGAATTAAAAAGACCTGAGCCCTAGCTCAGGTCTTTTGCCTGTGTGAATGTCAGGCTGTCTTATCAGCATCACTGCTCAGCTTTTTATCCATTAGTTCTTCAAATTCACGCATACAGGTAGCGGCAATGGCCAGCATGGTATCGATTTCCTTTTTGGAAATAATCAGCGGTGGAGCTGCTACCATGTGGTCACCACAGGCGCGGAAAATCAGATTGTTTTTGAAAAAGATATCACGGCAAATTAAACCTGTGGTACCAAAATTTTCAAAAAATTCTCGCGTTTCGCGGTTTTTTACCAGAGTGAAACCACACATTAGACCCTCTGCTCGGATATCTGCAACATATTTAAACTGGCTGAATGTTTCCTGCCAGCGTTTACGCAGATATGGGCCGGTTTTGGTGCGTACCTTTTCAATAATATTTTCATCATCAAGTATGTTCAGGTTTTCGCACGCCACTGCTGCTGAAACCGGATGGCCGCTATAAGTAAAGCCATGATTAAAATCACCACCTGCCAGCAGGCCTTCAGTTACCCTGTCATTTACCATAACAGCTCCAATGGGTAAATATCCGGAAGACAATCCTTTAGCCGTAGTAAAGATATCAGGAGTAAAGCCGAGTGTTTCGAAGCCAAACCATCTTCCGGTACGGCCGTAGCCACAAATTACCTCATCCGCTACCAGCAAAATATCGTATTTTTTGCAGATTGCTTCAATTCGTGGCCAGTAGCTTGCTGGTGGAATAATCACGCCACCTGCGCCCTGAATAGGTTCGCCAACAAATGCTGCAATTTTATCCGCACCCAGGGACAGGATTTTTTCTTCAAGCCAATTGGCCGCACGGATACCAAACTCTTCTTCACTTTCATTGTTGTTGGCTAAACCGTAATACCAGGGCTGTTCGATATGGACGATATTAGCTATGGGTAAATCACCCTGTTCATGCATGCTTTTCATACCGCCCAAGCTGGCTCCGCCAAGGGTTGAACCGTGATAGCCATTCCAGCGACCAATAATGATTTTTTTGGTTGGTTGTCCTACTGATGTCCAGTAATGACGCACCATACGAATCATGGTATCAACTGATTCCGAACCAGAATTTGTATAGAACACATGATTAAATTCAGGCGGGGTAATTTCTACCAGTTTTTCGGATAATTTAATTACAGCCGGATGGGTGGTTTTGAAAAAAGTATTATAAAATGGCAAAACCTCCATTTGTTTCTCGGCAATTTTAGCCAGTTTCTTTTGTCCGTAACCAATGTTCACACACCATAAGCCGGCCATGCCATCAATGATTTCATTGCCGTCACTGTCATAGACATAAATACCCTTAGCCTTAACCATCATACGTACGCCATGTTTTTTAAGCTGGGCATTGTCTGAAAATGGATGCAGGTGATGTTTTACGGCGTGTTTGCTATCGGTTTTTTTAGTCATATAAAATACTCCTTTGTTAAAAATGATACAGGCTGTTTGCTAAGCTTGCTGTGAACAGCAGCAAACCCGCAGAACCGGCCATGTACGTGGTTCAAACATGCAACAGTAGATATTTACGTTCCCATGGACTGATTACCCGAAAATATTCAGATACTTCCTGTTCTTTGACTGCAATGTACATTTCGACAAAACGTTGCCCCAATAGATCATGTATTGGTTCACACTGGCGCAGGCGTTCTATGGCCTCTTCCAGTGTGGTAGGAAACTGATAGGGCAGAGAATATGCATTAGTGCTCATGGGCGTGCGCGGCTGTAACTGTTCTTTAATTCCCAGATAGCCACAGCCCAGTGAGCAGGCTATCGCCAGATAGGGATTGACATCCACCCCGGCCAGCCGGTTTTCAATGCGCCGGCCTTTGGCACTGGCACGAGGAACACGTAAGCCAACCGTACGGTTGTCATAACCCCATTCTACGTTGGTTGGTGCCGCGGTAAAACGGGTCAGGCGGCGAAATGAATTCACATACGGGGCAAAAAATGGCATGGTAAGAGGCAGATATTTTTGCAAACCGCCAATAAAATGAAAAAACAGATCTGAAGGTGTGCCATCGGCATTGCTGAAAGCATTATTACCGCTTTTTACGTCATTCAGACTCTGGTGAATATGCATGGCACTTCCCGGTTCACCTTCCATAGGCTTGGCCATAAAAGTGGCATACATTTTGTGGTGAAATGCTGACTCCCGTACAGTACGTTTAAACAGAAATACCTGATCAGCCAAATCCAGTGCATTGCCATGCAGAAAATTAATTTCCATCTGTGCGGCACCAATTTCATGAATCAAGGTGTCTACTTCAAGATTCTGTTCATGACAATAGTCGTATATTTCCTCAAATAGCGGGTCAAACTCATTAACTGCATCCACGGCATAAGAGCGCCGGCCAAACTCACTGCGTCCTGTACGGCCTATCGGTGGTTGCAGCGGTACATCCGGATCAGGATTGGGCGAAATCAGATAAAATTCCATTTCAGGAGCAACAATCGGCTCCAACCCCATATTTTCATACAGTTTCAGTATGCGTTTGAGGACATTGCGTGGCGCGGTCTCTACCGGTAAACCCTCTGGGGAGAAACAGTCGAATATCAGTGATGCTGTGGGTTCCTGCGCCCAGGGAACAAACCGTAATGTTGTAGGGTCTGGCTTTAATTCCATATCTGCATCAGTTTCATCCAGCAGACTCGACTGCGGATATTCGCCGGTAACCGTTTGCAGCAACACTGCTTCAGGTAAACGCATATCCGGTTCAGATATGAATTTGTCTTTGGGAATAATTTTGCCGCGAGCTACACCTGTAATATCTGGCAAGATACATTCTACTTCAGTAATACCATGTTCTTTGAGCCAGTTAAATATGCCATCATACATAAGTCACCTTAAAATGATTCCTTTTGCTTATGCAATTTATATTGCATACATGCTTCACGAAAAGCTTTAAAAATAGCGATAGAAAGCGGTTTTTGCCCATATAGCCATTCAGGATGCCATTGCACTGCATAGCCAAATAACGGCGCGGCATCAATCCTGAATGCTTCAATCAGGCCATCTGGTGCAGTTGCTTCTATGCTAAGCCCAGGTGCTAAAGTTTTAACTCCTTGTTGATGTAAAGAATTAACAGCATACTGTTGCTGGTCTGCGGCCAGCCACAGCATCAATAAACTGTCTGCATGCAGGTTGACAATGTGCGCATCATCGTACTGTACTTCAATTGGTTGATTATCTGGTTCCCGGTGATCCAGAAAACCTGGTATTTCCTGTAAATGCTGATAGAGCGTGCCGCCAAGTGCGACATTGATTTCCTGCAAGCCGCGGCAAACTCCGAAAAGCGGTATACCTTTGTCGATAAGTTGCCGGATAAGCGGCAAAGTGGTGTGGTCGCGAGCCGTGTCCTGTAGTGTTCCTTCACGGGCAGTAGCTTCGCCATACCATTTTGGATCGATATTGGAATAGGAGCCAGGTAGAAAAACACCATCTACTAGTGCTAGTAAACGCTGTAATACAGTCTGGTCAGCCAGTGCTGGCAGCAGAATCACATCACCGACACTATCCTGTACGGCCTGTATGTATTTTTCGCCCACAGCGTGAAAATTCCACTTACCCATTTGCTTCACATCACACGGAATACCAATAACTGGGCGCAATTCCATAAATCAGTCTCAAAGTTTTAATAGTTAAGAGAATTTCCGAATTCTGTATTGCATAATCCCATGCCGTGAAAAAAATGGCAAGAATTCTTAAGTTAAAGTATCGAAGAGAAATTTTTTCTGCTTGCATGCTCTGAAAGATAATGCCAATTGCACGCGAGAAAGAACATTTTTCTTGTCTGTCTAAACAGCATATTCACACTAATATGGCTGACAACAATAAAAAAGCCCTGAAAATTTTCAGGGCGAAAATACACAGAATTAAACAACTTTAGAACCGACGCTGTAACTTTGCCGCCAGAATAATACTGGCGGCCAGTTCTTCAATGGATTTGTGAGTCGTATTGGTATAAGGAATATTAAAACGGCGAAACATATCTTCTGCAGTTAAAATTTCACGCCGGCAATTATCTCTGCTGGCATAGCGTGAATCAGGACGCCGCTCCGAACGAATATGATGCAGGCGGTCAGCGTCAATAGTTAATCCATATAATTTTTGCCGGAACGGCTGTAGCATTCTGGGTAATTCACTGCTTTCCAGATCCTCAGGAATAAGGGGATAGTTGGCCGCGCGAATACCATACTGTAGTGCCAGATACAGGCAGGTAGGGGTTTTACCGCTGCGGGATACACCCATCAGAATCACATCGGCTTTTTTTAATTCCCGATCTGTAATACCATCATCATGATTAAGAGCAAAATTAATTGCCTCCATACGCTTGTCGTAACGTTCGGTGTCATGCATGCCATGGGTACGGCCGATAGAATGATTGGCCTCGGTGGCGAGCTCATCTTCCAGTTCTCCAATAAAAGCATCATAAAAACTCATGTGCAAACCGGCACTGGTTTTAATCAGCTCGCGAACATTTTCATCAACAATACTCGAAAAAACCAGCGGGCGGGTTTCACAATGGTTTGCAGCATTATTGATTAAAGCAACAATTTCACGTGCTTTTGTTTCTGTGTCTACAAAAGGGTAGGTAGCACGTTTGAATTCAATATTGTCAAACTGATTCAGCAAAGCCAGCCCCATACTTTCAGCTGTAATTCCGGTGCGGTCGGAAACAAAAAAAACTTGGCGTACAGGTTTCATAATTATTTATACAATCAAAGTTAAAGAAATTGCGACAGTTGAATAGATCATCTATTGTAAATGAAGTTTTCTCCTAACTCATATTTCAGTGTTGGCTTTTTTCAATAACTGGTTTGGAAAAATAAATCATATTGAACTTGCGTTATTCCGGCATAAATACGCATACTTTAAGCTATTTTTGTCATATATTTAAATTTAAATTGTTAATAAGCAAATTAAATTGATATATTCAGCTAAAAAATCGATATTGTAATTAAAATACTTATGCTATCAATGATTTGTAAGTAAAAGGTGTTTGACAAAAGCTAAACTATATTCACAAAGAGCAGATAAATAGCCAAAAATACATGACATTTTATACCTGACTAGTTAGAATAGACCGTCTTCAACTTTCACACTCCACACTGGATAACCATCATGGCCGGTAATAACGTAATCTGGTTTGAAAATTTGCGCATGACTGATGTTGAAAGCGTCGGCGGCAAAAATGCTTCTCTTGGCGAGATGATTTCACAGCTCACTGAAAAAGGTGTGCGTGTCCCCGGTGGTTTTGCTACCACTGCCGAAGCCTATCGCAAATTTCTTGCTTACGAAGGTTTGAGTGAACGGATTAATAACGAACTCAATGCACTTGATGTCGATAATGTTGCCGAATTGGCAAGAGTAGGTAAACAAATCCGTCAATGGATTATGGATACCCCATTTCCGCCTGAACTGGAATCAGATTTGCAGGCTGCATGGGAAAAAATGGTAGCAGATGCCGGTACAGACCAGATTTGCGTGGCTGTGCGCTCTTCTGCTACTGCTGAAGATTTACCGGATGCCTCTTTTGCAGGCCAGCAGGAAACATTTTTGAATATCAGTGGCTATGAAAATGTCAAGGAAGCCATGCATCATGTATTTGCTTCCCTGTATAATGATCGTGCCATTTCCTATCGAGTTCACAAGAATTTTGCTCATGATGTAGTAGCACTTTCTGCCGGCGTACAGCGCATGGTACGCTCTGATAAAGGCGCATCCGGCGTAATGTTCACCATGGATACCGAATCCGGATTTGATCAGGTGGTATTCATTACTTCATCTTATGGCTTGGGTGAAACCGTAGTACAGGGCGCAGTAAACCCTGATGAATTTTACGTACATAAGCCTACCTTGCGTGCAGGCCGCCCGGCTATCTTGCGTAAAACCATGGGTTCAAAACTGATCAAAATGGTTTTCACTGATGCGGCACAGGCAGGTAAGTCTGTACAGACCGTGGATGTAGAGCCTGCTGAACGGAAAAAATTCTCTATCAGTGCGGAAGAAATTACCGAGCTGGCTCAATACGCGCTGATTATTGAAGAACATTATGGCCGTCCGATGGATATCGAATGGGGGCGTGATGGTATTGATGGCAAACTGTATATTCTGCAAGCCCGTCCTGAAACCGTAAAATCACAGGAAAATAACAGCCGCGTACTGCGTCGCTACCAGATTAATGACAAATCTGCCATTCTGGTTGAAGGTCGCGCCATTGGCCAGAAAGTGGGTCAGGGCAAAGTAAGACTGGTTAAAAGCGTTGATGAAATGGACAAGGTTTTGCCAGGTGATGTGCTGGTAACCGACATGACTGACCCAGACTGGGAACCAGTGATGAAACGCGCTTCTGCCATCATTACCAATCGTGGCGGCCGTACCTGCCATGCTGCTATTATTGCGCGTGAACTGGGTATTCCAGCCGTAGTAGGATGTGGTAATGCAACTTCTGCCTTGCAGGATGGTCAGGAAGTAACAGTATCCTGTGCCGAGGGAGACACTGGCTATGTTTATGAAGGTTTATTGAAGGTTGATGTTAATGAAATACCTCTAGACAATATGCCTGAATCACCAGCCAAAATCATGATGAATGTAGGTAATCCAGAGCTGGCTTTCAGCTTCTCCGGCTTACCTGGTTATGGTATTGGTCTGGCACGCATGGAATTTATTATTAATCGCCAGATTGGTATCCACCCGCGCGCCTTGCTGGATTTTGACCAGCAGGATGAGCAAATGCAGGCCACTATCATCGACCGTATTGCTGGCTATACCTCTCCGGTAGATTTTTACGTTGATAAAATTGCTGAAGGTGTTGCCACACTTGCTGCTTCCGTTTATCCGAAAAAAGTGATTGTGCGTATGTCTGACTTTAAGACAAACGAATATGCCAATCTGTTAGGTGGTAACAAATACGAACCACATGAAGAAAATCCGATGCTAGGCTTCCGTGGTGCAGCACGTTATGTGTCAGATGATTTCAAAGACTGTTTTGCGCTTGAATGTAAAGCCCTGAAATATGTCCGTGATGAAATGGGTCTGACCAATGTTGAAATCATGATTCCATTTGTACGTACCCTAAAAGAAGCAGAACATGTAGTTCGTGCCCTGAAGGATAATGGTCTGGAGCGCGGTAAAAATGGCTTGCGCCTGATTATGATGTGCGAATTGCCAACCAATGCTGTACTAGCTGAACAATTCCTGAAATACTTCGATGGCTTCTCTATTGGTTCCAACGACATGACTCAGTTAACTCTGGGCGTAGATCGTGATAGTGGTGGCCCGATTGCTGGCACTTTTGATGAACGCGACCCGGCAGTTAAAGTGATGTTCAGTCTGGCAATTCAGGCTTGTCGCAAGTTAAACAAATACATTGGTATTTGTGGACAGGGTCCATCTGACCATGCTGATTTTGCCAAATGGTTGATTGAAGAAGGAATTGAAACCATTTCTCTCAATCCTGATACCGTGATTGAAACTTGGTTGTATCTGGCAAAAGAATTGAAAAAATAAATTTTTCAATTAATTATGCCCAAGGCCGCTAGTTAACAACTAGCGGCCTTTATTTATAACTGGCTGAATGCATAAATTTTTCGCACAAGAATTCTATTAGAACGGCTGAAATGCCGGTTGTTATTAGTGAATCAATTCCAATTAATGCTGGAAATTTCTAATGCAAATTACCTAAATTTTTGCAATACAAATTTGATATTCAACCAGTATATTTATGAAATAGTAGCATTTCAGGGAAATCCTGCTGTAATTACTGAGCTGAGTAGTACTATTTCATGCACCGAATGAAGTATAAATTACTGATATTAATATGCTATTATACTATGTGCCAAAACAGTTTATACTAAGCTAGCGCTTTATTCACGATCCAAACAGAGATTTCTTAGCACTGATCTGGCTAAGAGTATTAGTAGAAAGGTGTGTAAACATAAATAACTGTGATAAAGCAATTAAAGTATTAGAAAAGTGGCCTATTAGGGCGGTCTTGTTCAATTAAAACTAGGTATTTTTTATGATGATATTAAATCAATGCAGCAAAATGTAATAATACGATCAGGTGATCAATAGTAATCACATAGATAGAATAGAGACCGCTGAAGTATTGAAAAGAAACAGATCATCACCTTGTGTTTGTTTCTTAGTTTCAAGACAAAAAAGAGTAATTTGTCTGCTTAATTTATTAAAAAAGCAATGTATAGACTACATTGCTTTTACTAGTTTTAGGTTAGGCAAATAATCAAAAAATCAATTTAACTTCAGATTTTATTTTTTGGATTATGATCTACAAAAGAACGATCTGGATAATCATCATTTTTAGTAAATGTACGGTTAAAATTACCTTTGGATATTGTGATATTGCCATTGGCCCATAGCACAATATCCTGCTTTACACTACCCATACTTTTCCAGTTGGCAGATTTATCTAAGCGCCATTCTAATGGAATAGTCAACTTCATGCTGCCACCATTACCAATATCGGCTTTGGGGTCGTTATCACCTCCGCCCACAATATCAAAGGTATTAGCAATATTAATTGTATTACCTATAGCTTTAAAATTAACTTCCTCACCATTTCCTGTGCATTGGGTATCACCAGGTATGTGTATATGGCAGTTTGGACCTTTACTTGCATCCTTAAAATAGCCTGTATTGACTGAGGCACAGTTCAATTCACGTACTAAAACATTGCTAAAGTTAACTGAGATGGGCAGTAGTTGAATTCGTAAGCCAACTAACCCTTCATAAGTGCCCTTTGAGTGATAAAGCATCGAACCTTTCCCCTCTAAAGGTTTATAATCCTGATATTTAGCCAGTGAATATCGGAGCATTTTAGGTTCTACAATAGTAAATGTGATACTATTCTTAATGG
The DNA here is from genome assembly GCF_013344965.1 of Snodgrassella sp. ESL0253. Classification (NCBI taxonomy): domain Bacteria; kingdom Pseudomonadati; phylum Pseudomonadota; class Betaproteobacteria; order Neisseriales; family Neisseriaceae; genus Snodgrassella; species Snodgrassella sp. ESL0253. Next base: position 99,262 of record NZ_JAAEDQ010000006.1, on the reverse strand, counting down.
TTTTACCTTTACGTTTATAAGAAGCGGTAATGGTGCAGATACCGCCTTTATCTCTGGCTCGGATACATAATTCTTTAGCTTCGCGCTTGATGATACTGACCAATTTACTATCAATACGCCATGTTACGCCAACATTGGATTTGATGGTGACCACTTCGCCCACACCGATGTTTCTACGTGAGCGCGGAGCTGGGAAAGTGTTTTTGGTTTCTGAGGTTAGCTCAATTTCACCGTCCTCATAAGCCACCATTTCATAATTATAATCGTAACCAGCTATGATTGAATCCGGATCATCATCGCTAAAAACTTTGCCTCTGGCAGTAACACATCTATCAAATTCTTCTGATACTGTTATAAATTCTCCTTTATTAAGGGCACAATGTTCCATAGGTCGCAGCCCTTTTAATGTAGAAAGTGGCAATTGGCGGCAACTTAAAGAAGACAGGGCATAAAGGCTGATAACTTTATCGTTGTTTCGGTGTAGTTTATGTTTATTTGAATTATCCATTAATGTAATTCCTTTCTATTTTTCCAGTAGATTAAGTTTTATTATGTAGTGCTGCTCAATAGCAGTATCAGTACATTGGCAATCAATATCTTCAAAAAAACCTGCAGTTTGGCATGGCCGATGATGCGGGTATCCATCTGCGGGTAGTTTCGTATCTGTTATTTTAGGAAATGTATGCCAAGTACGGTAATTATTTCACAACAATTGTTATTTTATGTCAAAATTTTTTACAAAAAATAACAATTTTATAAATTTTATTTAACTATATTTTGTTAAGTATAGATACATTGAGCCAATTACAGCTATTTCTTCAATATTATAAAGTAAATCATACTGTGCGGTGATTCTGCTCAATTCTGCTGCTATAAGAATATTTTTTAACTTGTCGGAGCTAATACTGTTAGCCAGATGAGCTTAATATCTGATATATGTAGTTATGCAGGCTGCTATATTATGCATTTCACAGTCTGGTGCTTGCATTTGTACTTTGTCTTTCTTAATCATTACAGCTATTTCCGTTTGCTTTCTTATTTAGAAAAATTATCATTTGTAATATAGGGAAATATAATTCACCTATATTGCTGGGTTTGGCCAAAACCCATAGTATTTTCAGAGCGGTGGTACCGTTATCAAAATTTAAAGCAAAAACTATTACGCCCCAAATACATAAATATCACATTATCCAAAACATAAAACAGGCTTTTAACCACAATTCAAATATTGTTGAAAAACCTTATTTATAATTTGCTCAAAAAATTTAAACAATTGTGCAGTTTATGTGCAAAAAATTTCAAAGCTGAGTTTGTAATTTTTGATATTTTTACCTCTATAACTAACTGTATTTCAATATTTTTTCGTATTATGCAGAATCGAAGAGATGTTTTAAGATTGGTAGGTTGATTTTTAATCAATCACATAAAAATAAAACAGTAGTAAGTCTTGATGATTCAAGAATGAGTTAAAGTATATTTATTTTTTAGTCGGATAGGGTTTCTCAGTAAAACCTAAAATAAAGCATATGCCCCTCAATAATTGATATAAAAAAGGTGTAGAAAATACACTAAAATTCTTGACCGAATTAAAAGGGTTTGCGAATAAATTTAATTCACTGTTTATACTGCAATAAAAAACAGATAGCAAAGCTATCTGTTTTTAACGATGGTTTTTATTTCTTATCTTTTTTATCTGTGGTTTTTACTGGCTTTTAGGCAGCTAGTCCCAGCGACTGATTCCATTTAACCGGGTCTTTTACCAAGTCAAGGGCAGCTTTTAATTGTGCATCTTTAGCTGGATTGGGCTCGCGTCGTGCAAGCCAATCTTCTTCATCTTTTTTAATGAACAAATACGTATGTGGTCTGATAGTGATCTGCCCGATACTATTAAGTTGTACACACGGCCACAAATCAAAGGAAGTACAGATTATCAAAGCTGGTTGCCTAGTCGTAACACCCTGCTATCTTCCCATGAATAATTTAAGACACAATCAATCATTAGTTAATGTATTTACACAAGTATGTTAATAATAAAAATAAACAACTCAGTATTTCCAACAGTGTGCTTGTTAATATTTAGTTATTTAAATTCAGCTTAATTCCCACACAGCACCAACAAATAAACGCCAAATATAAATAAAAAAAGCTGAACCCTGTAAAATCACAGAATTCAGCTTATGCTCATAAATATAATTTATAGACCTTTAGATTTCAAGCGTGCAGCATGTTCCAAATAAAGTTTTACCGGATCTGGTTTAATCGGATGCGCACCAGCAATTTGATTGACTGCATCGAAATGATCCATCTGGTAGTTAGAACAGATAACTTTACCCAAGTGAGAGCTATAACGGCCAACCAGACCATCATTTTGTCTACGCTCTTTTTTGAAGAAAGTACCTAATGCAACCAAAATAGCATGCGATGGATCTGCCAGATTTAAACCTTCATTAAGCGAGTTTGATTTAATAATACCACTCCAAGAATAGTAGTAAACACCATTAGTTTCTAGCTCTTTACCCTCGCCACCCCATTGTTCGGGCAGACCTTGCGGATATTTTTTATTAAACGCGTTAGTACCTTTAGTTGACAAGCTTTGTAGTGCGCTTCTAAAATCTTGTGGTAAACATGGCTTAGTACTAAATAGACCAATAAATTTCATAAATGTTTCAACAATCATATCAGCAGCAGGGCCAACCATTTTGCCAGAAAGAATTTCCAACATTAAATCTGCAATTTCAGAACCGAAATTCACACCATTTACAGAAGTTACTGAGCCGACTATTTCAGGATGGAGCGCAGCAACATAACGGCAAGTAGGCGCACCTTGGCTATGTCCAATCAGATTTACTTTTTGGGCACGAGTTTTGTTCAGTATTTTTTTAACTTCAGCCAGCAACTGTTCACCACGGGTTTCAGTTGAATTAGTAGCTGAAATTGCAACAGTATAAACTTCAGTACCTTGTTTTTTTAAAGATTCAGCAATATTAAAGAAATATGGGTATCCCATAATTCTGTCGAAACCAAATAACCCATGGACAAGTACGATTGGATATTTTGTTTTAACGAGTTTTTTGCTAGGTTCGATAGGTACCAGACCTTTTAAGGTAGTGATAACTTTATCGTTGTTTCGGTGTTTTTTATGGTTATTTGAATTATCCATTAATGTAATTCCTTTCTATTTTTCCAGTAGATTAAGTTTTATTATGTAGTGCTGCTCAATAGCAGATCAGTACATTGGCAATCAATATCTTCAAAAAAACCCTACAGTTTGGCATGGCCGATGATGCGGCTATCCATCAGTGGGTAGTTTCGTATCTGTTATTTTAGGAAATGTATGCCAAGTACGGTAATTATTTCATAATAATCGTTATTTTGTGTCAATTTTTTTTACAAAAAATAACAATTTTATAAATTATATATTATATTTAACTATATTTTGTTAAGTATAGATACATTGTAACCAGTTTAGCTACTGCAAGGGAGAGCATCTCCTAAGCCAGTACCTAGGTTTATATGCAAAAAATTTTCAAAGCTGAGTTTGGCATTTTCGCCTTTCTAAACACCCGTATTTTCTGTATTTCAGTCTTTTCTTTGCATCGTGTAGAGTAAAAGCTATCGCAGAGCTGTTTTGAGATGGGTAGTTGATTTTTAATTAATCACATAAAAATAAGACAGCAGTAAGTCTTGATGGGTCAAGAATCAGTTAAAGTATATTTATTTTTTAATCAGATAGGGTTTCTCAGTAAAACCTGAAATAAAGTATATGATCTTTTTATAATTAGCTTTAAAGTTACGGAAAATGAAATAGAAATTCCAGGCCGTATTAAATGAGTTTGCGGATAAAGTTAACACACTGTTTATACTGCAATAAAAAACAGATAGCAAAGCTATCTGTTTTTTAACGATGTTATTTATTTCTTATCTTTTTTATCAGTGGTTTTAACAGGCTTTTTGGCAGCCAGTCCCAGTGATTGATTCCATTTAACCGGGTCTTTTACTAAATCAAGAGCAGCTTTTAATTGCTCATCTTTAGCCGGGTTGGGTTCACGTCGTGCCAGCCAGTCTTCTTCATCTTTTTTCTTGCTATCTTTTTTATCGGCAGCATTGCTAATTTTGCCGGCTTTATCAGCGTTATCATTAGTATCCTGAATGGCAGGCTCACTGGCCGTAGCAGAAGGGGTAGTTTTTTTCTGGCTACCTAACAGTTCGCCGTTAACTTCTTTGCCTCCTAATGGATTACTCAGATGCCCACCCAAATCGGCCTCGCGGCTTTCAAATTTGCGGTTTTTATCTTTTACCTCTACATCAGGTACGATGCCTTGTGCCTGTATAGAGCGGTCATTAGGCGTGTAGTATAAAGCTGTAGTTAGTTTAACCGCACCACCATTGGATAATGGAATAACTGTTTGCACAGAACCTTTACCAAAACTCTGTGTACCTACAATCACGGCACGCTTGTAATCCTGTAATGCACCGGAAACGATTTCTGAAGCCGAAGCAGTACCTGAATTAACCAAAACTGTGATTGGGATGGTTTTCAGCTCATCAGGCATATTAATCAGTGGGTCGTTACCTTTTACGACATAATCCTTTGGAATCGCTTTTAAGACCATTCCATCTTTTTTATCCCGGTTTTTGGTACTGACTACTTTTACTCCGGGTTTCAGGAATACTGAGGATACGCCAACAGCGCTATTTAATAAACCGCCGGGATCATCACGCAAATCCAGTACCAGCCCTTTTAGTGGCTGCTTATTCTGCTGTTCCAGATTTTTGATGGCATCGGCCAGCAGACTTACTGTATGTTCTTGGAACTGGGTAATGCGTACATAGCCATAATCTGGTTCCAGTAATTTGTAGCGTACACTTTTAACCTTGATGATTGCCCTTGTCAGGTGCACCACTATAGGCTGGGTCTCATCTTTACGTGCCAGTGTCAGTGTTATGCTGGTTCCGGGTTTACCACGCATTTTTTTCACGGCTTCGGTGGCTGTCATATTGCGGGTAGATTCATTATTGATTTTAACAATGTAATCCCCACTTTTAATACCAGCACGATCAGCCGGTGTGTCCTCAATTGGTGCCACAATTTTAATCAGCCCGTCTTCCGAACTGATTTCCATGCCTAAGCCACCAAATTCACCTGTGGTGCTTTCCTGTAGATCAGAATAATCTTTACCTGTCAGATATTCCGAGTGCGGGTCAAGGTTATTGACCATGCCTTTCATCGCACCTTCCAGAATTGCATCATCGGTTTTATTCTCGACATAGTTGGCTTTAATCTGTCCATATACTTCAGCCATAGTATGCAGAGATTTTACTGGTAAAGCTTCGGATTTTTCATTGGCATAACCTTGTACACTCAGGGTAAGAATCACGCCACTGAAAGCGCCTAATGTGTACAGAGCAGCTTTTTTTAATCTAGATTTAGCCATTATTTCTGTTGTTCTTTCTGATAACGACAATAATTCAGGGTATAAATATTCTGTTTATAACAGGAATTTATAAAAATTCAAAACCGGGCAAAGTGTACACTATAAAGTCACCGGAGGTAATAAAACGCCATAGTCTGCGTTAACGTAACCATGATAATGGGTTCATTGCCTGATTATGGTAACGAATCTCAAAGTACAATCCGTTTTGAGCATCTGGTAATTTACCACTTATACCAATGTTTTGACTAGCGCTAACTATACTGCCGGCAGAGACACTGACTGAAGACAAGCCCGTATAAATGCTGATATAGCCTTCACCGTGATCAATAATGATGGTATTGCCATAGCCCTGTAAAAAAGCCGCATAGGCAACGGTACCGCTGGCAATACTATGTACCGCCACATTATTGCAGGCAAAAAACAGGCCTTTCCAGATACCACCATCTGGTCTGCTTTCACCAAATTTTCCGGTGATGGTGCCATTAACCGGTCGTGGAAGATGTCCCTGTTTTTGTGCTAGTCCTTTGTTTGCCGGTGTTTTGATGCTTTCAGTAGCCTGTAATGCCATATCTTCAGCGGTTAAAGTAGAAGGTAATCTGGTGCTGGCTGAATCAATATTATTAGTGGTGATAGCTGTATTATGCGACTGACTGGAATTTTTAGACTTATACGTGTTTTGTCTGGCAGGTTTGGCGTGAGCCTGTGCCAGACGCCGCATGGTTGCCTGCGCAGACAGGCGGCTTAACAAGTTATTCAATCGTTTTTCATCAGCTTTTAACGATTGAAGCTGCTTATTCTGTACTGATAATTGCTGGTTAAGAATACTGGATTTATTTTGCTGGTTTACATGCTGGTCATGCAGTTTGTTAATGAGTTGCTGTTGTTTTTGCCGTAATGCAGCCAGCTCCTTTTGTTGACTGTTGATTGCCTGTTGCTGCTCGTTCATGCGCGTCTGCTGTTCACGCAACTGCCGAATAACCTGCTCATTTGCTTCATTCAGATAACGAATATATTGTAAAGACCGGCCTTTGTGGTCAGAAGGGTCTTTTTTCAGCATTAAATACACACTGTTGGGCTGACGGTTGCGGTAGTGTGCATTGAGCAGGCGTGCTATCTGGGTCTGGGTTTCAGCAATCTGGGTACGGGTTTTATCCAGACTGGTTTGCAGCAAGTGTAATTGCCGCATACTGGTCTCTTGCTGCTGCTGGATACGGCCAAGTTCATTCTGGGCACGTTCCAGCTGCTGACGGGTTGCAGCCACTGAGGCATCAATTTTTTTCTGCTCTATCGTGGTTTTACTAATCTGGTGCCGTGTTGCCGAGATGGCTTGGTGAACTTGTTTCAGCTCACCGGTGGGCTGTATTGTGTGGTTACTGGCCGCCATAGACACAGAAGTAGCAATGCTGCAACAGACCAGAAAAAGTCTGGATAGGGATTTCATTATTTATCTGTAAATTCTATCAGGTTTTGGCCAGTCATCTCTACTGGGGGGGTCAAGCCCAGAGCAGTTAATAGTGAAGGAGCCACATCTTTAAGTGCACCGCCAGAATGGATGGTAGCTTTACGTCCAATATAGATAAACGGCACTGGCTCAACTGTGTGCTGAGTATGAGGCTGTTGGTTGTGTTCATCATACATGTGCTCACAGTTACCATGGTCAGCGGTAATGATAACTTCTCCACCTGCAGCTCGTGCTGTATCCACCACGCGTGCTACACAGCTATCCAATGTTTCCACTGCTCTGATAGCGGCATCAAGTGAACCAGTATGGCCAACCATGTCACCATTGGCAAAATTACAGATAATAACGTCATGGCGATGATGTTGCAGACTGTCAATAATCTGCTCAGTAATGCCAATGGCGCTCATTTCTGGTTGTAAATCGTATGTGGTGACTTTGGGCGAAGGTATCATAATCCGTTCTTCACCGATATAAGGTTCTTCCCGTCCGCCACTGAAAAAATAGGTGACATGCGGATATTTTTCTGTTTCGGCTATACGCAGTTGGCTAAGTCCCTGTGCAGCCAGAAATTCACCCAGACCATTATTTACTGATTGGCGCCCGAACATCACCGGATGGGCAAACTGTGTGCCATAAGCGGTGATGCTGGCAAAATATCCAGGCTGTACTCGATGTTTACGTTCAAAACCAGTGAAATCGGTAAAGGTGAGTGCCTGAGTTAATTCACGTGCACGGTCGGCTCGGAAATTGAGAAATAAGATGGCATCACCATCGATCAGACCTGCCTGTGAGCTGACAACTGTGGGTTTGACAAACTCGTCCTGTTCGCCCCGCGCATATGCTTCCTCTAGCGCGGCCGTGGGTGAGGCAGCCTGATAGGGGGCATCGCCAAATAATGCATTGTATGCAGCCTCTACCCGATCCCAGCGGTTATCCCTGTCCATGGCAAAAAAGCGTCCAACCACTGCTCCACATAATACTTGCGGATGTTGCTGCATATAACGTTCCAGGCGTTGCAGATAGGGGCGAGCACTTTGAGGTGGGGTGTCACGGCCATCCAGAAACGGATGAACAACAATTTTCTGCATGCCCGCGGCTATTGCTGCATCCATTACTGCAAAAAAGTGTTCTATGTGGCTATGAACGCCTCCGTCAGAAAACAGCCCTAACAGATGCACAGTGCAATTAGGATTATTCCATGCCTGCTGCAATACTGAATTGTGTTCAAGAGTATGGTCTTCAATTGCCATATCAATGCGGGTGATATCCTGCGGCACAATCCGTCCGGCGCCGATATTTAGATGACCTACTTCGGAGTTACCAAACTGACCTGTAGGCAAACCAACCATGCGCTCGGAAGCATCAATAGTGCCATAGGCATAATGCTGACGATAGTGATCGATATGAGGTGTATGTGCCAGTAAAATAGCATTGTCGTCACCTTCGGCACGATGGCCGAAACCATCCAGAATTAAAAGAACAATGGGTTTGGTTAATGACACTGTTGGCCTTTCTGTGATGGTGTGCTGGCTGCCCTGGAAAAAGTAGCCAGTAATATCTGTGTGAATATGCTTTTAAGAACCGGATAAAACAATCCAGTTTAGAGTAAGATATGATTATAACGAAAAGCACTGTCTTGAGAAACTGCCAGACAGACCCAACTTAACGATAAATTAACTCTGTATAGTCTGATATCATTTTCATGGACAAGCACAATATGGCTGCACAACAAGGCGCTCCTTCCGATTTTTCTCTGGCTAATCACTTTCTGATTGCCATGCCGGCAATGGAAGACCCGTTTTTTAAAGAAAGCGTGATTTATCTGTGTGAACATAGTGCAGAAGGTGCGATGGGCATTATTGTCAACAAACCATCGCCAATTATGATGGATTTGCTGTTTGATTCTGCCAAGACACCTACGCCAGAACGTTTTCATGGTCAGAATGTACTGATGGGGGGGCCTGTTCAGGTAGACCGGGGCTTTCTGGTGCATACTCCTGCTGGTTCATGGGAAAGCAGTTTAATGGTCACTGATGATATTGCCATGACCACTTCACGCGATATTATTATGGGTCTTACACAGGAAAATGAAGTAAACAAAGCTGTAGCCACAATCGGGTATTCCAGCTGGTCGGCAGGGCAGCTTGAGCAGGAACTGGCAAACAATAGCTGGATTACGACGCCAGCTGATATGCAAATTCTGTTTGATATCCCATATAAGCAACGTTATAAAGCGGCCTTACAATTATTGAATATTGATATTACTAATCTGAGTGTCTTGGTGGGTCATGCCTGAGTCAATTATACCTTCTTTACAGTGTGGTACTGTTCTTGGCTTTGATTTTGGTGCCGCACGAATTGGTGTGGCTGTTGGTGAAGCGGAGTTGGCTACGGTGCATCCGCTGGAAACCATTGCTGTGGTTAGTAATGAAGAACGTTTTACCCGTATTGCAGCGCTAATTAAAGAATGGCAGCCTAAGGCTCTGGTGGTGGGTTTGCCCACGCATGCGGATGGTGCAGCCGATGAGGCTACTGCATTATGCCGTCGATTTGGCAACCGTTTACATGGCCGCTTCCATTTGCCAGTCTATTGGGTAGATGAGCGCTGGACGTCCGTTGTAGCCGATAGTCTGTTAAGTGAGGCCAGAGTATTTGGCAAGAAGCGCAAGCAGGCATTAGATCAGGTTGCTGCCCAGAATATTCTCGCCACGTTCTTCAGTGCCGGCGCCTGTCTGGCCAGATTGGATTAACTATCTTCTTCAGTTCTAGTAGTTTTTGCTTATGTCTTCTATAGCTGGCTAAGTTAGCTTCAGACTTACCATCTGGATATATGCCTGTCTGAGTTTTTACTCCGTTTTAGCTATCTGTCTGATACTACCATTCCATCTTTGTGTATTTATTAGTTATTTCAATCATCTGAAATAAACCTTTCATCACAAAATATGGTTTTATTTTATTGAATCCGGCGATAAACTTAACCGTACTAAGTAGAGAAACGGTTTAATCAGACTAGGATAAATAATGAGCACAGACAGCAGCATAGGCCTTAATACCATTGAGGCCAAAACCAAAGCCAATATTCTTGCCGAAGCACTACCCTATATCCGCCGCTTTTCCGGGGTTACCATGGTTATTAAATATGGCGGTAATGCGATGACTGACCCACAATTGAAAGAAAGTTTTGCCAAAGATGTAGTGTTGCTCAAGCTAGTGGGCATTCATCCGATTATTGTACATGGTGGTGGACCACAGATTAATGAATTGTTACAGAAGGTAGGCAAAGAAAATCATTTTATTCAAGGAATGCGTGTTACTGATAGTGAAACCATGGATATTGTGGAAATGGTGCTGGGCGGCTGTGTAAATAAGGAAATCACTTCTTTACTCAATCTGCATGGCGGGCACGCAGTAGGAATCACTGGTCGGGACAATCATTTTATCAAGGCTAAAAAACTGTTTGTCACCACGCCGGAGAATACTCAGCAGGACATCGGGCAGGTGGGCGAGGTTGAGGCAATTGATACTGCCTTGATTAAGGAAATGGTAGAGCATGGCTATATTCCTGTTGTTGCGCCTGTTGGTGTAGGTGAGCAGGGTGAGGCTTTTAATATTAATGCTGATGTGGTCGCCGGTAAGCTGGCAGAAAGCCTGAAAGCAGAAAAGCTGATTATGCTTACCAATACCATCGGAGTACTTGATAAAAATAATCAGTTACTTAGTCGTTTAACCCCGACTGATATCAATGCCTTGATTGCCGATGGCACCTTGCAAAATGGTATGTTGCCTAAAATCAATGCCACATTGCAGGCTGCCATGCATGGTGTGCACAATACTCATATTATTGATGGGCGCGTTCCTCATGCTTTGTTGCTGGAAATATTTACGGATAAAGGTGTTGGGACGATGATTCTTGGCCGGAATGAGCAGGCTGAATAAGCTGGTTTTATCAGCTTATCAATATTTAATTATTGTGTAATTAATGATTTAATAAAATTTTAGCAGAAAATTTGTTTAAAAAGCTTGACATTAAAATTACAAACGCTATAATCTCGCCTCATTCCCTGATAGCTCAGTCGGTAGAGCGACGGACTGTTAATCCGCAGGTCCCAGGTTCGAGCCCTGGTCGGGGAGCCAGATTAGAAAAAAGCACTCAAATATTTGAGTGCTTTTTTCATTACTGATGCTATTGATTATTCACCAACTTTAAGCAGCTTTACATCGAAGATTAATACGCTGTTAGCCGGAATGGCACTGGTTGGACTTTGTTCACCATAGGCCAGATTTGCAGGAATATAAAAAGTAAATTCGCTGCCTTCAGACATTAATTGCAAACCTTCAGTCCAGCCCGGTATAACGCCATTAAGCGGGAATGTGGCTGGCTGATTATTCCGTTGTGCGGTGCTGTCAAATACCGTGCCATCTATTAACCGGCCTTCGTACTGCACGGTAACCATATCCGTGGCTTTAGGTTTCTTGCCTGATCCTTCATGATTAATTTTGTATTGTAAACCTGAAGCGGTGGTTTTTACACCTGGTGCCGTTCTATTTTTGGCCAGAAACTCATCTCCTGCCACCTGTGGGTTTCGGGTAGCCGAAGTAGAAGCAGCTACCGGCTCACTGCTGTTATTTTTATAGCCATTATCAGTGGAATTACAGGCTGATACAGCCAGCAGAGTAGTGATTCCCATAATAGTAAAAGACAAGCGTTTCATAATTTCTCTCTAAAACATTGGAAGAAGAGTAATTATAGCAGCATCAGGAAAAACAAATTTTCTGCTCTGCATAAAACAAGTTAAGTAAATGCAAGATGCGGACGTAAACCCTTATTTAAATGTAATTTGTTATTTTAAACAGATAAAGGCGTATATTTCAGGCACTGTGTTTTGCCGATATTGGTTAAACCCGATTGATAATTGCTATTACTCATATAAGGACTGATTTGTAATACGCTGAAAACAAATTTTTCTGAAAATGTAGCGGATTATGGTAATTTATGCTGGTAACTTTTCTTGGCAGATTATATCGGCTTTAGTTGTAACTGTTGTCTTTTCGATACCTTTAGTTTTTAATTTACATTAATATACTAATATTAATAATAAGGTAAATATACGGCGTGAATAACAGTATAGAGTTAAAAATAAATGATTAATATAACAATAAAAAAATTATATTAACTTGAATTGTGGTTTGGCCGAACTGCTTCCGTGAACAGATTAAAAAAATTGTTATACCTATTTCAATCGTACAGTATTTCCAGATGTCAGATTTTCATTTTGCGGGTATGCTTGTCACCAGTGTTATTCGAATGTTGATAATGGCTTGACACTATTAGACTTGAAGAATAGAATTGCATCCTATAAGAAGATGTCTATTCTAAATCTTTGTTTAATGTCTATAGCGGCAGGTTAAAACCAAATCGACTTTCAATAAAAACCTTACCATTCTTTTGCATGCACCATGTATATAAGGCTCGGTAACTGGAATTATTATGAGTCTGCCGACTCATTTTATCTTGAATTCTAATAAATAAGTTCATTTATATCTTTATGCACGTTTCTGAATTACAAAACCTACATGTGTCTGAATTATTGGGCATAGCTGAAGAATTTGGCATTGAAAATGCCAACCGTTTGCGTAAACAAGACCTTGTTTTTGCGATTGTGCGCATTAAAATGAAGCAGGGAGAGGCGTTTACCTGTTCCGGTACGCTGGAAATTCTTCCCGACGGCTTTGGTTTTCTGCGCAGTATGGATACATCTTATCTGGCCGGTCCGGATGACATATATGTCAGCCCAAGCCAGATTCGTCGTTTCAATCTGCATACTGGTGACACAATTGAAGGTAGCGTGCGTGTACCTAAAGACAACGAACGTTATTTTGCACTGGTACGTCTGGATAAAATCAATGGTGATAACCCGGATGTGTGCAAACATAAAATTCTGTTTGAAAACCTGACTCCATTATTTCCAGACCGTCAGTTTGTGCTGGAGCGGGATATTCGCTCAGGTGAAAACCTTACTGGCCGAGCCATTGACCTGATCGCTCCGATTGGTTTTGGTCAGCGTGCCTTACTGGTTGCACCGCCGAAATCCGGTAAAACGGTGATGCTGCAAAACATTGCGCATGCGATTACCGCTAATTATCCTAAAGCAGAACTACTTGTGCTGCTGATTGATGAGCGCCCGGAAGAAGTAACCGAAATGACCCGCTCTGTACGCGGTGAAGTGGTTTCTTCCACTTTCGATGAACCAGCTACCCGCCATGTACAAGTAGCAGAAATGGTAATTGAAAAAGCCAAACGCCTTGTGGAGCACAAAAAAGATGTGATTATTCTGCTGGATTCAATTACCCGTCTGGCGCGTGCTTATAATACGGTTATTCCTGCTTCTGGAAAAATTCTTACCGGTGGTATTGATGCCAATGCTCTGCATCGTCCCAAGCGCTTTTTTGGTGCAGCCCGCAATGTGGAAGAAGGTGGTTCATTAACTATTATCGCTACCGCTCTGGTTGAAACTGGTAGCCGTATGGATGATGTGATTTATGAAGAGTTCAAGGGCACGGGTAATATGGAATTGCATCTTGATCGACGCATGGCTGAAAAACGTCTGTTCCCGGCAATCAATATCAATCGTTCTGGCACACGTCGTGAAGAGTTGCTGGTTTCCAATGAGCATTTGCAGAAAATGTGGCTTTTGCGTAAATTCCTGCATCCAATGGATGATATTGAGGCAATGGAATTTATTATTGATAAATTAAAACAGTCTAAAAATAACGCAGACTTTTTTGATTTAATGCGTGGTAGTAAATAACCAAGTATTCTGGCTTACTTAAACCGTGTTTAGTTCTATAAACACGGTTTTTTATTTAAGCCAGTGTCGCTGTAATCAGACACTATTTCAGCTTAGCTGGTTAGATAAACTATACTTACTACCGGACTAAGTGTGTATACGAATTTTTAATATTCTATATGTTATTTTGGGCAGACAGTTTTCCTGTTAATACAGTCAGTGTTGAACAACAAACAGGAGCAGTTGAATAAGCAGTAATAGAACCATACCGATATTATGCAGTATGGTTCTGTTGTTTGTTCTTGGGTATGGCAAGAATGAACAGAAGAGATATATTTGTCTGATAGCTTAAAACAAATATGTCGGATTAAAGCTTAAGCTCATGCACGTGTACACCTTTTGCATCAACAGCCAGATAGCCGCCATAGTTTTCAGCCCAGTCCTGTATCACATAACGCTTGAAAGACTGATTGTTTAGCTGTGATTCATGCACGGCCGGGCGGTGAGTATGACCATGAATCAGAGTAGGTAGAGCGGCCTGAGCATGGCTGGTCATCAAGGTATGAATGGCACTTTCAGTCACATCGGATATTTCGCTTTTGCCTTCATTATTCTTGCGCGTTTCACTCATCTGGCGAATCTGTCCGGCCAGTAAACGTCTTTCAGCGATGGGTTTACTTAGTACAGCCATTTGCCATAGCGGATTGCGGGACTGGGCACGAAATTGCTGATAGGCCACATCATCGGTGCATAATTCATCACCATGCATGATTATATAATCGTGGCCATAAAGATTTATCCGCTCAGGTGCTGTGAGTAGTTTAATACCGCTTTCGGTCGCAAATTTTTCACCCAGCAAGAAATCGCGGTTACCATGAATAAAATAAACTGGGGTGCTTTCAGTGAAAGCTTTCAATTCGTTTTTGATGTGGCGGATAAAATCATTATCGTCATCATCACCAATCCAGACATCAAAAAAATCGCCCAGAATATACAGTGCATCAATATTACCTTGCCATTGTTGCAGGCAGCGATGAAATAATTCATTTAATGGCGGTGTTTGTTCGGATAAATGTAAATCAGAAATAAAGATAGTGGTATTCATAATTTGTATTTGTAGAAATATCAGGCTAAAAACTCAGTATATTGTTGCGCATCAAAACCAACTAGTACGCGTTGGTTATTTACCAGTACTGGACGCTTAATGACAGAAGGTTGGTTAATCATCAGGTTAATGGCTGCTTCATCGCTGCTTAGTGCATTCTGCTGCTCACTGGTACTTAATTTTCGCCATGTAGTGCCTTTACGATTAATCAGTGTTTCTTTGGGAATTTGTGTAAGCCAGAACTGGATGTCTGCGACAGTGGGTGGTATTTTTTTGAAATCAATAAATTCAGCGTTAATATGTTGCTCTGCCAGCCACTGGCGCGCTTTTTTTACTGTATTACACTGGCTGATACCGTAAATTCGGATACTCATGAATGAAAACCTGTATGTTCAGATAGATTAGTATTATACCGGTTTGCCCATACTTGCTTAAGTGTTGGTTTTATGCCGATTGGCCGTTCAATATTGCTTGAGCAGGCTTAAGGTATACTGTCTGCATTGCTAATCCGGCATATTGGCAGTATGCTTTAATCAGGCCAGTTTTTATTTTTGATGAGGAAAGCCAGAATGAAAAAAATCAGTATACTTGCTATCAGCCTGTTACTGGCAGCCTGTGGTAGTAAGCAGGAAGCGAGTAACCGTAATTTTAGTGAAGCGATTGATGAATTTGCCAAAAATGATAAAGTTTGTCTGGCCGTTAATCTGGTGCTGGATAATGTTCAGGGCGGTATGAACAATATGGTTACCATAGGCAGCAAAGAAATTCGTATTGCCAGAAAAAATGGTGAGGGTGATAAAGTTAATAAAACTGCTCTGAGACAGATGGATATTCTTACTGATGCAGATCTATACGAAAAAGGTAAAGATTCCACCCTGACTGTTAACGGCGGATCGGATATTCCGCAAGCTGTGTACTATCGAACCAGTAAAGGTGAAGCCAATATGTTGAATAATGCACAGGGAAATTTGCTGTGTCTCGGTACACAGAAGGTCGATAAAATCGTACTCTTTACTGAACCAACACCTGCAAATGGAGTAACCATTTCCAAAGTGGTTTATGATGCAAAGCTGATACCAGAAAAATGGGCTAAAGATTTACTCAAAACTACAGATGAAAGCTGGTGGAAATCTTTGCAGGAACCTCAGCGTCGTACTGCGGTACTGGTTTTAACCGATAAAGGATGGAAAGACGAACGGGTACTGCACTAGGTGAACATTCTGCTATGTTTGCTTACTACTTTACAAATGATTGGCTACTTTAATTAACTGTAAGAGACAGAATACTCTATTTCATAAATTCAGTTGCTAAGTTGGAATAGTGAAGTAGCTAAAGCAAATGTGGTAATTAGTCTGATAATCAAAAATATCTCCAGAAAATGTTTCAGTCTGGAGATATTTTTATATTAGTAGGCAATACTGCAATTTTATACCACGGCTTCTTCCTTACGTTTTGGTGGTTTAACCAGATTCTGCCGGTTTAAACCAAACATCAGCAATAACGGACTGGCTACCAATACGGAAGAGTAAATACCAAATACGATACCGATGGTTAAGGCCATGGCAAAACCATGCAAGGCTGCACCGCCAAAAACCAGCATGGAAATAACCATTGCTTCAGTGGAGCCGTGGGTGATGATTGTTCGGCTCATGGTGGCGGTAATGGCGTTATCGATGATAGCCGGAACACTTTTACCGCGCATATGCGGTTTACGGAAGTTTTCGCGGATACGGTCGAACACCACTACAGATTCATTCACTGAGTAACCAAGCACGGCCAGTACGCCAGCCAGTACGGTAAGGGAAAACTCCCAGCGAAACAGGGCAAAGCAGCCCAGAATAATCACGACGTCGTGCATGTTGGCAATAATGGCAGAAACGGCAAATCGCCATTCAAAGCGCATGGACAGGTAAATGATGATGCCAATAACGACCATGCCCAGAGCCAACAGGCCATGGGTAACCAGCTCTTCACCAACCTGCGGCCCGATAAATTCAACCTGCCGCAGACTCACACCTTCCTGATGCTGTTTGAGCAAGTTCATTACTTGATTAGACAGTTGTGCAGAAGTCATGTTGGCTTTATTGGGCAAGCGTATCATGATTTGCTTGTTGGTCCCCAGTGCCTGTACCTGTACCTCGCCCAGCTTCAGCCCATCCAGCTCACTGCGAATTTTGTTTAAATCTGCACTCTGCTTGAATTCCACTTCCATCACAGTACCACCGGTGAATTCTACAGAAAAATTCAGCCCGCGAGTGACAAGAAAAAATACAGCCAGAATAAAAGTAATTAATGAAATCGCCGTTGTCAGCTTGCCATAGCTCATAAACGGGATATCGCGTTTGATTTTAAAGAATTCCATAATTAATTAAGCCTTACTTTTACTGGTAGTGGCGCTATCAGCAATCCAGATATGGCCAATGGACAGCATTTTCAGTTTACGTTTGCGGCCGTACCACAAATTAACAATGGCACGTGAAACCACTACAGATGAGTACATGGAAGTGAGAATACCCAGACAGTGCACCACGGCAAATCCACGGATAGGACCAGAACCGAATATCAGTAATGCCAGTCCGGCAATTAGTGAGGTGATATTTGAATCCACAATGGTATGCCATGCGTGGTCATAACCAGCATTAATTGACATCTGTGGTGTATTGCCATGGCGTAACTCCTCGCGGATACGCTCGTTAATCAATACGTTCGAGTCAATAGCCATACCCAGTGTAAGGGCAATGGCAGCAATACCAGGGAGTGTCAGGGTAGCCTGCATGGCAGACAGAATGGCAATCAGAAACAGTAGATTGCATGACAGGGCAACTACCGAGAATACGCCAAACAGCCGGTAGTAAAGCATCATGAATATGGCTACTACCACAAAACCCCATAGGGTCGAATGGAAGCCTTTGCTGATGTTTTCTTTACCCAGTGATGGACCAATGGTGCGTTCTTCGATAATTTTCATTGGCGCTGCCAGAGAGCCGGCACGCAGCAGCAAGGCGGTATCATTGGCTTCAGCGATATTCATATTGCCGGAAATGATGGTTTTGCCACCCGGAATCGGTTCGTTGATTACTGGTGCTGTAATAACTTCTGCTTTGCCCTGATCGATAAGTACCATGGCCATACGCTTGCCAACATTGTTGCGGGTAAGGTCGGCAAAGATGCTGGCACCAGTACTATCAAAGTTTACGCTTACACCTGGTTGCCCACGATCGTTGAAGCTGGCCTGTGCATCATTGATGTTATCACCAGTAAGCTCAACCTGTTTGCTGACCAGTGTTGGGGCACCATTACCAGCAGATGGCAGCAGTTCAAAGCCGTCTGGAGTATGTCCCTGCAATGCCTGCTGATACTGAATGGGGTTGTCGCTAACCATACGCACTTGCAGGGTGGCCGTACGGCCTATAATGTCTTTGGCTTTGGCTGTGTCCTGAACACCTGGCAGTTGTACCACAATCCGGTTTGGTCCTGCCTGCTGAATAACAGGTTCTGCTACGCCCAGTTCATTAACGCGGTTATGCAGGGTATTGATATTCTGTGTTACTGCATCAGTACGGATTCTGGCCAGAGCAGTATCACTCAGGCTTACAATCAGGCGGTCACCATTCTGGGTAAGTGTGGCATCGTTAAGATATTTTTTTAATCCTGATATGGCTGTAGTGGCATCAGCAGCAGACTGGAATGGTACTACCAGTGTTTGTCCGTTTTTAACAATATTACCACTGCGAATTTGTAATTTGCGCAGCTGGCGACGAATATCACCGGCATAACTGTCGAGCGTTTTGTCTACGGCTGAATTCATATCAACCTGCATAGTGAAATGCACACCGCCGCGTAAGTCCAAACCCAGAAACATAGGCTTGGCGTGAATTTTTTCCATCCATTCCGGAGTATTGGCCAGCAGGTTTAATGCCACGATATACCCGTCGCCAAATTTGGCCGCAATGGCATCACGCGCTTTGAGTTGAGTCTCCGTATCGCTAAAACGCACTTTCAGGCTGCCATCGGTGATGAACATACCCTGATGCTGGATATGGGCAGCAGTCAGTGCCTGTTTTACCGTATTTTCGGTTTGCTCATTTATGGTAATGGCCTGACGGTTGGTAGAGATTTGGACTGCCGGTATCTCGCCAAACAGGTTGGGAATGGTATATAACAGTCCCAGTATGATTGAAACGATGATAAGCAGGTATTTCCACAAAGGATAACGATTCATATTTGCTGCCTTGCTTGCAGACTGTTGTTTTACAATTCAGGTAAAGAAAACAAAGGCCGCAACTGCATAGCTGCGGCAGGGAAACTGATTTATTCTGGTACTTTGCCACTGATGGCATTGCGCTCAAATTCAACTTCTACTTTCGGGGCAATTTCCAGAGTGAAGTATTGTTCATTAACTTTGGTAATTTTGCCGACAATACCAGCCAGAGTGATCACTTTATCGCCTTTTTTCAACTCAGTTAGCATCTGCTGATGTTTTTTATGCTTGCTTTGCTGCGGGCGGATTATGAGAAAATAAAATACAACAAGTATTAATAAAAGTGGTAAAAATTGCATGAGGCCACTCTGGGAACCGGCAGTGTTGGCAGCATAAGCAAAATCAATCATGGGGTTTACTCCGTATGATTCAGGTAAATAACGCTATTAAACCAGCCATTGTAATCGGCAATGATAATTTTATCCAGTTTTGCGCAGCACTATCGGTAAATAAACAGCCTCAGGCTATAATGATTGCTATAGCAAGTTTAATTCTGCCATTGAGGTTGCCTTTTCGGCAGTGATGATGAAATGATCCAGTAAGCGTATTTCCAATAGGTTTAGTGCTGCTTTTATCTGTCTGGTAAACTCGATATCACTTGTAGATGGCATAGTGGATTGTCCTGGATGATTATGCGCCAGAATGATTGACGCTGCGCAATGATTTAAAGCCACTGTGGCAACTTCGCGGGTGTACACTTTGGCTTCATTGATAGTGCCACGTGCCAGTTCGATGGTATGCATTAGTTCATTGCGCTGATTCAGTAGCAATGCTATGCATACTTCCACTTTTTCATGACCTATATGCAGCCGCAGGAAATCTGCTACGGCTTTGGGCTGGGTAAAAACAGGACGGCGTTGGATTTCTTCTGCCAGCATACGCCGGCTAATTTCGCGAATAACGGCAAATTGGGTATAACTGGCCACGCCCATGCCGCGATGCTGACAAAGCTGCTGGCAATCAGCTTCAAGTAAGGCACGCAAGCTACCCATTTTTGAGATGAGCTCACGTGCAAGGTCTACAGCACTCATGCCACGTGTGCCAGTGCGCAGCAAAATGGCGAGTAACTCAGTATCGCTTAAGGCAGCAGCACCCAGTCTGAGAAGCTTTTCCCTTGGGCGATCATGCTGCGGCCAGTGCTTGATACTCATTATTACGTTTATGTCATTTAAAGACATAATCATAATATAACTTTGTAATAAAATAAATTGGTTTTACTTGGCTTTCTCGCTTCACCACCTGTTTTAAACAGATTATATGAAAGAAATCTATTCTGTTTTGCTATGGTAGCGTTCATACGCGTGTTTAAAATGAGTTTGCACTATTTCGTTTGGTTTTTTATCGCATAAGCTAAAAATCACAATGGCGATGGAGGCAAACAAAAAACCGGGAATAAGTGAATACAGATTAAACCAGTTAAAATTGATCCACAGTAATACCGTTACAGTACCGGTTATCATACCGGCTAGTGCACCATTACGTGTCATGCGAGACCAGAATACCGAGAAAATAATAATTGGACCAAATGCCGCACCGAAACCAGCCCAGGCATGGCTCACCAAATCCAGAACGCTATTATTTGGATTAATCGCTAATAAGATAGCAATCACCGATATTAATAACACCATAATCCGTCCAATCCAGACAAGCTCTCTTTGTTTGGCTTGAGGTCTGAAAAAAGCGCGATAAAAATCTTCTGTTAAAGCACTTGAACAGACTAATAACTGGCAGCTCAATGTGCTCATCACAGCAGCTAGAATTGCTGCCAGTACAACACCTGCAACCCACTGATTAAATAGTAATTTTGACAGCTCTATAAAAATGCGTTCGTGTTTGCCATTATTAACCAGATAGGCCAGTTCAGGATGATTGGCAAAAAACGCTATTCCAAAAAAACCTACAGTAATAGCACCGGCCAGGCATAAAATCATCCATGTCATACTAATGCGACGTGCATTTTTCATCACTTGATGTGAATCAGCAGCCATAAATCTGGCCAGAATATGCGGTTGTCCAAAATAACCTAATCCCCAACCAAGCAATGATATTATTGCAATAACATCCACATGAGCAAAGAGGTTTGTATAATCTGGATTAAGGGATTCAATATAAATTATGGCGTCTGAAAAGCCACCAGCATTAATTATTACCATGATAGGCGTTAAAATCAGGGCAAACATCATCAAACTGGCCTGAATGGTATCTGTCCAGCTAACAGCTAAAAAGCCACCGATAAATGTATAAGTAATGGTCGCACCGGCACCTGCTAACATAGCCCAGCCATAACTCATACCAAAGGTACTTTCAAATAATTTAGCACCAGCAACTACCCCTGATGCACAATAAATAGTAAAAAAGATAAGAATGATAACCGCTGAAATGATACGCAGTAACGAGCTGTTATCATCGAAACGGTGAGCAAAATAGTCCGGTAAAGTTAATGAGTTATGATTGATTTCAGTAAAAACACGTAATCGGCCGGCAATCAATAACCAGTTTAAATAAGCACCAGTTATCAAACCAATGGCAATCCAGCTTTGTGAAATGCCAAACAAAAATACAGCACCCGGTAGTCCCATGAGCAGCCAGCCACTCATATCAGAGGCTCCAGCAGAAAGTGCGGTTACCATACTGCCAATACGACGCCCACCCAAAATATAATCACCAAAATTTTGCGTTGATCGATACGCAAAAAAACCGATTACAATCATTCCTAAAATGTACACAGCAAAGGTGACAATCATTGGTAAGGACATATCTCAGAAAAACCCTGTTTATGAAATTAGAAAAATAGTGGGCTAGTTTTATCACAAAAGCATCATGTCAGAAAGCAGACGATTTATTAAAATCAATCCACTCTACATTAGCTAAGCCGATAAAGATTCAAATAGAACAAAGTGGTATAGGTTACTGCTTCAATAAGCATCTGCACGTATGAATCTCGATAAAAGCCAAATTTAGCCAGCATATAATCAATATATAAAGTATATAATATTTTATATATACACTGATTATAATTATTGTGTGAAACGGGCAACTCGAATTCAAATATGGGAAGATTAAAAGTTTATATTTAAAATATCCAATGACTAAGCCTATCTGTCAAATCCACATTTGAACTACTTATTGCTACAGTACTTTCGGTTCAAGCCATAAATGTAAATGTTAACAAAGCCTACTGCCAACCCGCTGAGCGAATTTTAGCGTTAGAATGGGTAAGTTCTAAAGTTATATTTGCACAATAGGTTTTGATCCTGAAAAACTTTGCATCAATTCAGCAACCCAATGTTGAGAGAAAAACAGAAATTTTGTTTCGAATGCTGATTTTAGTTGGCCAATACCATTATGCGCCTGCTGAAAGCCGAGTATGATTCCACCCGAAATAAGGTTATATAGAAACGTAAAAAGCGCAATATATGGTTTTCTACCATATCTAAAGCTCATGTAAAATCAAAATACCACAAACTGATTTTACTAAATCAATTAATGCGTCGATAAAAGGGCTTATTGGAGATGATTTTTAAATAGGTGCGTTACGTTTTTAATCCCGTGTTTATTGTATTTTAAACATCCTGTTTGGAAGATGGCTTGTATCAATATTCATTGACAATAAATGGGTTATTAAATATTAATCATTGGCTTTGTGAACATAAAATCCAGCCTAGCAACGCCAGACTGGCAAACATTTGAAGCAGTGTGGGCAATACCATACTTCGTTTTTGCCAAATTTAGAGAAAATTTTGTTGGAAAGGTTTCATGGTAAAACAAAAAACTCAGTTTCAATGTCGCAGTTGTGGCGGTAATTCACCCAAATGGCAAGGACGTTGTCCGCATTGTGGCGAATGGAATACGCTAGAAGAAACAACAGTTTTACCCACGGCTGCGTCCAATAGCCGCTTTCAGTCATGGGCAGCCGGTCAAACGCAGGTGCAGTTGCTGGCCGACGTGAGTGCGGTTGAAGTACAGCGCACTGCTACCGGTATGGGGGAGCTGGACAGGGTGCTTGGAGGAGGGCTGGTAGAAGGTGCGGTTATCCTGCTGGGCGGAGACCCGGGTATTGGTAAATCCACCTTACTGCTGCAAACAATAGCCCAGATGGCAGAAAAAGAATCGGTATTGTATGTTTCTGGTGAGGAATCGGCACAGCAGGTAGCGTTGCGTGCGCAGCGCTTGGGTGTGCAGGCAGACAGAGTGCATTTGCTGGCAGAAATCAGGGTCGAAGCGATTAGTGCAGCTATTGCGCGGCAGCAGCCAAGAGTGGTGGTGATTGATTCGATTCAAACCATGTATTCAGACAGTATTACTTCTGCACCCGGCTCAGTATCACAAGTACGCGAATGTGCTGCCCAGTTAACCCGCCTGGCCAAACAGCAGGGCATCAGTATGTTACTGGTTGGACATGTAACTAAAGACGGAGCGATTGCCGGACCACGCGTTCTGGAGCATATGGTAGATACAGTGTTGTATTTTGAAGGGGAAACCCACTCAAATTACCGCATGATTCGGGCAATTAAAAACCGTTTTGGCGCCGCCAATGAGCTGGGTGTTTTTGCGATGACGGAAAAAGGGCTAAAAGGGGTGTCTAATCCCTCGGCACTGTTTTTATCCAGCTACCGTGATGACGTACCCGGCTCCTGCGTGCTGGTAACACAGGAAGGTTCGCGTCCGCTACTGGTAGAAATTCAGGCATTGGTTGATGATGCACATGGCTTTGCGCCCAAGCGATTAACCGTGGGGCTGGCACAGGAACGTCTGGCCATGTTGCTGGCTGTGCTGAACCGCCATGCTGGTATTGCCTGCTATGATCAGGATGTATTTCTGAATGCCGTCGGTGGTGTAAAGATTACGGAGCCGGCTGCCGATTTGGCTGTTATTCTGGCCATGTTGTCCAGTTATCGTAACCGCCCCTTGCCGGAAAAGCTGATTGTATTTGGTGAGGTTGGTTTATCTGGTGAAATTCGCCCCGTACCACGCGGACAGGAACGGCTACGCGAGGCAGAAAAGCTCGGATTCACGCATGCCATTGTTCCGGCGGCCAACTGTCCGAAACGGGTAGCTGATTTTCCAGGTTTGACTATTATCGGGGTAAACTCGGTTCAGGAAGGTGTAGACGCTACTCGCCGCGAGTAATTTTATTTGCCTGAACCTAATTAAAAGGATAGGCTTAAAACTGTGGTATTACTTTTTGTGCTATTGCCTAATATAAAATTCTGGAGATGAAGATATGTCACAACCAATTAAGCTAGTTGCCATGATGGAGCTGAAAACCGATGCATGGCCGAATATTGCGGCAGCAGTTGAGCAGTGTGTGACTCTGTCACGTCAAGAACCGGGCAATATGTCTTATACAGTTAACAAGGACTTGGATAAGGCTGATCGCATTGTATTTATAGAATGCTGGGCTAATGAAGCTGCGATTGATGAGCATAACAATACCGCCCATTTTCAAAATCTGATTAAAACTGTTGAGCCATATTTGCGTGAATCCATGCAATTATTAAAATTAAGTGAAATTACTACCTTTTAAGCCAGCTAAATCTGTATTCTGCCCGATAATCAGGGATAATACGGGCAGAATTTGTGATTTTGACAAACTGTTTTTGTCGGATTAATTAATTGGTGTTTTCAGACAGTAGTTAATATTCAGGCTTGAACTATATTTTGGTAACATATGATGAAAACCATTCAAATTGAAGGACAGCAAGCTGCTTTAGGCAATATTTTTTGTATCGGACGAAATTATTCAGAACATGTGAAAGAATTGCATAATGCCAAATCTGACGAACCGGTTGTATTTCTGAAACCAACTTCTTCTCTGGCTCAGGCTGGCGATAATATAAAACTGCCGGCTTATAGCCGGGATGTACATCACGAGTGTGAGCTGGTCATTTACATTAAAGAAGATGCTATTGATGTAGACGAAGACAAGGCACTTAACTATGTAGGCGGTTATGCCATTGGTTTGGATTTAACTGCTCGTGATGTGCAGACAGAACTAAAAGGTAAAGGGCTGCCATGGGAGAAGGCCAAAGGATTTCCTACCGCTGCGTGTGTTTCACACTTTATTACCCCAGATAAGGTCAACGATATCCAGATGCAGGATTTTTGCCTGAAAGTTAATGGGGAAATACGACAGCAGGGCAATAGCCGCGACATGATGTTCTCCTGTCGGCAGATTATCAGTTATTTATCCCGTATTTATGGCTTGCAGGCTGGTGATATTATTTATACCGGTACACCGGCAGGCGTTGCCGCAATTAAGTCTGGTGATGAGCTGGAATTGATCTGGCCGGAAAAAATTATGCTTAAATTTCAGGTGGCATGAATTTATTCAGCCTGATTGATAAAACTCAAGCGCAATTTTTTTGATAAATTGCGCTTGAGTTTTTCGGGACAGGATGGCTTATTAAAGACTACCTGTCCGTAATCCACTGGTGCTGTACTGTGGAATTGACCTTAATCTTTACAGTACCGCTATAATAATGTGCTTTAAAAGCTGAAATCCTATCCATGTCATGTAGACCGTTTTCAGTCCGATTGCCTTTATGGTTAATCCTGTATTTTATTTTGTGGACAGTATTACCATTTGTGCTTTCTGCCAGCTACCCATTAGATGTGCCTGAAGGTATTTATTGGGGGCGTGAATGGCAATGGGGATATTACAAGCATCCACCACTTTCAAGCTGGATACTGTATTCTTTCTATCATATTTTCGGACACATCGGCCCGTATATTCTGAGCCAGTGTACTATTGCGCTGAGCTTGTGGCTGGCTTATCTGTTTGGACGACGCCTGATGAGTCCGAGCAGGGCATTTTTAGGTGCTCTGTTTTTATTGGCTATCTTTTACTATACGTGGCCTTCACTGGAGTTCAATCATAATATAGCGCAAATGCCAGTATGGCTTGGCTTGGTATACGTATTTTATCTGGCTATCCGAGAAAATCGCTGGCGATACTGGTTGCTGTTTGGTTTGCTGGCTGGCGCTGGCATGCTAGTGAAATATACTGTTGCCGTGCTGATTATTACCATGGTACTGTATTCACTGTGCACACCATATCGCCGCTTATGGTTAACAGCAAAACCGTGGCTGGCGATACTGATAGCCTTATTGGTTTTTGCTCCGAATGTGTACTGGCTGATGCAGCATAACTGGTTACCATTGACCTATGCTTCCGCCCGTTCTGCCGAGGATGCCAGCCGCAATGGTCATTTGGCTGCTTTTGGTTATCTGGGAACACAGATAATCAATCATCTGCCCCTTTTACTGATTCTTCTTTTTACCCGTACACGCCTGAGCTTACGCACTCCCGTTCAGATATTGTATCGGTCTGACTGGCATTTCCTGTTATGGATGGGGCTGGCTCCTACATTGATACTGGCTTGTGCCGGACTGATTTTCGGACTTGGTTTGCGGGATATGTGGGGTATGCCGATGTGGGGGTTATCCGGACTGATAATAGTTGCTCTCATCCCTGAACAGGTATTCACCAATAAAATTGACTCCTTGCTAAAAGGCACAGGCATCTGGGCATTAATCGTCACCATATTAATGGCTATTTATGTAGAATTTGGTGCCCGTATACGCCATAAACCTTCACGCATGGACTGGCCACAGGTTGCACTGGCCATACAAGCTGATAAACAATGGCAAATGCTTTCTTCATGTAAACTGGACAGTGTGACTGGTTCAGACTGGGTAGCGCTATTGGTTGCTTCCTATTCAAAATTTGCCCCATCGGTAATGGTGTCGGGCGATGCTGCCTATTCACCCTGGATGAGCGATAATCGTTTGCGGCAGCATGGCACACTGGCATTATGGCCAGCCAACGATCGGCCGCAAGTGCCATGGTTACAGCCTTTAGTTCAGCAGCCTGATTTGATCATGAAACGAGGGGAGTGGACAATCGCGTGGAATAAATTGCCTGATCGTGAACCGCTTAAAGTAGTCTGGCAGGCTTATATTCCAAAAAAATGTTTGAAGTAACAATGTGCTTACTTATTGCAAAAATGAAATCGGGTATTATCTACAAAATGCCTGGGTTATCTCAATCTGCCAGTCGTCTGTAAGGTAAATTATATGGATAAAAATATCATTGGTTTGAGTATTATTCTACCAATATATAATGATGCGGCCGCAGTAGGCCGTTTTTTGCCGGAATTATTTACTTTTACAAGCCGGCAGGAAAAATCTTGTGAAATTATTCTGGTTGATGATGGCAGTAAAGATCATTTGACTGCTACGTATGAGCAGCTCAGACAACAACTACCGGCCAACACTGCCTTGCGATTGGTGCAGTTTTCACGCAATTTCGGGAAAGAAGCAGCACTGACTGCCGGACTGGAGCAATCTCAGGGTGAGCTGGTTACCATGATGGATGCTGATGGCCAGCATCCGGTATCAGTACTTGAGCAGATGCTGACTTTGATGCATACCAATAATGTAGATGTGGTAGCAGCAGTACAGGCCTCGCGCGAACACGAAGGGTTATTAATCCGAACATTGAAAAATAGTTTTTACCATTTTATGCAGGATACGCATCGCTATGAGCTTACCCCTAATGCCGGTGACTTTCGTCTGATGAAGCGCAGAGTGGTACAAGCTCTGCTTCAGTTACCTGAGCGACAGCGTTTTATGAAAGGGCTGTATGCATGGGTTGGTTTTTCTACCATTTACATCCCATTTCAGGCATCTTTACGCCAGACTGGCAAAAGTAAATTTAACTATTTCAGCCTGTTTGAATTAGCACTGATAGGTATTACATCATTTTCACAACGGCCGTTACGCTGGATTTCCCGGATGGGACTGATTATTTCCCTGCTCGCACTAATCTATGGCTTGTGTATTGTGGCTGATACCTTATTTTTTGGCAAAGACCTTGCCGGCTGGCCGACTTTGGCCGCTGGAATTATGTTTTCTGCCGGAATTCAGCTGGTTTGTCTTGGTGTGATTGGCGAGTATATTGGCCGTATTTATGAAGAAGTGAAACAGCGGCCGCTTTATCTGGTGGATAAAGTATGGGACAGTCGCGAACCAAAATGAAAATCGCTTCCAGACAGGGGGTCTGGTTTACCCTGGTAGGGGGAGCTGCTGCTGCTATGCATTTTTTCTGTTTGTTACTACTGGTACAGTATGCTCAGCTTGTGCCTGTTTTAGCTAATCCATTGGCTTTCCTGTGTGCTTTTGTTATCAGCTTTATGGGACATTATCACCTTACCTTTAGCCAGACGCATTATTCGTGGTTTCAGGCTCTTTGGCGCTGGTTATGCAGTGCCGTGGTAGGTTTTGGGCTTAATCAGATTTTATTCATGGCTGGCATAAAATGGTTTGGCAATCAGGCCTACTGGTGGTTATGGATCATTGTTACCATAATAGTGACGGTTTTATCTTTTATTCTGGGTAAATTCTGGGCCTTCAATGAGAAAGTAAGCCATGAAACCAGTAATGATTAATGTAGATGATTTAGGTTTGTCGGCAGCCGTAAACGAAGCTGTACTGCGGTTGGCGCAAATGAGGCGCATACAGGCCAGTAGTTTCATGAGTCTGGGTACAATCGCAGCAGATGAAGTGGCTGAACTGAAAAAACAGCATATCGATATTGGTTTGCATTTTGATTTAACTGGTTTTGCAGGTTTGGGCAGCCTGAAACAGGTTTTAATCAAATCTTACTTACATGCATGGCCAAAAACAATTTTGCAGGATGTGATTAATCGCCAACTTGATGCCTTCGAAGACAAAATCGGGTATAAACCGGTTTTTATAGATGGACATCAGCACGTTCATCAGTTTCCGCAGATACGTTCCGTTTTGCTAGAGATTATATTACAGCGGTATGGATGTGATGTTGCAGTACGCAGCACTAAAAGCACACAGCACGATATCAAAGCAGGAATAATTCATGCTCTTGGCGGCTATCAGCTAGATAAATCATTAGAACAAGCACACATCACACATAATTATGCTTTCGCAGGTATTTACAACTTCGATGCGGATGTCAAAATCTTACAGGCCAAATGGACAGAATGGCTTGGCAGTGCTTCAAAACAGGGTTTGTTGATTATGTGTCATCCCGCGGTTCCGTCAGTGAGTTGGAATGATGAAATTAAAAGTGCGCGTGAATATGAATGGCAATGGTTGCAAAGTGAAGCGTTTATCCAGTGCTGGCAGCAGCACCATTGCCATGCAGTTAACTGGCAAGACCTTCGACAGGGAAATCATTGTCGCTAAGCAGTAATTCATTGATAAATAATTCCAGCCATTTTGACTATTATTTACAGTATACTTGTGGTTTTTAGCCGTTGGCATGAAAAATTCAGTCAACACATTCATGATTTATCAAGTACACTATCTGTATTGCATTGCAACTACATCATCTGGAATCAAATTGCACTGGATATTCTAAGGGTCGTTATGATCATATTTGAAAATATAAAAAAAACTTATATCAAAAATAAACAGCAAGTACATGCCTTGAATGATATTAATCTCACTGTTGATACGGGTGATATCTTCGGGCTGATTGGTTGGAGTGGCGCAGGTAAGAGCAGCTTAATCCGTCTGGTAAACCAGCTGGAAAAACCTACTACTGGCACAGTGTGTGTAGATGGAGTTGACTTAAACAAACTGGATGCTACAGCACAACGCGCGCACAAGAAAAAGATTGGTATGATTTTCCAGCATTTTAATTTGCTGGAATCCAAAACAGTAGCCCAGAATATAGCCATTCCACTGGTTTTGCAGGGCTTAAAACGTGAAGAAATTGATCGTCGGGTTGATGCAATGTTGTCGTATGTTGATTTAGCCGGCAAAAAACACAGCTACCCCGGTCAGTTATCCGGCGGACAAAAGCAGCGTGTCGGAATTGCACGCGCCCTGATTACCGAGCCATCCATATTATTGTGTGATGAAGCAACCTCTGCACTGGATCCGCAAACTACTTTATCAATATTGAAATTATTAAAGCAAATTAATAATGAACGTAATATTACTATATTACTGGTTACCCATGAAATGGAAGTAATCAGTTCAATTTGTAATAAAGTGGCCGTGATGGAAAAAGGTCAGGTAATCGAGCAGGGTTCAGTATTGGATATTTTTTCAGCACCACAGCAGGAAACAACAAAAAAATTTGTCAGCACTGTAATCAATGCTGAAATACCCGAAGCTGTACTAGATAGTCTGGTTGAACAAGACAATATCTTCCGCCTAGAATTTCTGGGCGATTCAGCCAGAGAGCCAGTGGTAAACGAGTTGATTTTAAAACAGCTGGTGGAAATCAATATACTTTTTGCCAATATGCGTGAAATAGGTGGTGTTGTGCTGGGAAGTATGTTTATTCAGATGAACGGTACTGAAATAAATGTAGAACAGGCAGTGGCATTTTTACAAACAAAAGGCGTTCGGGTTGAAAGAGGTGGTGTATGAATCAATGGTTTGAAACCTCATTAACTGCTGACCAGTTTGGTACAGCATTATTGCAAACCTTCAACATGGTTAGCATTTCATTTGTTCTGGGTTCAATATTAGGTACAGCTCTGGGCGTATTATTGTTGCTCACCCGTCAGGGAGGCGTGTGGCCAAAGCCAATATTGTATAACTTGTTAAATATTATTATTAATATTGTCCGCTCATTACCTTTTATTATTCTGCTGATTTGTGTATTACCGGTTGCCAGCTTGATTATTCATACCTCTATTGGCACCAAAGCAATGATTATCCCCCTGATTATCTTTGTTTCCCCCTACATAGCACGCCTGATAGAAAACTCATTACTGAGTGTGCCTGCCGGGATTATTGAAGCAGCTCAATCAATGGGTGCCACCAATTTCCAGATTATTCGCTATTTTATTTTACCGGAAGCAATGCCTTCTATTCTTCTGGCTTTAACCACAGCGCTGATTGGTTTGATTGATGCCACAGCCATGTCTGGTACAGTTGGCGGTGGCGGTATTGGTGATCTGGCGGTTAATTATGGTTACCAGCGGTTTGATTACGTAATTATGATTGCTACTGTCATTGTACTGGTATTGATTGTGCAAATTATCCAGACTTTAGGCAACTGGCTCGCGGCCAAAGCCAAAAAGAATTAATCTGTAAAAAACGGCTTTGAAAAAAGCCGTTTTTTGTACTTATAAGCTTATAACTTTTTAATCTTTGTTTATAAGCAGCCAATCTTTTAATATCCTGCTGCAATCAGTAGAAAATATCATTTAGTCTCAATTTTCTAACTATTGGAAGACTCACTTAAACAATCATAAAGCCAAATGCAAGTGGTTAATCTCCATTCAGAACAGACTAAAAATTTTTGGTTTTTGCAAAATATAGGATTTAAATCTTACTTTAACCGGAGCAGATAGCATGAAGCTGATAAAGTATCTTTTTATTTTAATAATAGCCTGCTTGGCACTGGGGGCCTGCCAGCAGAATAAAAACAATAGCAAACAGATTATTATTGGTACATCGCCCGGGCCCTATAGCCAGCTTTTTCTTGATGCAGTCAAGCCGATTCTGGAAAAACAGGGTTACCAGATTAAACAGATTGATTTTTCTGATTTACTGCAGGCCGATATTGCTTTACAGCAAGGCAGTGTAGATATTAATGTCGATCAGCATACTGCTTATATGCTAGCTTTCAATCAAAACAAAAAAGCCAGTCTGGTGGCTTTAACACACATTCCAACCGTACCTACAGCTATTTATTCTAAACGCCATGATAATTTGCAGGCGATAAAAAAAGGCAGTGCCATCGCCGTACCCAATGATCCGGCAAATGCTGCCCGAGCATATCGTTTGCTAGCGAAAGCAGGATGGATTACCCTAAAACCCCTAACTAATCCAGGCATGATTTCTAAAAATGATATCAAAACTAATCCTTATCAGTTGAGCATTACAGAACTAGACCCGGGTAATATTCCAAGAACATTGTCTGATTTCGATTACTCAGTGATACCGGGAAGCAGAGCCTATGCAGCCAAAATTAATCCTGATCTTGCCCTTTTGCAGGAAGATATAGTACCTGCATTTGAGCTGGTGGTAGCAGTAAGAGCGGATAATGTACAAAAGTCTTGGGCTCAGGCTGTTAAATCAGCTTATAACTCAGTAGAATTCAAGCAGTATATGCAAACACATAACACCAAGCATTACTGGTACATACCTAAAGAAAGTAACTAAATCAAAACTCAATAATAAAAACTGCCTTTTTCAAGGCAGTTTTTTAGATTTTTTATAATTACTGTTTAATCAGGCAGCGAAGCGTTTTTCTACTTCACCCCAGTTAACAATTTCCCAGAAATTACTTAAGTAATTTGGACGACTATTACGATAATCAATGTAGTAAGCATGTTCCCATACATCGCATGTTAACAGCGGAGTATTGGTACTGGTAAGTGGAGTGGCAGCATTACTGGTTGATACCAGATCAAGCTCACCATCCGGTGTTTTTACCAACCAGGCCCAGCCTGAACCAAAGGTACCTGCTGCTACTTTATCGAATGCCTCTTTAAAGGCATTAAAGCTGCCCCACTTATCATTGATTGCCTTGGCTAAAGCACCGTTTTCTGTCAACGCTACACCATTCGGAGCAAAACCAAACCAGTAAAAAGTATGATTCCAGGTTTGCGCTGCGTTATTAAATAGTCCACCTGAAGATTTTTTTACAATCTCTTCCAGAGGCATGTTTTCAAACTCAGTACCCTTAATCTGGTTATTCATATTGGTGATATAAGTTTGATGATGTTTACCATAGTGGTATTCCATTGTTTCTTTGGAAATGTGTGGTGTCAGAGCATCAAGAGCGTAGGGCAGTACTGGTAATTTATGTTCCATGGTTGAGGTTCCTTTTGATTAGGTGGTTTGTTAGTGCTTTGCAGTGTGTTTATGCGTTCAGGCAAATTGGGTTAATTTGCAAATATAAAAAACGTTTAACTCACCTTAAACCATTATATGGTTCATTAATCATTGTAATACACTGCCCTCATTAGCGGCAAATAAACACGCGCTTAATGGTAAAATTAAAAAAGAGGTCATTAAAGTTAAAAGACATGGAAGAAATCAATATAAGCAGTGAAGAGATAAATCAGCTAGCAGTACCTCCTCACTCAATGGAAGCAGAACAGTCTGTTCTGGGTGGTCTGATGCTGGAAAACAGCGCTTGGGACAGGATTGCAGATTTAATTGATGAAGATGATTTTTATCGTCATGAGCATCGACTCATATTCAGGGGGATCAAAACTTTAGTTGAACTGTCGCGTCCAGCTGACGTAATTACAGTACAGGAAGAATTGCAACGGCGTGAAGAGCTTGAACCGGCAGGTGGGCTGGAGTATCTTATCACGCTGGCGCAGAACACACCTTCAGCCGCAAACATCCGCCGTTATGGGGAAATTGTGCGCGAGCGCTCCATTATGCGTCAGCTAGCACAGGTCGGAACACAAATCGCTCGTTCAGCCTACAGCCCTCAGGGTAAAGACGCAGCACAAATGCTGGATGAGGCAGAAAACAGTGTATTTCAGATTGCCGAATCAACCGCTCGGTCGAAACAGGGCTTTTTAAGTATGCCCGTGTTACTGAAAGAAGTGGTTACCCGAATTGATTATTTGTATTCCCGCGACAACAAAAATGATGTTACGGGCGTATCAACCGGATTTATAGATCTAGATAAAATGACATCCGGCCTGCAACCTGGCGATTTGATAATTGTTGCCGGTCGTCCTTCTATGGGTAAAACCGCTTTTTCCCTGAACATTGCTGAACATGTGGCCATTTCGGAAAAATTACCAGTAGCTGTATTTTCAATGGAAATGGGTGGAGCACAGCTGGTACTACGTATGTTGGGTTCAGTAGGCCGGGTTGATCAAAGTGTACTCAAAACAGGACAGTTGCAGGATGAACATTGGGGCAAGCTGAATGATGCTGTAGTTAAACTGACTGATGCACCAATGTTTATTGATGAGACTCCTGGATTAACAGCACTGGAAGTACGTGCACGCGCACGGCGGCTGGCTCGGCAGCAGGGTGGGAAACTTGGTCTGATTGTGCTTGATTACTTACAGTTAATGTCTGGTTCGGGTCGTTCGGATAACCGCGCTTCAGAACTGGGTGAAATTTCCCGTTCTTTAAAATCATTAGCCAAAGAGTTACAGGTTCCTATCATTGCCTTGTCACAGTTATCCCGCACAGTAGAGCAAAGAACGGATAAACGGCCAATGATGTCGGATTTGCGTGAATCTGGCGCAATTGAACAGGATGCAGACCTGATTATGTTTATGTATCGAGATGAATATTATCATCCCGATAGTCAGTTCAAGGGTTTAGCAGAATGTATCATCGGCAAACACCGAAACGGGCCAACCGGAAAAGTACATCTAACCTTTCAGGGTCAATTTACCAAATTTGATAATGTAGCTATGCCTGATGGGTATTTTGATGATTAATTTTGTTTTTGGCACAAATAATTAGTTCAAAACAGGTGAAATGTTGTAAAATTATCTGAAAATAACTGTATATTAATTTGTGTCTGGAAATTTTAGGATTGAAATTATGGTTTCATCCAAACCAACAAATGCTGGTTTTACCTTGATTGAACTGTTAATTGTTATTGCAATTACGGCAGTGCTGGCTGCTATTGCTTTACCGGGTATGGAAAGATTGATTGCTTCGCAGCGAATCAATAATCGGGCAGATCAGATGTTTGCTTTGTTTCAGTTTGCCCGTGCTGAAGCTATTCGTACCAATAAGCCGATATTAATCTGTCCTACGGTAATCAAAAAAAGTACGGCTGATTCCAATGCGTGTAGTCAGTTTGGTAACTATCAGAATGGTCTGGGCTGGCAGGGATTTTTAGCTTTCAATGATAGTGATATGAATGGGCAATACGAAGCAACTAAAGATTCCTCTGTACGTGTTGTTGCCCTGAATCAGAATGCTGATAATATTAATAAAATTAAGGTACTACTAAGATGGCGAATCTGTAATGGCAATTCAGCCACATGTAATGGCAATATTGCTAATAATGATATGTTGGGTTTTATGCCTAGTGGTCAATTTGGTATTGGTAATGGGCCAAATGCTAATAGCTGGGCCATTGGACAGTCGACTATAATAATCGATATCATTGATAGTCACTATACGAATATAAACCGGCGTCTTATTATCACTCCGGGTGGCAAGCCAGTGGCATGTTATGGTCAGAGTAGCCACAATAATACAAATTCCTACTGTACATTATAGTTACCCTGATTTTGAAAGATAGGAAAATTGATATGTCTCAGCATAATATTAAAAATACAAAGCATTATTTGTATGCTTACCAGTCACAACAAGGTACTACTATAGTAGAAGCAATTGTAGCCATATTTGTATTATCTTTCGGGGTACTTGCATTGATGTTAGCGCAGATTACAGCGGTAAATACATCAATTAATGCGGCAAATCAAAGTGAGGTCACCAGAGCAGTGCAAAATTATATAGAAAAGATGCGCTCCCAACCTGGTTTAATGATTAAGGAAAGAGAGGACGCAAATGGTACCAAAATACAATACATTGCTAAAGATTATTCTCAATATGTTACCGACAATAAGGATACTTGTTCAAACAAACTGAATATTCGCCTCATCAATGCAAGTTTAAATAGCTGTGCTATTAATCGGGATGGAAAAATTACTGTCACGTGGGGAGGACAATCTCTGGGTAATAATGATGTAAATGGTGAATTTTCATATAGTTTAACAGCAGGCCAATCATGAAAAAAACTTATCATGCTCAGACTAATCGAGAGAGTAAATTTAATTCAAACTTTGTAGTTGGTTTAAATAAACAATCTGGTTTCAGTCTTGTTGAAATAATGGTAGCATCAATTATCAGTATAATTATACTACTAGCCGCTAGTTCAACATTTATAACTACTTATAAACTGAAAGAACAGGTTAAGACAAGAATCAATTATGAACAGGATGTCAGAAATGCAGCAAACCTCTTGCGTAGCGATGCACGCCAATTAGGTAATTTTAGTTGCATGAACCCACCAACAACAGCAGATCTAAATCATATATTCAGTGGCTCTTTTACTATAAATAATAAACAGTTTTTATCAACTAGAATCCCTAATGGTATAAGTATTACTCCGACTAGAGGCAGCCAGTCACTAATAATGACATATATTAATGAAAATTATGCAAGAGATATTGTAGCCACAAATTGTAATGAAGATATACCGAATTTAGAAAATCATGTGGATGCTGTAGTATACATAGTTGGTACCACAAATTCTGATTCTGCACCTGGATTGTATCGCATAAATTATAGCAGCGGACATTGGGGGGCTCCTCAACTTATTGTGAGTAATGTATCCAATCTACAATTTAGCTTTGATTACGATGGTCACACTGATAACTGTCCAAAGCTTTCATCAGGGGTGGGCTCTCCTATTCAATCAGTTAATAATATTAATACACGAAATCGGCTTAATTTCAATTTTGCCAAACCACCTGTTTTAATAAAAGCTACGTTGACAATAAACCCACTGTCAGCTGGTCCGAATACGAATAATGTGAATTATGTTATCAATGCAATGGTTAGACAAGGTGAAATTTGTAACAATAATCAAGTTTAACTGTAATTATTTAAGTTCTATACTAATGGCTGAAGACATGAAAACTAATTATAAAACTAAACCAATTAAGCAATCCGGCTTCGCTCTATTTTTAGTGCTTATTATGATGATTGTCATTGCTTTTCTAGTTGTTGCCACCATGCAGAGTACTTCAATGGATTCACGCACTAGTGCCAATGATAGTGACCATCAATTTGCTCTACAGAATGCGCAATTAGGTATTGTCGCAGCAGAAGACCTTATTAGCACTTGGCCGGCTGAGGGTGTTCAAAAAATATTCACCTGTAATTGTAAAGATGGTTTATGTGCGGCCGCCAATATTCAACCATCGAAAGCCAATAGTAAGTTGGCAACAGTACAAGAATGTAGTAGTAGTATTAAGTCGGGTGAAGTAGAAGTCTGGAAGAGAGGTAATGTATTTACCGATGCAAATAATGATCCCTCTATTAAATCACCACACGACAGCGATGGAAAGAAGTACCGATACGTTATAGAATATTTAGGTCCAGATAAAGCAGCTGGAGTAGGTGTATATTTATTCCGCATCACTTCTAAAGGCTGGGGACTTAATGAATCGACAACCAGTATAGTTGAGGAAAATATACAGGCTGCTCTGTATGAGAAATAATTTATTAAAAACGTATATACAGATTGATTTTTATGAGCAATAAATTTTTAAATAATGGTTTCACTCTGATAGAATTAATGATAGTAGTCGCTGTTATTGGTATATTGTCTGCTATAGCCGTGCCTAGTTATAAAACCTATATCGAAAAAGCTAATTTAGCAGAGGCTAGCACAACACTAACAAATCTGAGTCAAAAAATTGCCGAACGAAAATTACAATCATTTAATGGTAGTTTTGTTCAAAGTGATCTAAGTGCTATTGTTCAGCAGCAAGTTGGTAACAGCAATAAATATAATTTTGGAGTTAAATGTCAAAATAATACTGATTGTTCTACTTATCATTTGTATGCTGAACCCAAAAGTGGTAGCAATCTAAAAAAATCAGTATGGATGGGGAATAATAGTGGTCTATATATTTGTGATATAAGTAGTGTTAGTGGCATTGTTGATGCATCTAGTGATGCTAATTGCACGAAACAATAAAACAATTATTTCACTAAATAAAAAATTTTGGATTTATAGCTAAATTTTTTAATTCCAAATAACAACAAATACCATTCAAATTTATTCCACCTCTGCATAAATTCCTGTAGGGGATTTATGCAGAGTTAGTAAAGTAAATAAATCTTGAGTGAATGAAAACTTAATGAGTCACTTATTATAGATATTTACCTGATATATCAATAAGTTGAAGTACATTAAATAGATTGCGTGGTTGCATTACAAGCTTAATGCTTATCTGGTTTAGCACATCACATTGAATACAGTGTAATTTTAAGAAAGCAACATAGATAATTCTAATTAATTGTTAATCATTAACGTAAACAATTATTAATCCAGTTTTGACGCTGTTGATGGTTTAAAACCTGTAAAAAATCATACTGAACCTTTAATTCTTCTACATCCTGCTGCATTCGTGGCATATAATGGCTCAGCACATAACGTTTAGCTTCTGCCTCATCAAATTTTGGTTGCATCAGAATTTGATTCAATTGTTCATTTTTACGTTTGTTATTTGCAGTATGTTGTAAATTTGTATCATGATTTCGCTTATACTGCATTCTAATGAATCTGAGCCGTGCTTTTTGCATTTGAGTTAATTCAAGCTTGCGGATATCACAATTGATTTGTCCAGAAGCAAAAGTAGGGCAGGCAAATGTCAAAATGACAAAGCTAGTACAATAGCGTACTATTTTTTGCCAGCATGGGGCTACCATTCTGTTCTCCCTTTCAGTTCTCTTGAACGTTAAGAGTATACTTAAATAGCAGTCAAGCACCTATAATGGTAGTAAACTTGCGTAAATAATACAATTTACCATAGGCCTTTTATATGAATAAGTTAATAAAGCCAGATTTTTTTATAGCACCCAGTATTCTATCTGCTAATTTTGCCTGTTTGGGCAACGAGATTGCTTCAGTAATTGATGGTGGTGCTGACTGGATACATTTTGATGTAATGGATAACCATTATGTGCCAAATCTTACTTTTGGTCCTATGGTTTGTCAGGCTGTAAAGCCTTATGCCTCTGTACCGATTGATGTGCATTTGATGGTTGAGCCAGTAGACGAAATGATAAATGCTTTTGCTGCTGCAGGTGCCAATATTATTACTTTTCATCCTGAAGCAAGTCGGCATATTGACAGAAGCTTAAGTCTGATAAAAGCAGCAGGATGTGAGGCAGGGCTGGTATTAAACCCAGCTACGCCAATCCATGTATTGGCAGAGGTAATAGATAAACTTGATGTCATATTATTGATGTCTGTTAATCCAGGTTTTGGTGGACAGAGTTTTATTCCATCAACGTTGAAAAAAATAAGTCAGGTTCGAGCGCTAATCAATGAATATGCAAAAGAAAATGGAAGATACATTCGTCTGGAAGTAGACGGGGGTATCAAGATTGATAATATAGCTCAGGTAGCCGCGGCAGGTGCTGATACATTTGTTGCAGGCTCTGCAATTTTTGGACATGATAACTATGCTAAACAAATAATAGAAATGCGAACGCAACTGGCTGATATAAGTTAGCAATTAGTCAATTGGTATTTTGTTCGGATATAAACGACAATATTGAGTTGATATATTGATTACTGTAATTTATTGATTCTTATAATGACATACTATTTATGTTTCTTTAAGATTTAAATAGTTTTATAAAAAAGCAGTCGATTTATAGCAGACTGCTTTTTTTTATTTTTACAAATAAGAGCAATATCAGAATAATACAATTAAATTTTAATGAGCCTCATCCCAGTTATGGCCATTTCCAACGTCGGCAATTAATGGTACCTTTAACTGGGCTACACCAGACATCAATTGTGGTAAATGATGCTGCAAGGTTGATAATTCAGATTCAGGTACTTGTAATACGAGTTCGTCGTGTACTTGCATAATTAGTTTTGTATGCATTTTTTCCTGCTCCAGCCAACCTTGTACAGCAATCATGGCACGTTTTATTAAATCTGATGCTGTACCTTGCATTGGTGCATTGATTGCAGCTCTAAATGCTCCAGCGCGCTCCGTACCATTGCTACTTTTTATGCCTGGCAGATAAAGACGTCGTCCAAAAAGTGTTTCTACAAACCCATGCTGCAATGCCTGTTCTTTAGTTTTTTCCATATATTCATGCACACCCGGATATCGGCTAAAATAGCGGGAAATGAAATGTTGTGCTGCCTGAAGTTCAATTCCGAGTGATTTGGCCAATCCATATTCACTCATGCCATAAATTAAACCAAAATTAATCGTTTTAGCGTAGCGTCGCTGTTCTGCAGTTATCTGATCCTGACTGATTGCAAAGATTTCTGCAGCTGTACGCTTATGAATGTCTTCATTATTGCGGAAGGCATCAATCAGAGTAGTATCATTGGCAAGATGAGCCATAATGCGTAACTCAATTTGAGAATAATCCGCTGAAACTATGAGTTGGCCGGGTGGGGCGATAAAGCTTCTTCGTATACGCCGTCCTTCTTCGGTGCGTACAGGAATATTTTGCAAATTAGGATTGTTACTGGCTAGTCGGCCTGTAATGGCAACAGCCTGGGCATAAGTAGTATGTACACGCCCTGTGTGTGGATTTATCAGCTGAGGCAATTTATCCGTATAAGTAGACTTAAGTTTGGCCAGGCTACGCGTCTGTAAAATAAGTTTGGGCAGGGGATAGTCAGCAGCCAGTTTTTCCAATACTGCCTCATTGGTTGAAATACCGCCAGACGAGGTTTTTTTCAGCCCAGAAGTAGGGATACCCATTTTTTCAAACAGTATGGATTGCAGCTGTTTTGGAGAGTTTAGATTAAAAGGTTGGCCGGCCAGCTGATAAGCCTGTTCCTCTAGTTTAACCAGCTGCGTACCAAGCTCATGGCTTTGCTGGGCCAGTTCGTGACGATCAATTAATACCCCTGTACGCTCCATAATACATAATATGTTTTCAACAGGGATTTCCAGATTACGGTACAGCTCGAGCTGGGCTGCATCCATTTGTTGTCTGAGTAAAATTTCGAGACGTAAGGATACATCCGCGTCTTCTGCGGCGTAGTTAACTGCATCTTCCAGTGCTACATCAGCAAAACTTATTTGTTTTGCTCCTTTACCACATAAATCTTCATAGTGAATAGTTTGCCAGTCAAGATGTCGCAGTGCCAGCTCATCCAGACCATGCCCCAAATGGCTTTCAACAATATAAGAAGCCAGCATGGAGTCACCAACAATACCTTTTAAATTAATATTATAATTAGCCAGAACATGCTGGTCGTATTTGATATTCTGGCCAATTTTGCCAAGCTTATCGGCTTCTAAATAAGGTTTAAGGGCATTCAAAACCGTTTCAAGCGGTAATTGTTCACTAACTGCAGTAGGGCTGTGACCAACAGGGATATAGAATGCCTTTCCTGGTTCTAAAGCAATACTGACACCAACCAAATTGGCATTCATTGCATCCAAGCTATCTGTTTCTGTATCCAAAGCAATAGTGTGTATTGTATCTAATTGTTTCAGTAATTCAGACAGTTGTGTGGCTTTGATAATAGCTGAATATTGTTTAGGAATGTTTTTTAAATCATCTGCATCTGATTTGTTCTGTACAATTTTTTTATTGGTATCTTCATTAATTTCCGTCTCGGTAAACAGGTCGTTCACAGGCTGTAAAATAGTTGTGTTCTCTTCATGATGTGTCTGCGCTTCTTTTAACCAGTTTTTAAATCCCAGTTGCTGAAAATGGGGAATTAGTTCTGCCCATGCCGGCGTTTGGCGCTTTAGGTCTTCAAGACCATGTGGCAATTCCTGTTGCAAGTTTATATCTGTTTTAATGGTAATTAATTGATAAGATAAAGGTAATTTTGGTAGAGCTATACGTAAGTTTTCACCAACTTTTCCTTTAATATCATTAGCATGCTCAATGATATTTTGTAGTGT
This sequence comes from Snodgrassella sp. ESL0253, assembly GCF_013344965.1. Taxonomy (NCBI): domain Bacteria; kingdom Pseudomonadati; phylum Pseudomonadota; class Betaproteobacteria; order Neisseriales; family Neisseriaceae; genus Snodgrassella; species Snodgrassella sp. ESL0253. Next base: position 57,568 of record NZ_JAAEDQ010000006.1, on the reverse strand, counting down.
TCCATATTCCTGTAACCATTTGACTGCTGTCTTGGGGCCGCATTTATCTACGCCCGGTACATTATCAACTTTGTCACCAATCAGACTCAGGTAATCAATTATCTGATCAGGTTTGACACCAAACTTATCTAATACACCGCTAGCATCAAGCTTTTCATTACTCATGGTATTTACCAGGGTGACCTGATTATTAACCAGCTGAGCCATGTCTTTATCACCAGTTGAGATAATAACCTGATAGTCGGCTTGTTGTGCTGAACAGGCTAATGTGCCAATTACATCATCAGCTTCTACACCATTTATAGATAAAACAGGCCAACCCATTAATTTTACCAATTCCGGTAAAGCTTCAGCCTGCGGTCGCAAATCTTCTGGCATCGGTGGACGGTTGGCTTTATATTCAGAATAAAGCTGATGGCGAAAATTTTCACCTTTAGCATCAAATACGCAACAGGCATAATCGTGTGGTGTGTCCAGCCGCAAGCGGCGTAACATATTTAGTACACCGTATAATGCACCTGTAGGCATGCCTGTTGGACTAGTTAATGGTGCCAGAGCGTGAAATGCTCTATATAAATAAGATGAACCGTCAACAAGTAATAGTGTTTTTTTCATAGTAATTCCAGAAATATCAATTTTTAGCTCATAAGCCACCTGAAATTAAATCAGCTGGTTTCAATTGTTCGTACTAGATTTTTTAATCCCGTTTTGCTTAGTTGTTGCTAGCCTGATAAAGATATAAAAGACTTTAATTAATTTGTATTTTACGATAAAAAATATTGTTAGTAATTTTAAACTATGGCTTTATTGGTAAAGTCAGTATATAAAAACACGGAAAACGCAGAAAAAATTGATAATCACCGACACCAATCTAATTGATTCATTATAGCTGCTATATTGTTTGTTTATTTCGCATAATGAATATTATGTTAAATTTGTAATATTAAACTTGAACCGATTAGTTCCCAGAAATTGGCTTGAGTTGTTATGTGTCTTGCTTCTTGTTCATTTTCACTAATTATTTTTTTCTATTTAAATCTCTATAATAATTACGAACTGTACTTCTAAATGTTTCTTGTGGATGTTCAATTACTCTTTTTCCTAAAGTATCTAATTCTTTACTATGATAAAGATCCAGACATTTTAAAAAATCAAATTTGATATCCTTTATTTTTATCTCAGCTGATGGATTTAAATAGTTGCGTGATAAATATGAATCAACCATTTGAACTTCTGCTATTATGCTTTCATTCATATCATAATAAGTCCACTCGCGTAACGCAGTTACACTACTTCCTGCATCCATTGAGGCAATTTCACTTTCTTGATAAGCATTAGCTATACAATGTGCTAACACCATATCCTTGTAGTTTTGAATAAATGTTCTGCTAGGCGCTTCGGGTGAAGTAATTTTATCGCTAGCAGCATTACACAAAAATGGCAATAACGCTGAGAAATAACCACATAGAAATTTGAGTTTAAAGTTTCTCATAGCAAACTCTAAATTTTAATTTTCAGAATTACAAGATGATTTGAAATATTTTTCATTTATTTCTATTTAAATCTCTATAATAGTTATGTAATGAACTCTTGTAAGTCTCATGTGGATATTCAACCATTCTTTTAGCTAGCCTATTTAAATCTTTGCTATGATAAAGATCCAGGCATTTTAGGAAATCAAATTTCACCCCTTTTATCTCTGCTTCAACGAGTGGATTAAAGTAATTTCGTGACAGATATGTATCTACTAAATTTTGTATCGCTTTCGTACTTTCTTCCAAATCGTAGTAAGTCCATTCCTCTAATGCACTAACACTGCTTCCTGCATCTATTGCAGCTAATTTATCATCATGATAGGCATCTGCTATGCAAAATGCCAAAACCATGTCCTTATAGTTTTGAATAATTGTTCTCTTAGGTGCTTCTGGTGATGTGATATTATTGTTTGAAGCATTACAACCAAATGATAATATAATCAGTAAACAAGCACATATGATTTGCATTCTAAAAATTTTCATAGCAAACTCCAAAAGTTAGCCCGATCTGTGGTATATGTTGACTCTGGTTCATTAAAATAGCAACTGTCATAACACTTATAGCCGTTGAATAAAGTAGCATGGCCCTCAGCATCGGACCAGCCGGAAACCTCAAATAAAATTATCCCTTTTTTTCCAATTAAGATTCCACCTCCTGAAGGCGGATAACATACAATTTCTGGCTTGCCCCATTGCACATATAAAAAATTGATTAGATGGTTATAACTCGATAGAAATACTTGAATTTCTTATCTCCCCCAGATACTGTTTGCTTTGGTATAAATGGTATTCTGAATCCAGACTGATTCAGAATATAACTCATGCGAACTGCACAAGTGTTATTCCACCTTAGTTTTGGTCTGGATGATTTATATTGTATGCAACAAGACCACCAATGATCTTAGCAACTCTTTGCCGTCTTTCTTCTAGATTATCAGCTTTATTGTAAATTATCTCAGAAGCAGCCCATGCTTTATCAAATATGTTATGTTCAGATTTTGCATTTAAGATATTTGCTGCGAAATTTTAATATCAAAAACATAAAAATTTCGCAGCTCATTTAGGGCATTTTCCTATTTATTACCACTTTACAGGTTATTGCTACCTAAATACTGTTTTTTTTAGATTACTGCTGTTGCCAACGCTGCTGAGATTCACGAATAACCTTTTTAGCTTCTTCGATATCGCCCCAGTGTGTTACTTGAGTGGTGCCAGCCTTTTTCAGATCTTTGTAGTGATTGAAGTGAAATTCAATCTGTTTAATCAATTGTGGCGGTAAATCCGCCAATGTTTGAATAGCATTACCATTGTTGCGATCATCTGCTGGTACAACAACTACTTTGTCATCAACTTCACCGTCATCAACAAATTTCATTACGCCAATAATCCGCGCTTCTAGGTAGATACCAGTGCTCAGAGGCTGGTCGGTAACGATTAAAGCATCCAGTTCATCGCCATCCTCGTCTAGTGTTTGCGGGATAAAGCCATAATTAGTTGGCTTGGCGAAAATAACCGGCTCAACACGATCCAGTTTCATTGCGCCAAGCTTGCGATCCCACTCTATTTTATGGTTGGAACCAGCCGGGATTTCTACTACTACATTGATAATACCACCGTCTACATCACCGGCATCGAGAATCTGATTAAAATCTGCCATGATTAAATGTCCTGCATTTAAGTTTAAGTGGCCGTATTGTAAACAATAGCTTTTTATTTGCCCATATTTTATTAGATATTTATTGGATAAAATTTTAAAAAGCCAAACCATATCAGGTTTGGCTTTTTTCATTTGCTGATTGCTTCGTTAGCTGGCTATGTGTTGGGTATCATTTGCCAATTTATTTCCAAATTGAACATTCATGAATGCCAATTAGACTTACTTGCATGATCAAAGCCCGCTAAAGCGATAGGCGGGCAAGCAAGTATGAAAAAAATGCACTGATAGCCACTTGGGTACCTTTTTTATTGCCGGTTGTGATTCTGACGATCTCATGATATATACATGTCAAAAAAATGTCAAAACCGGCGAATCAGTGGACTATTCATTAACATCAAAAGTGCTAGATAAAGTATTGAATATAATGCAATAATCAGTGGTGGGTCGTCAGGGGATCGAACCCTGGACAAATGGATTAAGAGTCCACTGCTCTACCAACTGAGCTAACGACCCATCTGAGCGGGAGATTATACGCGTCTTTACATTGAAGGGCAATATCCTATGTAGGTTTTTGATACTTATGGCTGCAAGACGCTTTGACCACCCAGATAAGGCTGTAACGCTGCTGGAATGTTGATGCTGCCATCTTCATTCTGATGGTTTTCCAGTACTGCAACCAATGCTCTGCCTACAGCTAAACCAGAGCCATTCAATGTATGTACCAGCTGGTTTTTGCCATCGCTGTCTTTGAAGCGTGCCTGCATGCGGCGTGCCTGAAAATCTTCGCAGTTTGAACAGCTTGAAATTTCGCGATAGGTATTTTGCGCTGGTATCCACACTTCCAGATCATAGGTTTTGGCCGCACTGAATCCCATATCACCTGTGCATAATACGATTACCCGATAGGGTAATTCCAGCAGCTGAAGAATTTTTTCAGCATGGCCAACCATTTCTTCCAGTGCTGCATAGGAGTTTTCTGGGTGCTGGATTTGCACCATTTCTACTTTATCAAACTGGTGCTGTCGAATCAGTCCCCGAGTGTCTTTACCATATGAACCGGCTTCAGAACGGAAGCAAGGTGAATGTGCGGTTAATTTTTTGGGTAATTCATCTTTGCTTAAGATGCGCTCACGCACGGTATTGGTTAGAGTGATCTCTGCGGTTGATATCAGGTATTGTTCCTGTGTATTTTCTTTATCTCCGCTGCTAACTTTATACATGTCTTCAGAAAATTTGGGTAACTGCCCTGTACCGACCAGGATTTCTGGATTGACAATGTAGGGGGTGTAATGCTCTGTATAGCCATGCTGCTGTGTATGGGTATCAAGCATAAATTGTGCTAATGCTCGGTGCAATCGCGCTATCGGGCCGCGCATTAATGCAAATCGGGCTCCGGACAGTTCTGATGCGGTTTTAAAGTCCAATCCTAATGGTTCGCCTAAATCGACATGATCTTTAACCTGAAAATCAAAATGCCGTGGTGTGCCAATGCGACGGATTTCAATGTTGTCGTTTTCATCTTTACCTACAGGAACATCGTTATGTGGCAGATTGGGGATAGTCTGGATTAAGTTGTTAATCTGGTTCTGTATGCTCTGGTAATTTTGGTCGGTTTGTTCCAGCTCTGTTTTAATCTGGGCAACCTCAGCCATTACTTCGCTGGCTTCATTGTGTTTGCCCTGTCCTTTTAGTGCGCCAATCTGTTTGGACAGGTTATTGCGTTTGGCCTGTAATTCTTCTGTACGCATCTGTAATTGTTTGCGCTGCTGTTCCAGATGGGAAAAAGCTGCGGTATCCAGATTGTAGCCACGGGTTTGTAATCTTTGGGCAATACTATTGATATCTTGACGGAGTAATTGAATGTCTAGCATGATAATAATGTGTTTAGTGACGAGTTATGGCTATTATTGTAAACGATTAGTAGTTGTAATGCAGGGTGGCTAACTGGCTTTAAATATTTTGTTGCGCAGCTAGCTGCTGTGTTTTCTGGATAAATTCAGTTTGTTTGGCTTTGGCCTTGCCTGAATCAATGGCGGTAATGGCTAAATCTACGCCCTCCTCTAATGAAGATGTGATATCGGCAGCGTAAATTGCTGCGGCAGCATTGAGTACGACTATGTCGCGACAAGGACCTTTTTCGCCGTTTAATACTGCATTCATAATATGCAGAGACTCTTCGCTATTAGATACTTTTAAGGGTTTCAGATCTTCAATAATAGGTATATCAAATTGTGCTGGATGAATATCGTATTCCATTATGGTGCCATTTTTCAGTTCGGCAACGCGGGTAGTACCTGTGAGCGTAATTTCATCCAGACCATCACTACCATGAACTACTAAAACATGTTTGCTGCCAAGCTGTTTTAATACCCGCGATAGAATTCCAACTAGATCGATATGAAATACTCCTAATACCTGATTGCAAGCTCCTGCTGGGTTGGTTAGTGGCCCAAGTATATTAAATATAGTACGGACCCCCAGCGCCCGGCGTACAGGAGCTACATAGCGCATGCTGTTATGGTGGTTTGGTGCATACATAAATCCAACACCTAACTGGTCAATACACTCCCCTACATGCTCGGGTGTTAATTCTAGTGCTGCGCCCATGGCTTCAATAATGTCGGCAGAACCGCTGGACGAAGATACTGAACGTCCGCCATGTTTTGCTACTTTGGCACCCGCAGCAGCCACTACAAACATACTGGTTGTGGAAATATTGAATGTATGCGCATTGTCACCACCAGTACCGACGATATCAATCAGATGTTCACGCTGCTGTACCGGAACTTTTGTTGCAAACTCGCGCATTACTGTAGCTGCAGCTGCAATTTCTGATACGCTTTCTACCTTGATACGTAAACCGATAAGAATGGCAGCAATAACTTCGGGTGCTACTTCTCCATTCATAATCTGGCGCATTAAATCGGTCATTTCGTCATAAAATAATTCGTTATTGTCCAGAAGACGGTTAAGTGCCTGTTGCGGCGTGATCATATTAATTCTTTCTAAAAGTAACCAGTATGTTAAACGGCTTTATTACTTCTATTATTTTTGGTGCTGTTGCAGAAAATTATGCAACATTTCATAGCCGCTTTCGGTAAGTAATCCTTCGGGATGAAACTGAACGCCTTCGATGGCGTGAGTTTTGTGCCTGATGCCCATAATCTCATTATCATCTGTCCAAGCGGTAATTTCGAGACACTCAGGCAATGTTTCTTTTTCGATAACCAGACTATGGTAGCGGGTACAGTTTACGGGATTGGGCAAATTGGAAAACAGAGAGTTATTGTGATGGTAAACAGGAGAAATTTTACCATGCATAACATTTTTGGCACGTACTATCTTGCCTCCGAAAGCATACCCAATACTTTGATGCCCCAGACAAATTCCCAGAATAGGTATTTTGCCACCAAAATGTTTTATGGTCGCTACCGAGATACCTGCTTCTTTTGGGGTACAAGGCCCAGGACCGATGACAATTTTTTCTGGTGCCAGGGCAATTATATCTTCCACAGTGATTTCATCATTGTTTTTAACGATTATTTCTTCGCCTAGCTGGCCAAGGTATTGCACGATGTTATAGGTGAAACTATCGTAATTATCAATGAATAGCAACATTAGCCATGCCTTTTAAGGGTAATATGAATCGTAGCAGTTTCAGAGTAAGCTTTCCAGAGGTAGCCATGAGAGCATTTTGACCCATATGCGCTGCCAAATACTGGTGTCGGGTTCATGATGATAAACCCTAGTTTGATTTTTGTCGTTGGTTTTCAACCATTCGAGTTTGCCCTGTGCTGAAAGTTTTACCTGATAGGTGACATCCGGTAATGCTTCGTTGATGGCCTGATTCATGAATTGTGCCATCTCGGGTGACTGGATAACTACGCCCATTTCTGTATTAAGTCGAGCCGAACGTGGGTCAAAATTGAGGGAGCCAATGTAGAGCTGCTGCCCATCTATGGTAAAGGTTTTTGCATGCAGGCTTGACTCAGAATTACCTGTAAAAACCCGATCACGTGGGCCTTTTAAGAATCCTTGATTCTTAAGTTCATAAATCTCAACACCCTCTTTTAACAGGGGAGTACGGTAATGTACATAACCAGAATGTACGGCAGGTACATCAGTTGCAGCCAATGAGTTAGTAAGGATGCGTACTCTTACGCCCTCTTCCCTGAGTTTGAACAAATATTCCAAACCTGTTTGTGTCGGCACAAAATAAGGTGTGATAACCAGCAAATCTTTTTGTGGTTCTACAACAGATGCAGCAAGTGCATTCAGGGTCAAACTGGCTTTTTCATATTTGATTACAGGTGATTGAGCTGTATCTGGTGCAACTAAAAGACTGTCAGTAGGCTGGCTGGTATTTGATTTGTTTTTGCCTTTGGGCAAAGCTTTGTCTGGATTGTCGCTTACTAGAATCAGATGTGCCCACTGGTAATTGAGAGAACCGTCCAGTAATCGGTTGATAAAGTTGTCGCGGTTGTAGGCATTACCGTAGCTATCAGCTCGCAAGTAGTTGAAACTTCGGCGCTTGAATACTGGCATGCTGGCCTGTAGTTTGTTACGGCGGTGAACGATGCTGCTGAAATCATATGCTGAAGCGCTATTCCAATAACGATCGAAATTATTGGATACCTGATTGACGATCGGCCCTATGGCCAGAATGTCCAGATCAACAAATAGTGTACCTTTACCCATATCAAAGTATTCATCGCCGATATTACGTCCGCCAAGAATAGTTATCTGATTATCTGCTGTGATTGATTTATTATGCATACGCCGATTTAAACGGGCAAAATCAGTTACATAACTTAATGCTCGCCAGTGCCGGTGCATAAATGGATTGAATAAACGTATCTGGATATTGGGTTCTTGATTAAGGGCAGTTAATACTTTATCCAGACCAACGGTATTGTTATCGTCCAGCAGTAAACGAACTTGTACACCACGTTGAGCAGCCAATACTAGTTCATGAAAGAGTAACTGGCCGGATGTGTCATTACGCCAGATGTAATACTGTACGTCCAAACTGTGCTCTGCGGCACGAATCAAAGCCATACGTGCTGCAAATGCCTCATGACCATCGTCCAAAGGATAGAGACCGGATAATCCCGGGTGCTGGGTGATCAGAGAAGCGTTGGTGTAAGCTAGAGAAGAAGGGATATCAGCTGCTATATGAGTTTCGACGCTGCGCCCTTGCAGTGAAGGCAAACTTTGGCAGGCATTTAGCATGCATAGTATGCAAAGATTCAGACATAAGGTACAGACATGATTAATATATTTGCTGTTCATGTGTGTACCGTATGTGGGTTATCCAACTGAAAACTGAAAACTGCATATTGCCTGAATAAATTTATAAACCTAAATCTTGCCATAAGGCATCAACTTTGGCTATGGTTGCTGCATCTTTGTGTATCACCTTACCCCATTCCCGGTTCGTTTCTCCCGGCCATTTGTTGGTTGCATCCAGTCCCATTTTGCCGCCAAGTCCGCTAATGGGGCTGGCAAAATCCAGATAATCAATCGGGGTATGATCGATTAAAGTGGTATCCCGTACTGGATCCATACGCGTGGTAATAGCCCAGACAACTTCTTTCCAATCCCGTATATTAATATCATCATCTACAATAATAATATATTTGGTATACATGAATTGACGCAGATAGCTCCAACAGCCCATCATTATTCTTTTTGCGTGCCCGGCATATTGTTTTTTCATACTGACAATAGCCATGCGATACGAGCATCCTTCTGGAGGCAGATAAAAATCTATAATTTCAGGAAACTGTTTCTGCAGTAAGGGAATAAATACTTCATTTAATGCGACTCCCAGTACTGCTGGCTCGTCTGGGGGTTTACCGGTATAGGTGCTGTGATAGATGGCATTTTCCCGCATGGTAATGCGTTCCACTGTGAATACCGGAAAATAATCCTGCTCATTATAGTAACCGGTATGATCACCATACGGGCCTTCAAGTGCCATTTCTTCTGGCTGTATAACCCCTTCCAGTACGATTTCTGCTCTGGCTGGGACGTGCAAATCATTGCCGATACATTTTACCAGTTCGGTACGTGAACCGCGTAATAAACCGGCAAACTGGTACTCGCTGAGATTGTCTGGTACTGGAGTAACTGCCCCCAGTATGGTTGCCGGATCACAACCCAATACTACTGATACTGGATAAGGTTTATCGGGATGTTTCTGTTTAAATGCCTGAAAATCCAGTGCGCCGCCACGGTGAGCCAGCCAACGCATAATGAGTTTATTTTTACCTAGTAATTGCTGCCGGTAAATGCCCAGATTCTGGCGTTTTTTTTCTGGTCCGCGTGTAACGGTTAATCCCCACGTAATGAGTGGAGCAGCATCTTCTGGCCAGCATTTCTGAATAGGTAACTGTGTTAAATCAACTGCGTCACCTTCAAGGACAATTTCCTGACATGGAGCCTTTTTTACGATATGTGGTGCCATGCTCCATAAATCTTTGAGTAATGGCAATTTGGAAAAAGCATCTTTGATGCCTTTGGGTGGTTCTGGTTCTTTCAGATAAGCCAGAGTTTTGCCTATTTCCCGTAACTGGCTGGTGCTGTCTGCACCCATACCCATTGCTACACGTTCAGGTGTGCCAAACAGATTGGCCAAAACCGGAAAACGATATGGTTTTCCAGCCTGACTAACAGGTTGTTCAAACAGCAAAGCCGGCCCTTGTTTGTGCAATACCCGATCAGCAATTTCTGTGATATCCAGATGGGGAGATACTGGTGTGTGAATCCGCTTTAATAGTTGTTGCTGTTCAAGAACGGAAATGAATTCACGTAAATCACGATATTTCATGACATGAACTTTCAAAATTTATTTGCTGTGCAATTGCTGCTGTACGCTGCTGTATTCACCTTTTAACAAGTGAGGCATGGCAGTCAGGGATTTTTGTATCGCCTCAGTTATTAAGGCATGTTCCTGTGCCTGCGGCTTGTTTAATACATAATGCACAACTAGATTACGGTCACCCGGGTGGCCGATTCCCAGCCGAAGTCGGTAAAAATCTGGTGTACCCAACCATGCCTGAATATCTTTTAAACCATTATGGCCGCCATTACTCCCGCCTTTTTTAAATCTAATCTGACCACAGGGAATATCCAGTTCATCATGAATAATCAGTATTTCTTCGGGTGCTATTTTGTAGAATTTAGTCAGCGCCTGCACCGCAGTACCTGATTTATTCATATATGTAGATGGCTTAAGTAGCCAGATTTCACCTTCATCCAGGTTAACTCGCGCAACCTGCCCAAAGAATTTTTTTTCTTCTTTTAAACCAATTTTCCATAAGCAGGCCAGTTCATCGACAAAGTCAAAACCTATGTTGTGTCGAGTATGTTCATATTCTTTGCCCGGATTGCCCAGACCTACTATGAGCCGGATATGAGACATGTATGTTCCTCAGTGTGTAAGCAAGCTGAATAAATGAATTTAAAAGAAAGAAACTAGTCTTTCTGCTGTGCCCGTCGCCGCCGGTTTTCTTTGGGGTCAATGAGTAATGGTCGATAAACTTCGATGCGATCCCAGTCGCACAATACATACTCATCTTTAATTTTTTTACCAAATATACCAATAGGCGCTGTATGAAAATCAATTTGCGGGAATGTTTGTGGTAAGTCTGATTGCAGTAATGCCTGACGTGCACAGGTTCCAGCAGGAACCTTCCCCTGCCAGAGATGCTGGTGTTCAGTCGTAGCATAAACTGCTTCTATAATGATGTCAGTTATCATAACGCCTGTCAGCTTCCTGAATAAAGGCATCTACCAGAGTGGTGGCAATGTGGTTGAAAACCGGACCAATCAGGGCTGAAAGCACGGCATTTGAGAATTCATACTCTAGACGAAAATCAATTTTACAGCCCAGATTATCGATAGGGGTAAATTGCCAGATACCTTCCAGTTTGCGAAAGGGACCATTGAGTAAGCTCATCTGGATTTGATTTGGTCTTTGATTGATGTTTCTGGTAGCAAAGGATTGGCGTATTTTCATGTAATCCATATGCAAAACGGCTTCCAGCGATTGTCCATCCCGTTTTAAGATATCTGTACGATTGCACCAGGGTAAAAATTTTGGGTAATCTTCTACAGCGTTGACCAGATCGAATATGTGTTCGGCACTGTGTAACACCAAAACGCTTTTTTCAACTGTTTTCATTTTTTGTCACATATGATGAAGTTATCTGCATGCTGTTGAGGCTGCCAGAGTCAGAAATAAATGCTTGATTTCTGTCCATGCATCGCCGTCTTCTACACCTTTAATTAGCCGGTCGATATGCGCGCATGTTTGTAAGGCCCTGAGTAAATGTTTAACTCCGATACGTTTGGCTGCCTGTGGCGCCAGAGTTTGTTTGTCACCCCATAGACGCAGGCTTTGGCGTAATTCACTGATGGATTTACCTTGTTTTAATACTGCAAGCAAACGCAACAGGGTACGAATATCTTCGCTGATAACCCATAACAATAGTACCGGCTCATTGCCTTCTGCGGCTAAACCATCAAGCAGACGCAACATACGCTCTGAGTTCCCGCTCATCCATGCGGTAGACAATTGAAATACATCAAAACGTGCTACATTGGCCACTGCTGCCTGTGCTTCAGCCAGGGTAACCACATGGCCTGCAGGATGAATTAGCGCCAGCTTATCAATTTCTTGCCGCGCTGCTAAAAGGTTGCCTTCAACCTTGTCTGCGAATAATGCCAGTGCATCATTGTCAATGGCCAGCTTTTGTTCTGCCAGACGTTTTTTTATCCATTGCGGTAAGACAGCCTGGCTGATTGCTTTTGCATCATATACCTGAGCAACTTTAGCCCAGCTTGCAAACCATTTGCTCTGCATTTGCTGGCGCTCCAGTTTGGGTAGTATCAGAAGCATACAGGTACTGTCCGGCAATTGTTCTGCCAACTGTTGTAGCATTGCTGCACCTTCTTTACCGGGTTTGCCAGAGGGTATATGCATTTCCAGTAATTTCTTATCAGCAAACAAGCCAACAGACTGCACCGAAGCCAACAGCGACGCCCAGTCGAAACCAGTTTCAATAACCACAACTTCACGCTCGTTATATTGCTGCTCGCGCGCAGCTGTGCGAACGTTGTCTATAGCCTCTAGCCGCAACAAATCTTCTTCACCATAAATCAGATAGGCTGCGGCTAGAGGCTGGGTAGATAACTCACTCATTCGTCAGTAATTACGGGCAGAAAAGCTAGACGACGTACAATCTGTTCGGCTGCATCAATGCGCATATCACGCCAGATCATGCGTTGTTCATCTTCTTTAGCCAAGACTTCATGATCAGAGTAATCCATATAGCGATTTACAGTTACTTGTATAGGGTTTCCCAGCGGCTGATCATGGCGATAGGCTTGTACACTAACGTTAAGTGTCAGCAAGTATTCGCTGGCTCCGCCAGACAAGTCTACTGCTGATGTAGACGAATCCTGAGTAGCTGAAATGACTTTAACCACCACATCCGGTTTTTCGGTATTCACAATAACATCTGGCTGTCGCCGCAATACTACCTCTAGTGCTCGTTGCATACTACCGCCATCAATTTTCCAGCTATGATAAGGCATTGGTGCATCAAATGCGGAAGTGCCTTTCAGATGAAAGCCACAACTAGTTAATCCGAATAGGATAGCCAGTACCAGCCAGTTTTTCATGTTTAATCCTTATAATACCTAGGCCAGTTTGCTACGCAGTAAAGACTGAACCTGTTGTGGATTGGCTTTACCACGTGAAGCTTTCATGACCTGCCCCACCAAAGCATTAAATGCTTTTTCTTTGCCAGACTTGAATTCTTCTACAGATTTCTGGTTATTGGCGAGCACTTCATCAATGATTTTCTCAATTGCGCCAGTGTCTGTCATCTGTTTCAGGCCATCACGTTCAATAATAGCATCAGCAGTCAGATCACTGTCCCACATGGTTTCAAATACCTGTTTAGCCAGTTTGTTACTTAAGGTATTGTCTGCAATCCGGCTTGTCAAACCCGCCAGACGTTCTGCACTGATTGGACTGGCGGAGATATCTATACCGGCTTTATTCAGTGCGGCAGCAAGTTCGCCCAGCATCCAGTTAGCGACCAGCTTGCCGTGACCGCTTAATTTGGCTGCCTGTTCAAACCAGCTGGCCTGAATATGATTGCTGGTTAGCAACCGTGCATCATAGTCAGAAATACCGTACTGTTCGATAAATCGGGTGGCCATTTCTTTTGGCAGCTCCGGCATGGCTGCTTTAGCAGCATCCAGCATGGCATCCGTAATGATTACTGGTAATAAATCAGGGTCGGGAAAATAGCGGTAGTCATGCGCATCTTCTTTGCTGCGCATGGCTCGGGTTTCACCTTTATTGGGATCAAACAGACGTGTTTGCTGGATAACTTTGCCGCCATCTTCAATCAGTTCAATTTGCCGCTCCACTTCATAATTAATCGCCTGTTCCAGAAAACGGAAAGAATTCAGGTTCTTGATTTCACAGCGGGTGCCGAATTCTACCTGCCCTTTGGGACGCACTGAAACATTGGCATCAATACGGAAAGAACCTTCTGCCATATTGCCGTCACAAATATCCAGCCACGTTACCAGACTGTGCATTGCTCTGGCATATGCAACAGCGTCGGCTGCTGAACGCATTTCCGGTTCGGATACCACTTCGAGCAAAGGCGTACCGGCACGATTCAGATCAATACCTGTATACTGTTCAAATTCATCATGGATAGATTTACCAGCATCTTCTTCCATGTGTGCTCTGGTTACGTTAATGGTTTTTACTTCATCACCCACTACAATTTCCAGCTGGCCATGTTCTACGATAGGCAGCTCCAACTGGCTGATTTGATACCCCTTGGGCAAATCAGGATAAAAGTAGTTTTTACGATCAAAAACATTTTTTCGGTTAATCGTGGCACCTAATGCCAGCCCAAGCTTGATGGCCTTGTTAACTACTTCACGATTCATTACTGGTAAGGCGCCGGGTAAGGCACAGTCCACCACATTAGCCTGAGCATTAGGAGCGGCACCAAATGCAGTTGATGAGCCACTAAAAATTTTTGACTGTGTATTTAACTGAACGTGGATTTCCAGACCGATTACAGTTTCCCAATTCATTCTGTCTTCTTTCAATTCGTATACTGGCAGTTATTGTGCAAATGGTGTTCTGGTATGCCAATCACTATTTTGCTGAATCTGGTGTGCAACACCAAGCAGACGGCTTTCTGCGAAATAGTTACCGATGAGCTGAACACCTACAGGCAGTCCACTGGTGGTAAAACCTGCTGGTAACGCAATGCCCGGCAGACCGGCCAGATTAAGTGAAACCGTGTAAATATCAGACAGGTACATTTGCACCGGATCACTGTTATGGCTTCCCAATGCGGGTGCCGCAGTAGGTGCAACTGGTGCCAGAATAATATCGCACTGATTTAGTGCAGCCTGAAAGTCATTTGCAACCATACGGCGTAATTTTTGTGCTTTCAGGTAATAGGCATCATAGTAACCATGAGACAGAACGTAAGTACCGATCATGATACGGCGTTTCACCTCATCACCAAAACCTTCCGCACGGCTATTACTGTACATTTCATCCAGATTGCCAAATTCAGCTGCTCGATGACCATAACGCACGCCGTCATAACGTGACAGGTTGGTACTGGCTTCAGCAGATGTAAGTACATAATAGGCTGGAATGGATAACTCAGTATGCGGCAAGGTGATATCTACAATTTCTGCCCCTTGTTTTTTCAATACTTCTATAACATTATCGATAGATGTATGTACCTGATTATCCAGCCCTTCACCAAAAAATTCACGTGGCAGGCCTACTTTCAGTCCGTGTAACGGACGGTTTAAATCCCGGGTGTAATCTTCTTTATTGCGCTCGATGCTGGTGGAATCGCGTTCATCAAAACCTGCCATGCTATTGAGTAACAGTGCACAGTCTTCTGCGGTTTGTGCCATTGGCCCGGCCTGATCAAAGCTGGAAGCATAAGCAATCATACCAAAACGGCTGACTAAACCATAAGTGGGTTTCAGACCGGTAATACCGCAATGTGAAGCTGGCTGGCGGATAGAACCACCAGTATCTGAACCGAGTGCCGCAGGAGCCAGACGTGCAGCAATAGCCGCGGCTGAACCACCAGAAGAACCGCCGGGCACATGTTCATGCTGCCATGGATTACGAGTGATGCCATAGTGGGAAGACTCGGTAGTCGAACCCATAGCAAATTCATCCATATTGGTGCGCCCGAGAGTAACCATGCCTGCATCA
The DNA here is from genome assembly GCF_013344965.1 of Snodgrassella sp. ESL0253. Classification (NCBI taxonomy): domain Bacteria; kingdom Pseudomonadati; phylum Pseudomonadota; class Betaproteobacteria; order Neisseriales; family Neisseriaceae; genus Snodgrassella; species Snodgrassella sp. ESL0253. Next base: position 42,081 of record NZ_JAAEDQ010000006.1, on the reverse strand, counting down.
AGCAGATTCTGTACTACTGTAGCCGTATAGGGAGCGATAAAGTTGTCCAGCATTTTACTAGAACAGGCACTGCGCCAGCCCTGCTGGCAGAAGATATCCTTATAAGCTATGGGCACACCTGTTAACGCTGTAGCTGAACCCTGTGCCAAAAGTGTATCAGCAGCTTTGGCTTCAGCAATAGTGCGTTCTTTATCCAATGTTACATAGGCATTCAGGCTGGTATTGCCCTCTGCAATTGCAGCCAGATATTCCTGCGCCAATTCGCTGGCCGAAGCCTGTTTTGATTGCAGCAACTCACTGCACTGTTTCAATGTATAAGTTTTTGGCATAATGGTTATATAGCTTTCAGGCAACACTTGCTAGAGGCTGCCTGCGATAAATTCAAACGAAATAAAGATAAGGTTAATATCATGAAGTATGAGCTTATTCGATAACCTTGGGTACGAGATACATATCCTTGTCTACCAGAGGAGCGCATGACTGTAACGCACTGTGCTCATCTTTTTCAGTAACGCAATCGTCACGTAAACGTAATGCCACTTCATGTGGATGCGCCATTGGTTCAACCCCATCTGTGTTGACTTCCTGCATTTTTTCGACCAGATCGAAAACATGATTAAGTTCTGCCAGCATATTATTTCGCTCTGTTTCTGAAAGACTCAAGCGAGAGAGGCGTGCGAGCTTATCTACATCACTTAATGTTAAAGCCATCAAAAATCCTTAAATTTGATTTAGCAAAACGGGCAAACTGCGGTATCATTGCGCGTTCTGATTCGGTTATTACATAGTGTCGAATTATAACCGAAAACCCTATTCTTTGGCGCATTGATTTGCTTTGGTTAATGTGTCACACAACAGCTTTTGCCATACTTATAATTTAAAAGTTCATTAGGACAGCCTCATGTTTCGCTTTTTTACCAAATATTTATCCAATGATCTGGCTATTGATCTCGGTACAGCCAATACTTTGATTTTTATTAAAAATAAAGGGATCGTACTGAATGAACCGTCAGTTGTTGCCGTGCAAAACGATACCATAAATGCTAAAAATGGTATGCTGGCGGTAGGTACAGCAGCAAAAAAAATGCTGGGACGCACTCCGGGTAGTATTCAGGCAATCCGGCCAATGAAAGACGGGGTGATTGCTGACTTTAATGTCACTGAAAAAATGCTCAAGCAATTTATCAAAAAAGTAAACAATAGCCGCTTTACTGCACCACGTATTGTTATCTGCGTGCCTTGTGGCTCAACTCAGGTTGAGCGCAAAGCCATTCGTGACTCTGCTCTGGCTGCTGGAGCGTCAATTGTTAACCTGATTGAAGAACCAATGGCCGCAGCTATTGGTGCAGGTTTGCCTATTGAAGAACCTACTGGTTCCATGGTGGTTGACATTGGTGGTGGTACAACTGAAGTGGGCGTGATTTCCCTGTCTGGCGTGGTTTATTCTCACTCAATCCGTGTAGGCGGAGATGCGTTTGATGATGCAATCATCAACTATGTACGACGCAATTACGGCATGCTGATTGGTGAATCAACTGCTGAGGAAATCAAGAAAAGCATCGGTTCTGCTTTCCCAGGTATGGAAGTTAAGGAAATTGAGGTTAAAGGCCGTAATCTGGCTGAGGGCATTCCCCGTGCCTTTACAATTAGTTCGAATGAAGTACTTGAGGCACTGACTGAACCATTAAACCAGATTGTGCAAGCCGTTAAAAACGCTCTGGAACAGACGCCACCGGAGCTGGGTGCTGATATTGCCGACCGTGGTTTAGTACTGACTGGTGGTGGTGCATTACTGAAAGGTTTGGATCGATTGCTGTCAGAAGAAACCGGTCTGCCAGTGATGATTGCCGAAGATCCGCTGACTTGTGTTGCTCGTGGTTCTGGTCATGCGCTAGATATGATTGGTAAAATGAATTCTGTATTTGTATCCAATCCTTAAACACCGTAATGTTTGTTTAATATAATTAACAATGGCAGAGCCTTCACTAAATTTTGTCCACAATGGCCTGCGCAGTACCAGTAAACTGGTTGTTTTGTCACTGGTTGCGGTTGCATTGCTGTTGCTTGATAATCGTTATGATGTGGTTAAAATCAGCCGCAATTATATCGGTACGGCCTTATATCCCTTGCAATGGCTGGCCATGCAGCCGGTTAATGCTGTTTCCAATAGCATGGTTTTTTTTGAAAAACAGCAAAACCTGAGCAATGAAAACAGGATGTTAAAGGCGCAAAATGCGCAGCTGAAACTGCAAATCAGTCAGTTGGATGTACAGTTAAAATCTGTAGTTAGCCTGGATCATTTGTCCCAACTCCAGAAAGCAGCGCTACCACAGGCACAGGTGGCACAGATTGTATCCAATGATGCCAATCCACTGGCTGACCGTTTCATTATTGATAAGGGCAGCCACCATCAGATTCGTCAGGGTGATGCGGTAAGCGACGAACATGGGCTGATTGGTCAGATTACGTCTGTTCAGCCATTAAGTTCTGAAGTCACCTTGATAACCAGTAGTAATACAGTTATTCCGGCGATGGTGATGCGAACTGGTGTACGTACACTGATTTATGGCCGTTCGGGCAGTCTGGATCTGCGCTATTTCCCAGCCAATGCAAGTCTGATGCGTGACGACTTACTGGTTACGTCCGGAATGGACAGTATTTATCCGGCGGGTATCCCTATTGCTACTGTGACACAGGTGCAAAGTGGTAATGGTTCGCCTTATTATCGTGTACAGATTGAACCTGTTGCACAGTTACACAATAGCAATTTTGTACTGGTTATTCCACAAAAGCATGGGCAGACTGCTCATTATTCTGCTGATGTAGCAGTTACTAACCCACCCTCTGCCAATCATGACTGAAGTTGACAGCCTGCACCGTCGTACCCGAAAACGGCTTATTGTATTGAGCCTGGTGGTTGCACTATTTCTTGACCTGATTCCTTTTCCTCAGCCTCTGGCTGGCTGGTTGCCAGCCTGCACAGCTATGATGACTTTGTACTGGAGCTTACACCGGCCAAAAAACATTGGTATCGGTATGGCTTTTGTACTTGGTCTGGTGATGGATGTTGGCCTTGGTACACCGTTTGGGCAACATGCATTGGGTTTAATGGCGGCAGTATATCTGGTTGAGCAAAACCGGCATCAGATACTTGGTTATTCCTATGGATATCAGGCTCTGACTATTTTTGGCTGCCTGATGCTGATGACATTATTATTGGTGATTGTACATTTCTTTTCAACCCATCAGTTTACTGGCTGGAATCTGTTTGTTTCTCCATTCATCAGTGCTCTGCTCTGGCCTCTTTTATCCAAGTTCATGCTTTATCTCGCCTATTCCAGACGTCTATGAAAGCACTGCAATTTCGAACCAAAAAAAAACGCCCATCCAAACCTGCTCAATATGGTGATCTGGGGCTGCGGATTGCGGTTGCTTTCATATTGATTATCGTCTGTTTCTGCATGCTGATTGCCCGCTTTGTCTATTTGCAGGTAATTAAATATGACGACTATGTTATTGCAGCCACTAACAATCGCATCTCGCTGATACCCACGCCACCGATACGAGGTGAAATAGTTGATGTTAATGGTGTGGTACTGGCACATAATTATCCAGCCTATTCGCTGGAAATCACCCCAAATCAGGTGCATGGCAAACTTGAAGATACAATTAATGCATTACGTGCGTATGTAGATATCACACCTGGTGACCTGAAACGTTTTAAAAAATTCCGTGCCGACTATCGTTCCTATGACAAAGTGCCATTAAAACTTAAGTTAACCATGGAAGAAGCCAGCCGGCTGGCTGCTGAACTGTATCGTTTTCCGGGTGTAGAAATTAATGCACGAACATTTCGGGATTATCCGTACGGCGAATTGCTGGCACATATAGTGGGATATATCGGCCGTATCAGTGACCGCGATATGACTGCTCTTGAGAAAGCCAATCTGACTGCGTTATACCGTGGTAGCACACATATCGGCAAAATGGGACTGGAAGAATACTATGAGCGGCAGCTGCATGGTGTTCCAGGTTATCGTGAAGTTGAAAAAGATGCGCAAGGTCATATTGTCCGTACAATTAAAACAGTACCGGCAATTCCCGGGCAAACACTTCGTTTAGGACTGGATATCCGCGTACAGCAGGAGGCAGACCGCCTGATGGGTAATAAACGGGGTGCTTTGGTAGCTATCAATCCGCAAACGGGTGCAATATTGGCAATGGTATCCAAACCGAGTTATAACCCGAATTTGTTTATTGATGGAATTGATACGGACACATGGAAAAGTCTGAATGAGGACTGGCGCCATCCCTTATTGAATCGTGCTACACAGGGAATGTATCCGCCCGGTTCTACTTTCAAACCATTTCTGGCTATGGCTGCGCTCGAAAGTGGCAAGCTTACCCAAAGTACAGTTCTGCCTGCGCCAGGAGTATGGAGTATACCGGGTTCAACCCATCAGTTTCGTGATGCTGCCCGTAGCGGACATGGTTCGGCCAATCTGAGCAAGGCTATTCAGGTTTCATCAGATACATTCTTTTATCGTCTGGGTTATGAAATGGGTGTAGACCGTATGTCACCTTATTTAGCCCAGTTTAATCTGGGTAAACAGACCGGTATCGATATAAATCATGAATACACGGGGGTATTACCTACGCGCGCATGGAAGGAAAAAAGATTTGCACGCAATAAGCCACAGGCGCGGGTATGGCAACCGGCAGATAGTGTTAGCATGGCCATTGGACAGGGCTACAATGCTTACACTCCTTTACAGATAGCCTTTGCTACAGCAATTCTGAGTAATGATGGTATAGTCTATCGTCCTCATCTGGTTCAGGCTTTGCTCGACCATAATTCACAAAAAATGACCCTAATCGACCCGCAACCGGTTCGAACATTACCATTTAAGCGCAGCAATTTTGAATACGTTAAGGATGCAATGCAAAAGGTATTGAAACCGGGAGGTACTGCCGCGGCAATCGGTTCGGGTTTGAGTTATTCCATGGGTGGTAAAACCGGTACAGCACAGGTGGTGCAGATTAAACAGGGTGCCCGTTATAATGCTGCAGCACTGAAAATGCAGCTACGTGACCATGCCTGGTTTATTGCTTTTGCGCCGGCTGATAAGCCACAGATTGCCATTGCCGTTATTCTGGAAAACAATGGCTGGGGAGCAACAGCTGCACCACTTGCCCGGCAATTGGCTGATTTTTATCTGTTGAAATTAAAAAATCTACCCAGTGCAGGCCAATCAACCAACGCTTCAGATTTACCAGTGAATGATTTATCCAATAATGCCATGATGGATGCACGGCGGCATGATGAACATAGTCAGGCTGCTTTGCCGCCATTACTGCGCGCTTATCGTCCCCAGTCTGGCTTGCGAGATAAATGATGATTAATGAAAAACAATGGCTCAAACGCTTTTGGTACAAATTGTGGGCACCAATGGATGTATGGCTGTTTTATGCCATGCTGACCATTTATGTGATGAGTCTGTTTCTACTGTATTCTGCCGACGGACAGGATTTTGGCCAGCTGGAAAATAAAACTCTGCATACCATTCTCAGTTTTATTTTATTGTGGGTGATTGCTCGTACGCCACCACAGATATTAAGTAATTTTGCTTTACCGTCGTATTGTCTGGGTATATTGCTGCTGATTGGTGTACATTTTGTCGGAATTACTGTAAATGGTTCTACTCGCTGGTTGAATATTGGTATAGCTCGTATTCAGCCTTCGGAAATCATGAAAATTGCGGTTCCCATGTTATTGGCATGGTATTTTCAGAAAAACGAAAGTAATATACGCTGGTATCACTATAGTATTGCCTTTGTGCTGATTTTTATTCCTGTAGCACTGATTTTAAAACAGCCGGATTTGGGTACAGCTACGTTAATTATGGCATCTGGTTTGTTTGTGATATTTTTCGCCGGTTTACCGTGGAAAGTCATTATTTCAGCGATTATTGGTTTCGTGGCCATGCTGCCTGTAATCTGGAATTATGGGATGCATGATTATCAGCGCATGCGGGTTTTAACTTTGCTTGATCCCACGAAAGACCGCCTTGGTGCCGGATATCATATTCTGCAATCAATGACTGCAATTGGTTCTGGTGGTATCTGGGGTAAAGGCTGGCTGGAAGGCTCACAAACTCATCTTGATTATATTCCCGAATCAACGACAGACTTCATCTTTGCTGTGTTTGGTGAAGAGTTTGGGCTGATCGGAAATATCCTGCTAGTTACTGTATACACATTTATTCTTATGCGTGGGTTATATATTACCTTTAAGGCACCTACACTGTATTGCCGTACCTTGGCTGGTGCTTTGACCATGACCCTGTTTTGCTATGCATTTGTAAATATGGGCATGGTTAGTGGTATTTTACCTGTGGTTGGTGTGCCTTTACCGCTAGTGAGCTACGGTGGTACCGCTACTTTATCGGTAATGGTTATTCTGGCAATGCTGATGGGTATCAGTAATCAGCGCAAACAGTAATACCAGATTGCATCTTGATTGATACTTTTTTTGGCGACAGTAGTAAAAAATCGAAACCTTATAAAAGGTTTCGATTTTTTTTGCATAAATATAAAAGCTGAATCTAAATATCTATCTAAGCTTTTTACTTGGGTCTGTGGGTTAGGACTTCATCAATCAGGCCGTATTTTTTCGCTTCCTCAGCCGACATAAAATTATCGCGATCGGTGTCTTTTTCAATTTGAGCCAGTTTTTGGCCGGTATGGCGCGCCAGATGTTCGTTTAATTGTTTTTTCAGCTTGAGTAATTCACGCGCATGGATTTCGATATCCGAAGCCTGGCCACCCAATCCACCACTGATAAGTGGTTGGTGAATCATGACCCGGCTGTTTGGCAAAGCAAATCGTTTACCTTTAGCTCCAGCCGACAGGAGGAAAGCGCCCATACTTGCAGCCTGCCCCAGACATAAAGTTGCCACATCAGGCTTGATGAAATTCATGGTATCAAAAATGGACATACCGGCAGTTACCGACCCGCCCGGAGAGTTGATATAAAGAGAAATATCCTTATCAGGATTTTCACTTTCCAGAAACAGTAACTGGGCTACAACCAGATTGGCAGTTTCATCGGTAACTGGGCCAACCATAAATATAATCCGTTCTTTGAGCAGGCGCGAATAGATGTCATACGCACGTTCTCCGCGGCCACTCTGTTCTACAACCATAGGTACCAGACCCAGATTTTCAATATGTGACATGTTTTTTCCTCAATTGAAATAAAAGCACCCAAGCAGCTTCACAACTACTTCGGTGCTTTGGTCGTTGTTTAATGCGTATTACATTCAGGCCTGAGCCTGTTGCCCCATAACTTCATCAAAAGTCAGCACTTTATCTGCCACTTTTGCTTTACTTAAAACGTAGTCAACTACATTCTGCTCTATAGCCAGTGAGGTAGGTGCCTGCAGATTCTTTTTATCGCTATAGTACCAGTCGATAACTTCTTGCGGGTCTTCATAGCTATCCGCAAATTCATTGATTACGTTACGTACCTGTTCTTCTGATGGTTCCAGTTTTTCTTCGCGCACCAGTTCGCCCATAATCAGGCTGATGGCCACACGACGGCTGGCCTGCTCATTGAACATATCCAGTGGCAATTCCAGATCTTTTTGATCCATACCCTGTGCCGCAAAATTTTCTTTCATTCGCGCGGCCATGGTTTTTGCTTCTTCAGTAATCAATGATGAAGGAACATCAACCGGAGTGGCAGCCAGTAAGGCATTAATGGCACTGTCTTTAGTCATTTCACTTACACGACGGTTTACTTCACGGCTGACATTTTTCTTGATTTCAGCACGCATTTTCTGTACATCGCCATCTTCAATACCCAGTGATTTGGCAAATTCTTCATTTACTTCTGGCAGCACTGCTTCAGAAACATTTTTCAGTGTAATGGTGAAAATAGCAGTTTTACCGGCCAGATCCTTGCTCTGGTAATCTTCTGGGAATGTAACGGAAACTTCTTTTACATCACCCTCTTTCATACCAGCAATACCTGCTTCAAAGTCTGGCAACATCTGGCCTTTGCCCAGCAGGAAAGGGTAATTTTCGGCAGTGCCGCCTGCAAATGCTTCACCATCAATTTTACCAGCAAAATCGATGATAACCCGATCATCGTTACGCGCTTCACGTTCTACATGATTGAAACGGGTACGTTGCTGGCGCAGGATATCTACGGTTTTGTCAATTTCTGTGTCGCCAATTTCAGTACTGAATTTAGTTACTTCCTGAGCACTTAAATCACCGATTTTAATTTCAGGGAATTCTTCAAATACCACGGCAATTTTATATACTTTTTCATCATCCTGCTCAGCATCTTCCAGCGCAGTAAGACTTTTCAGGCCGGCAACCTTCAGTTTTTCAGCTACGATGAGGTCTTCAAATGCTTTATGGGTCATTTCATTCAGCACTTCATCGCGAATGCCATAACCATACATGGAATCAATCATTTTCAGCGGTGCTTTACCCGGACGGAATCCATCAATACGAGCACGTTTCTGTGCTACTTTCATGCGTGCGTTAACTTTTGCTCGGATGTCTTCCCAGTTCAGAGCCAAAATGATTTTACGCTCTAAATTATCTAGTTTTTCTACTGTTACGCTCATCGTAAACCCTTAGATGTCAGTTGATCTGATTTGGTTCATTTGTCTTAAAAAGTACTGCTTGGGCTGTACGCACACGGGCATTCACTCATGCAGACAAAAATTAAATGGCAAGTGTACCATAAGCCTTTATAAAAGCCTATGTAATGACAAAACACTTTCTGCAGTTTGTGGCTGATTAGCTGTGCTGACCTGTTTTCATTATTCTTTCTACTTCATGCCAATAGCCATCGGCGTGTTGTTGCACCAATGCTATCATGCCCTGCCTGATTTGCTTAATCTGATTGAAATTAACAATTGCATTACTGCTTACGCGTACTGGCGACAGAAAGGATAAATGGTCAAGTACATAGAAGCGATGGTGCTCCTGAAATTCAAATTCTGCCCAGTTTTCAATGTAACGCCCCTGCCAGCATAAAGGATGTAACGGTGCCTGAAAGTGCTGGTTGGCTGAGGGTGTGAATAGCATGCCACGGATAATACTGGCTTGCTGCAACAGGCTGGTTTCAAGTATCAGGTCTTTTAAAGCACTTTCAGCAGCAGGCTGAACACTTAATGCCAGCTGCTGCTTGATTTTGTGCATTTTATCTATCAGCCGGTCTGCTTTGTTCAGACCAATAAAGCTTTCTGCTTTGTCTGACTGGCTGCCATAATATTTGCAGGTTAATTCCAGATGAAAAATCTGGTCATTTAGCTGCACAATGAAATCAAAGGCTCCTACTGTGCGCTGATTATCCTGAACGGGCAAATTATGAGCAATTAAGCGGCTGTGCGGCGCATGTAAAAACCAGTAGTAAAGTAAATGTTCTGCATATACCCCCAGATGAGTCTGATAGCCACCATGTTGTTTCAGAAACAGGTACAGATTATCCGGCTGTTCATCCAGTGACAGTAGAAATCGAAATCCCTCATCCCCTAATAATATTGAAACGGGCAGCTCAGCAGATGATATCCAGGGCGATGGCGCGGTCAGCAAGCTGGCCAAATCACGCACAATCGTTTTTTTCAGACGCCACCAGACTGGATCAGAAGCATAATTCATAAGTTTTTCTCCTCTTGTATAGACAGATTGTGCAATTGGGTGCTAATTGTGCTTTTTCTGTATTTGCTGATTTATGGTGTTATAAAAGCCACGTAAGACATCAATATCTTCTGTGCTTAGCTGGGCACGGTCAAACATGGCCGCCATGCGCCGCATTAGCCGTTCTTCATTGCGACGGTTAAAGAATCCGGCATTGCCCATCACCTCACGTAAATGCTCTACCATACTGCTTGTCTGCTGATGTGTGGCCAGATTCTGTTCCTGCTTTAAATGAGCCATGCTGATATCAACGTGACTGAACAGCTCATAACAGATTACCTGTACAGCCTGTGCCAGATTGAGGGAAAAATAATCCGGGTTACCATTGATGGTAATCAAACGGTTGCAGCTTTGTACCTCTTCGATACTCAAACCAAAAGTTTCATTACCAAATACAAGTGCTATTTTCTGCCCAGCACGTGCGGCATCAATTAGTGATGGCATAATTTCGCGTGGCGCATGCAATGGTGCAGTCAGTTCACGGCGCCGGCTGGTTAATGCACAGGACAATGTCGTTTCTGCCAGTGCTTCATTGAGGGAGGCAACAATTCGCGCATTCTCCAGTACATCACGTGCACCTGATGCAAGAGTAAAACTTTCTTCAGGCAGAACGAAAGCAGCAGGATTTGCATGATCAAACACAGCGGGCTCTGGTGTCATCGGAGTCTGCATCAGATTGGGTGCAACCAGTGTCAATCTGTTTAACCCCATTGTCTTCATGGCTCGTGCTGCTGAGCCAATATTTGCCGGATGGCTGGTGCGGGTAAGCACAACAGTAATGTTATTAAGAAAATCTGGAAGTATGGGTTTATTCATGTTTGCAATTAAAATAGGGATAGTGCTCTCAGACAGTGGAACACTGATAAATCCTGTATATTATAGCAAAATCATCCTGTGCAAACGGTAGGTCTGGCGTGCCGGTTTGGGAAAAAGCATTTTTTGCCGTATAATTGCCTTCTATCTATTCTGTTTAATTGCCGCAATGTTTTTGAGATGCGGCATTTGTTCTTTAACATACATCATTTTGTATCTGTTTTAAGCTTTTATCAGCCCTATCACGAGAATTAGCATGAATCCTATTTTAACTACTGCCTGGAAAGCAGCACGCAAGGCCGGCCAAATGATGCATCGTGCCAGCAGCAATTTAAATACTATAAAAATTGATAATAAAGCTGCTAATGATTTTGTTTCAGATGTTGATCGTGAGGCAGAACGTATTATTGTTAACACTCTTCAGGAAGTGTACCCGCACCATGCCATTTTGAGTGAGGAAGCTGGCTATCTGGGTAACGACAATGCTGAATATCAGTGGATTATTGATCCACTGGATGGAACCACCAATTATTTGCATGGCCATAAACAGTATGCCATTTCAATGGCATTGCTGCATAAAGGAACTTTAACTGAAGCGCTGGTTTATGCACCGGAGCAAAATGATTTGTATGTGGCCAGCCGCGGTCAAGGTGCATTACTGAATGATAAACGCATTCGGGTGAGCAACCGCATTGATTTGTTGCGCAGCCTGATTGCAACGGGTTTTCCAGTTGTTGACCAGAGCATGATGGATACTTATCTGGCCATTTTAAAAGATGTATTGGCGAAAACAGCCGGTGGCCGCCGTGAAGGGTCTGCGGCACTGGATTTATGTAATGTAGCCTGTGGCCGTGTAGATGGATATTTTGAGTTTAATCTGAAACCGTGGGATATTGCAGGTGGTGCTTTGATTGTGCAGGAAGCTGGCGGTATTGTTACCGACATGCAGGGCGAGCAGACTTGGCTGGATAGTGGTGACATTGTGGCTGCTAATCCGAAAATTCTGGCACAGTTATTGCAAATTATTGCACCTCATTTAGCAATATAATATATTTTGTGGTGGTTTATGCGGTTAAACCGCTACCACCAGATTTTATATCTGTCTTTGATAGGGGTAATAGTCATGAAAAAAGTTCTGTTTACCACTTTGTTAGCTTCATATGCAGGTCTGGTATTAGCACAAGGTATTGTAGCCAATAATGCATGGGCACGATTCAGCGTACCCGGTATGTCTTCCAGCGGTGTATTTATGGATTTGGACAATCATTCTGGTAAAGATGATGTATTGCTGAGTGCATCCACACCGGTAGCAATGTCCAGTGAAGTACATGAAACTATTGAGGTAAACGGTGTGATGAAGATGCGCCCGCTAGCACATGGATTGCCCTTGCCTGCCGGACAGGTAACCCAGCTACAGCCGGGTAAAATGCATATTATGTTGATGGGTTTGAAAAAACCACTGATAAAAGGGACTACCATTCCTGTGCGCCTGACCTTTCGCCATGCCAAACCGATTACCCTTAATGTGCCAGTTAGTGTCGCACCGGCCACTAAGACAGATGCGGCTATGCCAGAACACTCGCATATGCATCATTAAGTTAGCCTGCCAGCTGGATAACTGAACTGGCTAACTTAAATTCCAAACCTGAATTTACTCAGGTAATTCTATGTAACTATTTGTATAATCAGTGCTGTGTTTTCAGTGTCGATTATATTTGCTGTCAGTAATAGATATTTCTCAAATATATAGTCTCATAGCAGGCAGATTACTGCTTTTTGAAAATAATTTAATTTTAACTATTTATGATTTCCTTATTGCATTCAGGCAAATTCTGGCTGAAATTGATGGTATTTAGCTGTCTGGGCATCTTTTTGCTCTTGGCCATCGATATGGCTGTGCTACATTATTTGTTTAATGCAGAAGAAATTAATAAACGCGCTAATGCACTCGTGGCTGAGAGCGGCCGTCAGGTTGTTTTTGACCCGGATATCAGCCGTTCAATATTTCCACGCCCAACTGTAACCTTGCATCAGGTACACATTCAAAATAAAGCCACCAAAACAGATGATATCAATATTGGTAATATGAAAATCGGTCTGGGCTGGCAGAGTCTGTTTGGCCGTCTGACTATTGAAAAGTTGCAGCTAATGGATACAGATATTAATCTGATTCGAAATAGTCAGGAGCATTGGAATCTGGTTGATTTATGGCAAAAGTCGCATAAAGGTAAGAAGCTTCAGATTAATCGTCTGATTCTGGATAATGCCAGTTTTCGCATTCATGATGGGATTAATCTGCAACAGATTAATCAGTTCAATTTAAGGTGGCAAAATCTTGGCAGCACCAGCGTGCTTCAGCTAAACGGGGTGTTAAGTGGTGAAGGTATGCAAACCACACAATGCCAGCTTAGCGCTGTATTCCATCCTGATGCAGTCATGCAGTGGCAGGATGTTAAACTCGACGTAAAAACCAGCTTGCCCACTTTAGGTGACAGTAATGGCCAGTGGCATTTTGATGCTCGCTGGCTGCCGCAACAGCAGTTATTCCAGACATCGGCCGTGCAATGGCAGTGGCACAGCCAACGTAATAAGTTACATGTTACTGGTAACGGCCAAAACTGGCAGGTAGGCTGGGCCAAACTGTTTTTACCGCAGTTAAATGGTGTAGCCACTGCACAGATTGGCGACAATGAGATTAATGCAACATTATCTGCCAGCAATACCAGCTGGTTGCAGAATCATTGGTCTCTACCCCAGTTTCAAATCGATAGTGGCTGGCAAAGTCATTTATATCAGACCGCGCTGACCCTCAGGGGGCAGTTATCCTGGCTGGATATGCGTCACTGGAAAATTGATAATTTTTCGATTAACAGCCATCAGGATACAGTAGATGCCCTGCCCAATTCACGTTTTATCAGTGATTTATCAGGTACCGTACAGGGTGATGATGCCGGTAATGGCCAACTCAACCTGCAAGGTCAGTTTGATAATCAGCCTATAAACATTGCACTGGATTATCAGACAGACCGGCATTTAGGGAAAATAAGCGGCAATATTCACCTTGTGCAGTTGAATTTACGCCCTTACTTAGAAACGACTACAGATCTGCTTTCAGCCGACTGGCAACAACTTTGGCTTCGCTGGTTCAGAAACAATTCAGTTAATACACAACTGGCTATCGACTCCATCCTCACACCTACAGTGCAACTGAATCAGTTTAAAACCCAACTAGCCTTAGATGCACGTACTTTCACGCTAAACCCAATCAGTCTGCAAATATATGGTGGTAGCAGTAATGGTATGTTGCAGGTAAGTAATACCAATCCATTAACCTGGAAAGTGCAGCAACACGCAAATCGTGTGCAAATGAAATCTTTCCTACAGGATACATTTGGTTTGCATAATCTGGATGGCAAGGGCGATGCAGATATTGATTTCTATGGTGCTGGCATTAGCCGCCAGCAATGGTTGTCCAGCCTAAGCGGGCAGGCACACATCCAGATTAATCAGGGTGTCTGGAATGGTATTGATATCAATAATATTCTGCAAAACAGCGATAACCAGACTACAGTGGCCTATAACGAAACCAGTCAGACGCCGTTTCGCTTTATCCGGCTGGCTATTCCATTAAATAATGGATATACCAAAAACAGTCGTATCGAATTGCATGCCGATAATTTTGATATTAAAGGTACAGGCAGTGTTAAGTGGCTGCAACAGCAGATGGATTACAACGTACTGATTGCTACCCGACGGGCGAAACAGCAAAATCTGTTGCCATTACGTATCAATGGCTCATTTACCCGACCAGCCTTCACCATTGACTATCAACGCTTGACTGCTGGCTTACATACATCGCAGCAAAAGCAGGACAGTCTACGGCAAACATTACAGCAGCAATGGTTATGGCTGAATCAGGGAAGCAGTGCATCATCTGAAAATCATGAACCAGCACACCAGCCATGAGTATTTACGTTTTTCATGGATGGCCACAGCCAGATGAGTTAGCCCAGCAGCTAAGCAATGATGAGCAAGTAGAGCTAGTGATTGTTGCCGAAAAGTGGCCAGAATCTTTGCTTGCAAAATCATCAGCCGGCCAGACTATTGTGCAGCAATGGCTTGAAGCAAAAATATTCTGGCAGCAGCAACCCGTTTTCAGCTATCCCTTTCGTGATGCTGGTAAATTTACGCTTATTCAGCCACAGGTATACGAGCAATGGGTGCAGTTTAATCCCGGTATGGCCTGCCCTACACCGCTATATTCCAAATTCATTTACAAGCCCTGGCTTACCTTGCCGGCACCACTACCGATTAAATCTGTAGTGGTTATTGGTGCGGGTATCGCCGGAGCAGCCACCGCTTTTGCGCTGGCAAAACGTGGTATAGCGGTAACAGTAATTGAGCAGCATGCAATTGCCAGTGCAGCATCAGGCAATCATCTTGGCCTGTTGTATGCAAAAATTTCAGCGCATGCAACTGTGCAAACAGAATTGTTACTGGCTAGTTATGGCTACAGCCATGCGCTCCTCAAGAATTGCCTGCCTGCCGGACAAGGCTGGCTGGATTGTGGTGTTATTCATCTGGATTACAACGCCACCGAAGAGAAGCGTAACACTTTGCTGGCACAGCAAAATCCTCAGAGCGCACTCTTTCAGACTGTTACAAAAGCAGAGGCAGGCCAGATTGCTGGTATAGATGTGCCATATAGTGGCCTATGGTGGCCGTATGGTGCTGCGATTAACCCATTTAGCTTGATTCAGGTTTTACTCAGGCATCCGCTCATACAGGTGTTAACGACTACTAAAGTAAATACGATTTCCCGCCAGAATGACTTATGGCAGATCGCCTGTCAGAACCAGCAAAAATCGTTTTATCTTGATGCATCTCATATTGTGATTTGTGCCGGTGCCGAGAGTAATTCCCTGTATCCAGTTGCTGGCTGGCCACTGCACAAGATACGCGGGCAGACAACCACTGCCAGCATGCGTTCAGAAGCAACCCATCTAAAGTGTGCACTGAGTGGCAATAGCTATATCACACCAGCATGGCAAGATAAACTTTGCTTTGGCGCTACATTCCATCCTAACCAAACTGATGATAATTTGTCTGCCGAGGATGAAAATCTTAACTGGCAACAATTACGTCAATGGCTGCCACATCTGGCCGCAGATTTATGTGCAAATACCAGCCCCCAGGGACATGCAGCAATACGCTGTGATGCTTTCGACCATTTACCGGTGGTAGGGCCTGTTGGTGATACTTCTGCCATGCTGACACAGTATGCCCAATTACGTCTGGACAAAAACTACCCGCTTACTCAACCCTGTCCATGGCAGCCGGGTATATTTATCAATACAGCTCATGGCAGCCGCGGGCTGGTAACTGCCCCCCTATGTGCAGAAGCCATAGCCGCCACTATGCTTGGCCTGCCATCGCCATTGTCGGTTCGGCTGCAACAGGCGCTCCACCCTAACCGCCTGCCCATTAGATCACTAACGCACCATCAGTCTTTCCCGTTATCGATTTAAGCATAATAACATTTTGCACAGCTCTAATGTTATAGGGTATCATTACTGTAATGTTATATAGTAACATTTATTATCTGGCTGAATCGGTAAAGGCATAATATGTTTTCTCTTTTGCTGTGTGGAGTGGGTAAACGCTTATCCTGGGTGAGCGTGATTCTGGGATTGCTGTGGTTGATGTATGCTTGGGCTGTGTGCGCATCATGAGTATTCAGGTTGACAATGTTACCGTTAGCTATCGACACCGGCCAGCTATCCACCATATCAGTATCGATTTTAATTCTAATGAAATGTGGGCAATATTCGGCCCTAATGGTGCGGGTAAATCGACACTGCTGAAAGCCATCATGCATCTTGTTCGCCTTGATAGCGGCCAGATTCGCTGGCCGCAATTGCAACGATCTGATATTGCCTATCTGCCGCAACAATCCGACATTGATCGCAGCCAGCCAATGAGTGTATTTGAGCTCGTAGCGATGGGTTTGTGGTATGAAATCGGTTTTTTTTCCGCTGTCTCCGCAAGCATGCATCAACGTATTCTTGATGTATTAAATCAGGTAGGCATGCTGCAATATAAGGAACGCAGCATTGCCCAGTTATCCAATGGTCAGTTTCAGCGTGTATTACTGGCGCGCATGCTGATTCAGAATGCCAAAGTATTGTTGCTGGATGAGCCATTTAATGCCGTAGACGCCGCCACTACTTTTGCTTTGCTGGATATTCTCAAGGCACACCAGCAACAACACCAGTGTACCGTAATTACCGTTTTGCATGATTACGAACAGGTGCAAGCCTATTTTCCTAATACCCTGCTGATTGCACGTGAAAAAATTGCCGCAGGGAAAACTGACAGCGTATTAACGGATCAATATCTGCAACAGGCTAAAGAAGCCATGCAGCAATATGAACAAAACCAGTGGTGTGACAGGTAAATCAATGAATATTGCCCATTTTCTTCTAGAGCCTTTTGCTGATTACGATTTCATGCGTTTTGCCCTGTGTTCGATTGTATTTCTGGCACTGGGAACCGCACCCGTAGGTGTTTTTCTGATGATGCGTCGCATGAGTCTGGTGGGTGATGCACTGGGACATGCCATTTTACCGGGCGCCGCGGTAGGCTATATGCTCGCAGGTTTGAGCCTGCCTGCAATGAGCATAGGCGGCTTTATAGCCGGCCTGCTGATGGCTTTGCTGGCGGGGCTGGCCAGCCGCTTTGCCAATGTGCGCGAGGATGCCAGTTTTGCCGCTTTTTTTCTCACCTGTCTGGCGATTGGGGTGGTCTTGGTGAGTAGAGGTGGTAATAGCGTAGATTTACTTAATTTATTGTTTGGATCCATACTTTCAGTAGACCGTGCGGCACTAACATTAGTCGCAGTTGTCAGCAGTATAACCATGCTGGTACTGGCCGTTATCTATAGACCACTGATGCTTGAAAGTATCGACCCTTTGTTTTTACGCTCTGTAAATGGTAAGGGTACACTGTGGCATATTATATTCCTGGTACTTGTCGTATTGAATCTGGTATCTGGTTTTCAGGCTTTAGGCACACTGATGTCCGTAGGTTTAATGATGTTACCCGCTATCAGTGCGCGTTTATGGCATAAAACCATGGGCGGCATCATGACCATCGCTGCTGCTATTGCAGTGGTGTGCGGCTATGTAGGCTTGTTATTGTCTTACTATATTGATTTACCTTCTGGCCCCGCCATTATTCTGTGCTGTGGCTTTGTCTATATTTTGTCGTTATTTATTGGCAGTGAGAGCGGTATATTATGGCGTTTATACAGACGCCAACGCCATCATGTTGCCTGAAAAAACAGATTACTGATTCATAAACCCATTTTAGGAGATGTGCTAATGAAACGTGGCTTTTTTATCTGCCTGTTAACCTTATGTCTGACGGGCTTTGCCCGCATGATTTATGCCGCACCTATACCTGTTATTACTAGCTTCAGTATTCTGGGTGATGTTACTCAGCAAATTGGTGGCGAACGTGTTCAGGTACACAGCCTGATTGGTGCCGATCAGGATGCACACATGTATCAGTTGGTAAGCAGGGATTTGCGTCAAATGCGTACGGCCAAACTGATTTTGCTGAATGGTTTGGGACTGGAACCTTTGTCTTTACAACGTGCTGCCCAGCAAAGCCGTGTTCCCCTGTTTGTCGTTACTCAGGGTATTCAGCCACTGATGATGGCTGATGATGGACACGATCATCACCAGCACACCGACCCGCATGTCTGGAATGACCCCGTTTTAATGCAAACGTATGCGCGTAATATCGCCAATGCCCTGATTAGTGTAGACCCGCAAGGTAAAGCCTACTATCAGCAGCGGCTGACCGCCTACCAGCAACAACTTGCAGAATTAAACACCTGGGCCAGCAAAATGTTTAATGCCGTACCGCCAGAAAAACGTAAAATACTGACCGGACACGATGCTTTTGCCTATATGGCCAAGCGCTACCAGATTCAATTCATCGCTCCGCAAGGTGTAAGCACAGAAGCAGAACCGTCTGCGCGACAGGTAGCAGCAATCATCAATCAGATTCGCCGTGACCATATTAAAGCCATTTTTATTGAAAATATTAAAAATCCAAAAATGGTACAGCGGATTGCCAGTGAAACCCAAACCAGAATTAGCGGCCACCTGTATTCTGATGCACTGAGTAAAGGCGCACCCGCTGCAACTTATATTGATATGTTCCGTTATAATGTCAATGCTTTAAGTGCTGCCATGAAATAAGCGGGCAAACAAACGCATAGCCCAATCAACTTATGTGTCTGGTTTATGCGTTTGCTTTTAATTTTGCAGAGCCTGCCGCCAGTTATGTACATTAGACTGGCGGTTTTGCTCAAAATTTTCCAGCATTTCCAGTTCAAAGCGCGAAAAACCGGCCTGTTCACGTGCATCAATATTCACATAGCCACGAAAAATAAATAAATCATAGCGGCTGAGTAAGCGCCGGAATAAAGCCAATGGTTCCAAACCGCGCAGTCTGCATAGATACTGATACCAGTAATTCCCCACCTGCACATGCCCCACCTCATCGCGATAGATAATATCCAACACAGCACAAGTGGCATCATCCCCCTTTTGCGCTATTTTAGTACGCATTCCCGGGGTAACATCCAGCCCACGCGCTTCCAGTACTCTGGGCACCAGAGCCATGCGTAACAGTGGATCAAATGCGGTTTTATAAGCCATATCCCACAAATGATTATGCGCGGAAAAATCACCATAATCGTAGCCTGAGGCCTGTAAACGCTGCCGCATAAGCTGGAAATGATGTGCTTCTTCGGCGGCAATCCGCACCCAATCGCGAGTAAATTCTTCTGGTAACAGCCGAAAACGATAGGCAGCATCAAGCGCCAGATTGATTGCATTAAACTCAATGTGACAAACTGCATGCAATAAGGCTGCATAACCCTCCGCTGTCGTAAACTTGCGGCTTTTGACTTTGGCTGGCGGCACCAGCGTTGGCCGCACCGGATGGCCAGCAAAACGAAAATCTTTAATTACAGCAGTTTCATCCCGTTGCAATGCATTGGCTGGTGTTTGTAAACATAACTGTTGTGCCTCATTGCTCAGGGCACATTTTTCATCTGGCAGACAACTTAATAAGGCAGATTCCAGCAAGGCAGCAATAGACATTTTCAAAAACAGGCATAAAGTAAATTACAGTTCAGTATACATGGCCTGCACGAGCAAAATAAACCATCATTTAGATAGATTTTACCTTGCATATAGTGGAAATCACCTAATAGTTTTACAATATAAAATCTTTAACATGAAAAGGATAAATATATGAATTATTCACGCACGCTTAAAGGTACCCTACTTGCACTGGCCTTGTCAGCCACATTTCCGGCCATGGCAGATGACAATTGGCAAACCTGTAAAGAAAAGCAGCAACAGATTGAGAAGCAATTACAATATGCTCATGCCAATAATAATCAGAAACAAATTAATCGTCTAAATATCCAGAAAGCCGATATTGCCCAGAACTGTAGCAACGAAGATTTGCGGCAGAAATATACCCAGAAAATCGATAAATTAATCAATAAAATTAATGAAACCCAGCGCAAGCTGGACAAAGCTCAGGCTAAAGGCGACAGTGACAAAGTTACTGACCTGCAAAATAAACTGAATGAGAATAAGGCAAAACTTCAACAGGCAAAACAGAACTTTGCCCGTTTTGAGCAGGCAGCCAAGCAGTAAATTGATCAATCCATGCTGATGGAAAAGTTGATAGGATTACGATTTTTTTCCATTAGAATCCTATTGCATGATTACTTTACTTATATGGCACCATTGCCTTAATCTTTAAATATACTCAAAAAGTAATCTATTATACAAACCAATAATTAACATTATTAATTTGTAATTTTATTTTGCCCACTCAGGCAACCGGTTACTTGCCTGAAATGCATAAGATGTCATTTAAAATGGCCACTTGATTTACCAAAATGGTTTTGCCTGTTTGCAGCACTATTGTGCAGAAATAGCCAAACAGGCAATTTCTGTTTCAACTTTAGCCGCGAACAGCTAAAATATTCATTAATAGTTTAGCAAAGGAGTGATTAATGCGAATTTTGAGTAAAGCTGTGCTTAGTGGCATTATGGCTATCAGCAGTGTACTGGTTAGTGCAGGTGGTTTAGACACCCTGCAAAAATTTAATTCAGATACAGATGGTATTTCTGGCCAGTTCACCCAGACAGTTCACAGCAAAAAACGCACGCAAACAACATCCGGGACATTTGCCATTCAACGCCCGGGGCTCTTTCGCTGGGAATACACGCAGCCTTATAAACAGACAATTGTCGGCGACGGTAAAACTGTCTGGTTATATGATCAGGATTTGGCTCAGGTAACCAAACAAGAGCAGAACCAGACAATTGGTGATTCGCCAGCAGCCATTCTTTCCAATAAATCAGCACTGAATGCCAATTATTCCCTGTCAGATGATGGCAGCAGCGATGGTGTCGATTATGTACGCGCCATACCGAAACGCAGTAATACCGGTTATCAGAATATTCGTATCGGTTTTCGTGGCGACAATCTGGCCAACATGCAGCTAAAAGACAGTTTTGGGAATCAAACCACCATCACATTCAGCAAAATCAATACCCATCCGCAATTTAACCGCAGTCAGTTTAAATTTACACCACCTAAAGGTGTCGATGTACTGACCCAGTAGCAAGCACAATTAAACAAACAGGCAGGTGTTACCTGCCTGTTTTATTTCGCTATCAGCAGCGGTATACATATGAACGCCCATTGTGGGTGCTGCGACACCAGCGTGGCCTGAACATCATCCAGTTCATGTCATCATCCCATCTGCGCTGCATTGCCCAGTCCCGCGCCTGTTGTAACCTTATCTTACTCACATAATTGTCCCAAGCCAGTCTGTAACAACTCTGAAAAATCGGCAGATTAACCTTTTGCCGATATTCTTCCGCTATTTTCGCATTAGCAGGGTCAGAAAAAAATGCCGGATTTTGCATTTGTGCCTGCATCAATTCGGCAGTACGTGCATCACATTGTGCTGCCAAATCCAGCTTCAGCTTCTGTTCAGCAGCTTTTTCCGCTGCCGCCCGGGCAGCTTTTTGTTCCGGTGTAGCACAAGCAGCCAGCACTAAGCCCATCAAGCCCAAAGTGAAAATTCTACGCCAATGCATATTAATTCCTTCTATCCAGCCAGTTAACGCACATTTATCATTATACGCCAGTATATTATGCCGTTCAGAAGCTATTTTGGCATTATCTCTACTACCGGCTTGCGCTGCCAGTAAGGCCGATAACTGTGTAATAGCTGCCAGCGCACCGGACGTGCCGATAAAGTAGTTTGCATGCCTCCCATCCGGTCTGTGCGCAACAGGGTAATACCCTCCTGTACCAGCAACTGCTGTACCTGAACATGCGGGTGGCCATATGGATTGGCGAAGCCGGCACTGGCAACAGCATATTGTGGTGCCACTGTACGGATAAAATTCATATCACTGGAGTGACGGCTGCCATGATGGCCTAAAATTAAAATCTGGCTGAATAAATTATCGTTATATGCAGCCAGTAAAGCACGCTCCCCCTTTTTGCCCAAATCACCAGTAATCAGGATGGCTTTATCGGCACTCACAACACGTAACACGCAGCTATATTCATTTTTTCCGCTTTTGGCCGCCACTGGCTGATTAAGAAACTCAAACCATACCCCATCCCATTGCCAGTTCAAACCGCCTCTACATGCTTGCACGGGAAAAGAATATGCTTGTGGTTGTCCGGCAATAATACTTTGTGGTTGCAGATGCCGCTTAATCAGCGTTGCACCACCATCATGGTCACTATCATTATGAGACAGAACCAGCGTATCCAGCCGTTTAATACCAGCAGCACGTAAATTGGGCAACAAGGCAGATTGCGCCGCATAGGCAGTGCCAGTATCAAACAATAATTCATGTTTGGCTGTACTGATACTTACAGCCAAACCCTGCCCAACATCCCATACCCTGATAACCGCTTCACCCTGAGCTGGACGCGGTGGCCGATAGCTGAGCAATAAAAATAAAATCAACAGACATAATGGACGTAAATACCAGCCGCGTGGCAGCAGTAACAGCAAAACGGCAATAAACGCCAGCAGCCACAACGCCAAAGGAGCATGTGCCGGATAATATTCAGGAGCATAGCCAGCTACCCAGTGTAGCAGGCACATGGTTTGTTCACTCAGATAGGCGGCAAGAGTACGCAATATATCCACTGGTACAATCAATGACAATAAGGCCAACGGCACCAGTACCAGCGTAAACCAGGGAATAGCCAGTGCATTTACCAGCGGCGATATTAGCGGTACCGAACCAAAACAAAAAGCCACCAGTACAACCGAAGCCAGCCCTGCTGCCCATTGCGCCAGTACTAACTGACGCCATTTAGCACCATAGCCATAGCCGTCACCAGCCCACATCAACACAGCAACCAGCAGAAAAGACAGCCAGAATCCAACGCTTAATACAGCCAAAGGGTCAAACAGCAACACAATCGCTATCGTTAACCACCATACCTGAAAGGCACGCAAATACCCGCGTCGCCAAGTTAAGGCCAGAATAATAATCATCAGCATACTGCGCTGAGTGGGCACAGCAAAACCGGCCAGTGCACTATAAAGAATAGCTGTCAGCACAGCCGTGCAGCGGGTGTATATCCATGGCTGGTGAATGCGTATGGGTAAATACTGTAAACATTTACCACATAACCATGCAGCCAGCATGGCCAGCATACCTACATGCAGGCCGGAAATGCTAACCAGATGATTCAATCCAAGTGGGCGAAATATTTGCCAGGCGGCTACGGGTAATGCAGACTGCTCACCGACAGCAAGCGCTTTGAGCAAGGCTACACCCTGCGGGTAAGTCTGAGCCTGTGCCTGCCAGCGTGCGCTACACCACAGACGCCAGCGTGCCAGCCATTCCTGCCAGCCAGATGTAGCTGGTAATGCTTTACGCTGCCCTTTGACAACAGTTGCCATCGCACCAATATGATTGGCCAGCGCCCAGGCTTCCTGATTGAAACCAACCTTATTGGTTTCGCCGATAATCGCACGTACTTTTGTCCTTACCAGCCATCTGCTGCCCGGCGGCCATTGCTGTTTTGTGTAATCCGTTAGTAGCCATTGCTGCTGTTGGCCGTTGGGTAAACTTACCTGAGCCACAAAGCGGCTGCGCTGCTGATTCTGCTGAGGAATATCCGTGACTTTAATCACAACATCTTGTAACTGTGCTTTATCAGTTAATGGCCATTGCTGTTGCAATATCATATCGGTACGCCAGAGTGCAAATATCACGCCAGCGCAAATTGCACAGCCATAACGACACCATTGCCAGCCAGGCCACACAATCAATACAGCCAGAATAAACAAAGCACTTAGCCATGGCAAAATTACAGACTGAGGTAATAAGTAAGACCCACAGACACCCACAACCCACCATGGTAACCAGGCACAGGCAAAACGGATTTTCGCCATATAAACAGCTACAATTCCCCAAAAAGATATAATTAATTTTATATTTATACTACATACATTATACCAAATAAATTAACATAAAATGTCTTTGTAATTTATTCATGGTTTAATCGGTATAATTCTAAATTAACCTCAGAAAACTTATAATTATTTTTCTATGTGTTATCGACTGAATCAGTTCAATCTTAAAGCCACTCAGGCATTAGTCAGTAATTAACCGATTTTCATCTGCTTATTTTATATATGGGTAAATACTGGCTACAGCAATCATCTTTACATCAAACAATCAAACAGTTAAATGGAAATAAATCACATAATAGCTTATACAAGACAGCGGACATCAATATTCAGATTTAACCATAAACAGCAAAGTATTCATAAAACTGATTTTTGCCCCGAGCCATTACTCACTCGCATCAGATTAATCACAAGCCTGCCCAGATAGAGACAGCTTATATTTCCAAAACTACCCGCCTAAAATTAAATTTAATTAACATCAGTAATAGCCACTGTGAAAACAACCAAATGTAGGTATAATATAAAGTTTGATAATCGTAAGCTGACCAGATTAAAAGGATTTAACTACACCATGGCGCAACAGCCTGCCGAGAGCGGAAAACTGAAAAAATCCTTAAAAAAATACATGCTCACTGGCGTGCTCGTATGGCTGCCCATCATTGTGACAATTTGGGTAATCAGTTATATCATTGGCATGGCAGATCAGCTCGTCAACATTTTACCGGCACGCTGGCAACCACAGGCATTTTTAGGTTTTAAAATCCATGGTATAGGTTTGCTGGCTGCGCTTATCATTGTATTTGTTACTGGTTTACTGGCCGCAAATATGCTCGGGCGCAGAATATTAGCTGCTTGGGATGCATTTTGGGGGCGCATTCCTGTCGTAAAAAGCATTTATTCGGGCGTCAAGAAAGTATCTGAATCATTATTGTCAGATTCGCGCCAGTCGTTCAAAACACCGGTACTGATACCTTTTCCGCAGCCAGGCATCTGGACGATTGGATTTGTATCTGGCCATATACCGGATAACATTGCATCTGCCCTGCCACATCAGGCTGGCGACACGCCGGCAAACGAGTACATTTCTGTATATGTGCCAACTACGCCCAATCCTACCGGCGGCTACTATATTATGGTCAACAGTAAAGATGTACGCGAAATCGATATGAGCGTGGACGATGCACTGAAATATGTTATATCGCTGGGCATGGTACAGCCAGACGAACCCCCACATAAACAGTCATTACAGGCTATTTTCCCGCTACACAAACCAGCCAAACCACACTAGCACCGGGCTTTGACCGGGATGATATTCCTGATGACACAATTAACCGTAATCACTGCAACAAAGGCATTAAAATGCGAACCAACTATTGTGGCTTAATTAACGAGCAATATCTCGACCAGACCGTCACCGTAAAAGGCTGGGTACATCGCCGTCGCGACCATGGTGGTGTAATATTTATTGACTTGCGTGACCGCGAAGGCATCGTACAGGTTGTGATTGACCCTGATACACCAGAGGCATTTACTCTGGCCGATTCTGCCCGTAATGAATATGTACTGAGCATTACTGGCCGTGTTCGTGCACGCCCGGATGGCACCAAAAACGACAAAATGATTTCTGGCGGCATTGAACTGTTAGCCAAGGAAATAGAAATACTCAATACCGCTGCTACCCCTCCTTTCCTGATTGATGACGAGGGCATTAGCGAAAATGTTCGCCTCACCAACCGGATAATCGATTTACGCCGTCCGGTTATGCAGAATAATCTGCGCCTACGCTATCGTGTGGCCATGGCTGTGCGCCGTTATCTGGACAGTCAGGGATTTATTGATATCGAAACACCGATGCTTACCCGCTCTACTCCGGAAGGTGCTCGTGACTATCTGGTACCTAGCCGTGTATTCCCGGGTGAATTTTTTGCGTTGCCTCAATCACCGCAATTATTCAAACAGTTACTGATGGTGGCCGGGTTTGACCGTTACTACCAGATTGTTAAATGTTTCCGTGATGAAGATTTACGTGCCGACCGTCAACCTGAATTTACCCAGATTGACTTGGAGACTTCGTTCCTTAGCGAGAACGAAATCATGGATATCACTGAAAACATGGTTAAACTGGTATTTCAGGAAGCATTGTCTGTCGATTTACCCACTTTCCCACGCATGAGCTGGCACGACGCCATGTTCCTGTATGGTTCAGACAAACCGGATTTACGGGTAAACCTGCAATTTACCGAGCTCACTGATGTCATGAAAACGGAAGAATTCAAAGTATTCCGTGCTGCTGCCGACATGAAAAACGGCCGAGTTGTGGCATTGCGTGTACCTAATGGCGCCGGATTGAGCCGCAAGGAAATAGATACTTATACCGAGTTTGTAGGCATCTATGGTGCCAAAGGTTTGGCTTATATCAAGGTTAACGACACCAGCAAGATAAACAATGGCGAAGACAGCGGCTTGCAGTCTCCGATTGTGAAATTCCTGTCTGATAGCGCATTGCAGTCGATTATTGAAAAAACCGGTGCCCAGAATGGCGATATCATTTTCTTTGGCGCAGACAAAGCTAAAGTTGTGAACGAAGCCATTGGTGCCCTGCGTGTCAAAATTGGCCATGAACACGGTGCTGCCAATGGTTACTTTACCGAAGAATGGCGCCCATTATGGGTAGTTGATTTCCCCATGTTTGAATATGATGAGGAAGAACAACGTTGGTCTTCCATGCATCACCCGTTTACTGCACCCAAGACTGGCCATGAAGATTTACTGGTAAGTGCACCCGAACAATGCCTTGCCCGTGCTTATGATATGGTATTAAACGGCTGGGAAATCGGTGGTGGTTCCATCCGTATCCATCGTGCTGATATTCAGGAAAAAGTATTTGCTGCACTAAAAATTACGCCAGAAGAACAACAGAATAAATTCGGTTTTCTCCTAAGCAACCTGAAATTCGGTGCGCCACCTCATGGTGGTCTGGCTTTCGGTCTGGACCGTCTGGTTACCCTGATGGCTGGTGCTGACTCCATTCGTGACGTTATTGCTTTCCCGAAAACCCAACGTTCACAGGACTTGCTGGTAGATGCACCAAATCATGTAGATGAAAAACAACTGCATGAATTAGGCTTGCGCTTACGTCAGAAAGCTCAAACTGAAGAACAGAATTAATTGCTTTTTCTTTATGCAATAAAAAAACTGCCTGATAGCTGTCAGGCAGTTTTTTTATCGGAATCATCATTGATGATGAGAGTTAAAATAGAATTGGTATCAAAGCTAAACAAGCCAGAATCAGAGCGTTTTAAAGTTCAGAGCACTGGATTAAGCCGAATATTATCAATAATTGAATTAATCAACGCTTTTGCAGCCACACACCCGATTCAATGTGTGGTGTAAAGGGAAACTGGTCAAACATCGCCGCCCGCTTCACTTCATGCGTAGTTAGAAGCATTTGCAGATTTTCGTGCAAAGTGACAGGATTACACGATACATAAATGATATTGTCAAATTTTTGCAATAATTCAAGCGTTGCCTGATCAATGCCGGCTCGTGGCGGATCCACAAAAACCGAGCTGAACTGATAATCAGCCAGATAAATCTGCTCGCTCGCCAAACGCTGGAAAGCCCTGACACCGGTATAAGCTTCAGTAAACTCTTCGGCCGACAGCCGAGCCAAAGCAATATTATTTATCTGATTAGTTTCAATATTCCAGTGCGCAGCCTGTACAGAGGTTTTTGATACTTCTGTAGCCAGCACCCGGCGAAAATGGCGGGACAGAGGCAGAGTAAAATTACCATTGCCACAATACAGTTCCAGCAAGTCTCCGCTATTAATCGCTTGCGCCACATTCGTAGCCCAACTCAACATAGACTGACATACTTCTGCATTGGGCTGAGTAAAGCCACCTTCCAGCTGCTTGTACTGAAACACCTCATGATTAACAGTTAACCGCTCAATAACATAATCCCGTTCCAGAACTACTTTCTGTCCGCGACTGCGTCCCAAAATCTGAATACCCAGTTTGGCTGCCAATATTCTGGCCGCCTGAACCCAGCTATCGTCCAGTTTTTTGTGATAAATCAGCGTTACCAGCGTGTCACCTGCCAGTGTGGTTAAAAACTCAACCTGAAACAGCCGTGCTTTTATCAGCTCATTGGCCTGTATGCTATCCAACAGCTTTGGCATCAGTGAATTAATATTTTCATGAGCAATAGTAAAATTACGCAACTTGCGTACATTACTGGCACTGGCTTTTTCACCCGGCGTAAACATGGCATAACTGCACTCATCCCCATCATGCCAGATGCGAAACTCGGCACGCATCCGGTAATGCGATGCAGGCGAAGTAAAAACCTGCACCGGTGGGAAAGCACAGTCTGCAAATAAATTATCCAGATAAAGTTGTTTATCAGACAGTTGTTGTTCGTAAGCGGCAGTCGTCATGAAATTAACAGGCAAAGCAAAAAAGGAGCTATTATAACAAACCCCTGTTTATTCCCGCACATCACGCTGAGTCTGCTGGCCATAATCTTCGGCTGCAATCATGGCAGCAATTTGTTGTGCCGTATCTTCAGCACTCTGTAACTGATTTTTCGCTTTTAAATTAATAAAATTATGTACCAGCGGAAATTTTTCTATCTCGGCAGAACGAATATTCTGCTGCATATTCGTATCAACCACCCCAGGTGCAATGCTGGCAATACGCACGTGCGGATGCTTCTCAGCAGCCACTACCGCTGCATGCTGATCCAATGCGGCCTTGGTAGCACCATAAACACTCCAGCCTGCTATTGCATGGCGGCCAGCGCCGCTACTGATATGAGCAATACGAATGTCGGCCTTGGTGGCAGCCGCAATCACGGCATTGGTTAACAACAATGGCGCAGCAATATTTACCGTTACGGCTTTGATAATTGCATCATAGTCCTGCTGGCCGGCCAGTGCATTTGGTTCTACCATCCCAGCATTATTAATCAGAATCACTTCATTCTTGTTTTCCAGATTACTCTGCCAGCTAGCTGATTGTACTAATGTTGCCATAGCCTCTGCATCAGCAAAATCAATTGCATATTGCAGTAATCGTTCTGGCGGATTGTCCCAGCCATGCCGCGACAGGCCAACAACCCTGATTTCCTGAGCTAAATAGTATTCAGTCAGAGCGCGGCCCAAACCACGGCTATGGCCAGTAATAATCACACAATTTTGCATATCAAATTCCTTTTTCAAGATTAACCAGAGTTGTAGAGTGACACTGGACACCAAACAAATTCATGGCCTACGAACATACCGGTAACTACACTACCACTGGCCTTTAAAACCATAATTATTCTAAAACAGCTTGATATATAGCATAGAAGATTTACAGCAGTGCGGCACAAAACAATCTGTTTATCCTTAAAAAAAATATTAGTATATTCAGGATTGATAGCGTATTATCGCAATTTCTGATGCTGGGAGAAAACCAATTCAGACGTATTTTAACTTCAGATAACAAACAGTATAGCACAAACAGAAAACTGCATCCGTCCGTAAATCTATCCCCGTTTCATGTAGATTTTACAACTTAAAATGGTTGGCAATACAGCATTAAATGCTATGTTTCATTGTGAAACTCAACCTTGCTACTAAAGGAAACTATTATGTCCTTGGGCACTATTCGTCATGACTGGGCTCTGCCTGAAGTAATGCAATTATTTCAATTACCTTTTAATGATCTTATTTTTAAGGCTCAAACCGTACACCGACAATACTTCAATTCAAATGAGGTACAGGTTTCAACCTTATTATCAATCAAAACAGGTGCCTGTCCGGAAGATTGCAAATACTGTCCTCAGTCCGGCCATTACAATACAGGGCTAGATAAAGAAAAATTACTTGAGGTACAAAAGGTTATAGAGAAAGCCAAAGCAGCTAAAGCAATAGGTTCAACCCGTTTCTGTATGGGAGCAGCATGGAAGCATCCTACAGCTAAAGATATGCCTTATGTCTTAGAGATGGTAAAGGGTGTGAAAGCATTAGGCATGGAAACTTGTATGACTTTAGGTAAACTATCACCAGATCAAGCCTGTGCCTTGGCCGATGCCGGACTAGATTACTATAATCACAACCTAGATACTTCACCAGAATTTTATACTCATATCATTACCACCCATACTTACAGTGATCGATTACAGACATTAGCTTATGTGAGAGAAGCAGGTATGAAAATTTGCGTAGGTGGTATTCTGGGAATGGGAGAATCAGTTAAAGATCGTGCTAATTTATTAATCCAGTTAGCTAATTTAGCAGAACATCCAGAAAGCGTTCCCATTAATAATTTAGTTAAAGTTAAAGGCACACCTCTGGAAAATGAACCAGATATAGACCCGTTTGATTTTATCAGAATGCTTGCTGTCGCCCGTATTATGATGCCTAAATCCTATGTGCGTTTATCAGCAGGCCGGCAACAAATGAATGAGCAAACCCAAGCACTAGCCTTTTTAGCAGGCGCTAATTCTATATTCTATGGAGATAAATTATTAACAACAGCTAATCCCCAGATAGAAAAAGATCAAGCATTACTTATTAAATTAGGGATTAGGCCAGAACCACGACAAGATTATGGCGATGAGGTGCATCAAGCCGCTATAGAGCAAGCTATTATTGAGCAAGGTCAAACCAGTATGCTTAACGATAGTACCAATGCTTAACCACGAGTGAAAATCAATGGCCAATCACTATTTAAGATTGGCTAATTATTCTGATTTAATACAAATTTCTACAAGGTACTAAACGAAGAAGTAATCAGAATACAATTTTACCGGATAGATTTAATCATGCCTCTTTGCTGGGCGGGAATTTGTTAAGTGGTGCTGTTTTAGCCTTATCAGCACATTAAATTCCACTATACCGGCATTATTAATCAGAACCATATCATCCTTGTTTCCCAGATCGTTTTGCTCGCTGGCCAATTTGTCGTCATATGGCCTGAATCTCAGTATCAGCCAATTAATTACATATTATAGTACTCCTTCCGGCTGCTTGCGCCAGCCATGGTGCATCAGGCAAATAACCTTGATTTTCTGAGTCAGATAATATTCAGCCAGCGCACGCCCAAACCACCATGATGATCAGTAATTATCACACCATCTGCATATCAAATTCCCTTTTCATGATTGGCCAGATTTATAGTAGGATAATAGGCATCAATCATTCTCTTTGCTTATGAATACGCCACTTACAACACCACCGCTGGCACCTAAAACCATAGCCATTCTTAAACAGCTTAATATACATTGCGTAGAAGATTTGCAGCAGCATGGTGCTATTACCGCTTTTTTACAGTTTAAAAACATTAGCACCAGTAGTACTGAAAGCGTGTTATGGCAATTTATCGCTTTAGTGGAAAACCGTACCGCGCAGAGCTTTAGCGCCGAAGAGAAAACATTTTGGCGTCAACAGATAAAGCAGCATCCACCTGTAGCCCTGTTTCCGTCTGCAAAAATCATGCAACACTGGATGCAACAGGCATTACATGCAGCGCAGCAGGCACAGCTACTGAATGAAGTGCCGGTAGGTGCAGTTGTGGTGTACGAAAATAATCTTATTGGTTATGGCTATAATCGCTGTATTACCGACCATAATGTCAGCCACCATGCTGAAATTCAGGCACTGGCAGCAGCCAGTAGCACGCTGGGCAATTATCGCTTACAAAACTGTGATGTATATATTACTCTGGAACCTTGTGCCATGTGTGCCAGCGCCTTAATACAGGCCAGAGTCAAAAGAGTAATTTATGGTACTGCTGAAACCAAAACTGGTGCTGCTGGCAGTGTGATTAATTTATTTGCCAACCGCCAGCTTAATACGCACACCGCAATTCTGGGCGGTGTACTGGCGGCTGAATCCAAAGAGTTATTACAGCAATTTTTCCGGCACAAACGCCAATCTGTTTAAATAACAGATATATCTGCTGGCAGTACAGAGATATAAACAAGCAACTACGACATACTACAAGCATGATATACAAAAATATATTATTTAAGATAAGGCATAAGTAAATCACGGCCAAAGCTGCAAATCATAATACATAACACGATAATGAATCCTTTGCGTATTAATTCACTGCCACCAACCATAGCCAGTCTGCTTCCGATTAATCCGCCTGTTAAATTGGCAGCAGCCAGTGGAATTGCCCAGTGCCACACCACGTACTGGTTTGGAATGAAGAAAGCCAGCGCGGCCAGATTGGTTGTCAGGTTGATGACTTTGGATGAGGCGGTTGCCGTAATGAAATCAAAGGCAAAAAAGCGCACAAATACAAAAGCCAGCAAACTGCCGGTACCGGGGCCCAAAATACCATCATAAAGGCCGATTAATGCCCCCATAAAGAGACCAAAAACATATTCGCGCCGACTAAGATGGCTCCGGCGCTGAACCTGTCCGAGATCTTTTTTGAGAAAAGTATAAACCGCCATCACAATTAAAATAACCAGAATGGACGGTTTCATCCATGCTGTGGGCAGATACACCACAATATGCGAGCCCAGATAGGAAAAAACAAACGCAAGCACGGCTGCTGGCAACAGCATTGCCCACGGTACAGGTATACGTCGAGTATATTGTATGGCTGCTACCAGCGTACCACTAGCTGATGCAAATTTATTGACACCCATGACAATAGGCACAATGGTATGTTTTGGTAAAGCATTAAAAAGCCCGGGTATCTGCAACAGCCCGCCACCTCCTACAGCAGCATCCATCAAACCGGCACTAAAACCGATGACTACCAACCTCCAAATATGAGCATCACTGAACCATTCCACGATTAATCCTGTCTAGCGCATGGCGCGAGTAGTAATACGTTGCATTAGTTCCTGCTGATTGCGTGGCAATCCGTCTTCACAGAAAGTCTGATACAGCACTGAGCGTACTTTATCCAGCTCATTCAGGGTGGTACCGATTACTTTCCATTGACTGTTGCGCGGCTGTATCCAGCGTTTATTGACATCATCACCAAATCCAAATACTTTCATGCGTCGTGTGGGGCAATGGATGGCTTCGGCAGAGAGATTATTGATACCCTGTTTAGACTGCTGATTCAGAATATAATGTATTGTATGGTCAGTATTAATATGAATACTGTTCAGCATTAATTTTGGCTGGCCTGTATAAGTCTGGCTGATATAGAGATCAGCCCACTGTTCGTTACCTGTTGGATAGGCTGGCATCGGCACAGCATGTTCTTCCCATGCCTGATTTTCATCCGGGCCAATATAATGTTCGTTATATAGGGTTTCCTTGCGTGCCAGTGCCAGAGCACATACACCAAGCAGCAAAGTTGCGAACATAGTTTTGGCAATATTCATACCCAAGTCTCCGCGGCTGAATATTTTATCCAGCCATATATGTTTGGAAAAGTATTGGCACATTGTAGCCAAAATTAAAGGCTGCCTGCGATTAAAATTAAATTCGCAACAGACAGCCTGAGTAGAATATTAAAGTTTTAATGCCGCCAGTACCTGAGTCTTAACTGCTTCTACCGGCTGTGTACCATCTACCCGGATATAGTCCGGTGCCGTAGCTCCGTCCTGTTTACCATAAAAATCAATCAGTACTTCTGTCTGTTCGTGGTAAACCTGTAAGCGTTTCTTAATGGTTTCTTCCTGATCATCGTCACGCTGAATCAGTGGCTCACCCGTTTCATCATCAACACCGCTTACTTTTGGTGGATTATAGATTACATGATAGGTACGACCTGAAGCCTGATGCACACGACGGCCTGACAGGCGCTCAATAATCACATCATCCGGTACGGCAATTTCTACTACGGCATCCAGATGCACGCCGGCTTTTTCCATGGCCTCAGCCTGAGCCAGTGTGCGTGGAAAGCCATCAAACAAAAAGCCATTGGCACAATCAGGCTGAGCAATACGTTCTTTAACCAGACCAATAATAATATCATCACGCACCAAACCACCGGCATCCATAATTTTTTTGGCTTCAATACCCAGTGGCGTGCCTGCTTTAACTGCTGCACGGAGCATATCGCCGGTTGAAATCTGCGGGATATTGAACGCAGCGGTAATAAACTGTGCCTGTGTGCCTTTGCCGGCGCCAGGTGCACCCAATAATAAAATTTTCATTTCAACTCCTGAATGTGTCTATATTTTAATTTAATATACTGTAAATAATAATATTTATTTGTGTATATCTGGCCAACTGGCACGTACCCGTTCCAGATCTGCCATCGTATCAACCCCCGCCGCTGGCGCGTGGGGGGTGATCTGTACCGCGATGTTAAAACCATGCCATAACACCCGTAACTGCTCGAGCGATTCAGCCTGCTCTAATGGGGATGGTGTCAAATCAGAATACTGGTGCAGAAATTGTACCCGATAACCATAAATACCAATATGACGATATACCGGTATATCTTTCGGCATCATTTCGGCACCGCTGCGCATCAACTCACGCGGCCAAGGAATGGCTGCGCGGCTGAAATACAATGCATTGTGCTGGCTGTTCAGCACTACCTTAACACAATTAGCATCAATAAAATCTGCGTAATCAGTTAATAAGTGTGCGGCTGTAGCCATTGGGGCACAGCTTTGCTGTAGCTGTGCGGCCACTGCATTAATCAGTTCCGGTTCAATCAGGGGCTCATCACCCTGCACATTAACTACACAGTCATTTTCGGCCAAATTTAAGATGCTGGCCGCTTCAGCCAGACGTGTGGTGCCGCTTTCGTGGTCTGTGGCCGTTAATACGGCTTCAATACCATGAGCCTGACACGCAGCCTGAATATCTGCATGATCTGTGGCCACAACGACTTTACTGGCTTTACTTGAGCGGGCGCGCTCAGCCACCCGCACCACCATCGGCTTACCATGAATATCAGCTAAAGCCTTGTTTGGCAGGCGGCTGGAAGACAGGCGTGCCGGAATCAATACGACAAAATCACTCATGCGTCGACTGTACATTCTTCGTCAGATAATTCACGCGCTTCATTTACCAGCATATAGGGAATGCCGTCTTTAACCGGATAAGCCAGCCGCGAAGCCTTACACCACAACTCCTGTTGCTGTGCATGCCATTGCAGTTTTCCCTTACATTGGGGGCATACCAGAATATCCAGATATTTTTGATCCATTTTCTGTCCTTAGTACCACAACAGTGGTAAGCGATATCTATCGTTTTTCATTCAGTCTGATGTCTGAATGAGGCATTGCCAGTTAATAATTGACACATAACATCGATGAATGACTTTACCATATATTGAAATGGCGATACAGGGTACGCTGAAATATTCGGCCTGAACAGAAATTCCTCGCCTGCAATACCAGCCAAACCAGTCTGTACAATCCATAAATGCTGTGTGAACAATTTACAGAAATTTTACCAGTAGCCAGTGTTTATGGCATCTTTTTCATCACGATAACGTTTTTATTGTAGCAGTACTGCGCAATTGTAATCGCGACTGAATAAATTCAGCCAAATCGGGGCAGATTTGAGCCGAGAGAGGCAAAACCCAGATATTATGTTGCAAAGGCATAGTCAGCTTAACTGCATCCTTTTCGGTAATAAATATCACATCCGCCTCAGGCCAGTCTGCTGGTTTAATCACGGCATGGTCGTCCAACGCAATGGTTTGCTTCAGATCAATGCCTAAAGTTTGTAATGCCTGAAAAAAGCGCTCTGGTCGGCCAATAGCAGCGATGGCCGCACAATGCCTGCCTGCAAACTCTATTGCTTGAGCAGTCTGCCGAGGCTGGTTCAGGCAATAAAAATCAGCATAATTTAATGTGCTGTAGCCACACCACTGTGTTTTTAGCATGTCTAACTGTTGTGCTCGGTGCGTGGCTATTGCATCGCCCTGACTGAATATTACGCCATCAACCAGGTGCAAACGGCCAAGTGATTCACGTAACGGGCCATTGGGTAGCAAATCCATTGTTTTGCCAATATCCGCAGCCGGAAATACCACAATTTCCATATCCCGCTTGAGAGCATAATGTTGCAGGCCATCATCGCTTAGCAGAAGCTGCAAATCCGGGTGTGCCTGTAATAATGCTTTACCTGCAGCCTCGCGTGTGCTGGCAACGGCAATCGGTGCCTGAGTTTGCTTAAACAGCATCAGCGGTTCATCTCCGGCTTCTGAAGCCGTAGTACGGGCATTGATAATTACCGTATCTTTGCTGGAACGCCCATAGCCGCGGCTGATGATACCAACTTTAATCTGCCGCTGATGCAATGCCTGCACTAGTGCAGCCACTAAGGGAGTTTTACCCACGCCACCAACATGAATATTGCCGATTACCACTACCGGGCAAGGCAGCCGCTTACTGGGCAATAGCCCGACTCGATAAAGCCAGCGGCGCAGCATCGCTATTATCTGAAAAATCCGTGCCAGCGGCCATAACAATATGGCCAGCCCTGTCTGTGGATGTTGCCAGTGGCGTTGTATCAAACCGGCTAACCAGCCCATAATTCTGCTCATAAACGACAAAATGGCACTATACCACGGTGTATATACAGAACTGAAACCCAGTAAAAAAGGCCGTATAATATCAGCACCACAAAATTGCTCGAAATAATGGTGTTTTTTATGTCTGACTTCTTTGCTCCAGCTGCATTAAGTGTCTCTGAACTCAATGCATGTGCCCGGCAATTACTCGAACAGAATCTGGTTGGTTTGTGGATTGGTGGCGAAGTTTCCAATCTTACCCGTGCCGCCAGCGGACACTATTATTTCTCTTTAAAAGATGCCCGTGCACAGGTCAGATGTGTACTGTTTAAAGGCGTGGCACAGCAACTTAGCCAGCCGTTACAGGAAGGCGATGACCTTGAAGTAGCCGGAAAAATCAGTATTTACGAAGCCCGTGGTGAATTCCAGATTACCATCAATGCCGTGCGGCATAAGGGCTTGGGACAGTTATATGAAGCTTATGAACGTCTGAAGCAACAATTAACTGCGGAAGGTTTATTTTCTTCTCAACGTAAGCGCCCGTTACCGCCCCATCCGAAAGTGGTAGGTGTGGTCACCAGTCTGGCCGCAGCAGCTTTGCGTGATGTGGTGACAACTTTACGTCGGCGTCATAGCGGCATCAGCGTGATTGTCTATCCGACTGCGGTACAGGGAGCCGGCAGTGAACAACAGATTGCATCTGCCATTGCCACTGCCAACGAGCATGCTCACGCAGATGTACTGATTATCTGCCGTGGTGGCGGCAGTATTGAGGATTTATGGTCTTATAATGAAGAAATTGTAGTACGGGCTGTAGCCGCCAGTACTATCCCTACCGTTAGCGGCGTTGGCCATGAAACCGATTTTACCCTGACTGATTTTGCTGCTGATGTGCGCGCACCTACTCCTACTGCGGCCGCAGAACTGGTCAGCCCGGATATGGCGCAATTGCGACGTACTGTTGCACAATGGCAAACCCGCATTCACCAATTGTTGCAACAGCGCTATTACGATGCTTCACAGAAACTCGACTGGGTGGCGCGCCAGTTAAAACACCCGCAACAAAACTGGCAGCAACAGCAGCAGCAACTATCAGACTTGCAACGCCAGTTAAAGCAAAGCATGCAACGTCAGATCAGACAGCAACAGCAAATTCTGTTACAGCAACAGCGAAGCTTAAGCAGCTTGCGGCCACAAACTACTCATGCGCAGCAGGCACTCGCCTACCGCAAACAGCAGTTACAGCAATTCTGGCATCATATTCTGCTGCGTGCACAGCAGCGACTACAACAGCAAGCTTCCGTGCTGGATGCTGTTTCACCATTGCAGATTCTGGCCAGAGGCTATAGCGTAGTAACCAATCAGCGCGGACAGGTTATTAGCGATAGCAGTAAACTGAAAACCGGCCAGTATCTAAATATTCGCTTTGCTGCGGGTGAACGCCGTGTACAGGTGGCTCCGCCCAAAGTTCAGTCTGATTTATTTGATAATTAAGCTTTTGCTGATTTATATAAAGCAGTTTAAAACAAGAAGATAATTATCAAAAGGTAAAATCCATGAAGCTTGGTTTTATACGCTATTTATTCCTTTTCTCTTTTTTTATATTTCATTCAGGAAGCGCACATGCTGTAAATATTAAAGGACTTTGGAACAATAAAATTTATTTAGATAATAGCAAAATACCATATAGTACTTTTTCAATACAGTTAACAATAAATACAGATGATGCCGTAGAGGGAGAGTTGTGCTCAATTGCTCATTTTGGTAATAAAATAGATTGTCATATAAGATTCAAATCCCGGCTGGCGAATAATCAAATTAAAGTTCATTTTGATAGTACTTTTGGTGGCAAAGACAGTATAGCAATCATTACTTTACAGAGGCATAATTTAAAATGGGATTTAATTACTGCGCCAAATGGAGAATATTATTTTGACAAGAAAGCCATATTGCATCCTGTAAAGCTTAAGAATTAAATAAACTTATACTGGCAGAATTAACCATGACAAAAATTTGTCTGAAATACAGCGTATTTATTGTCTTTCACTTGTTCAGCAAAAGAACTTACTCGTGATTGTTTATATACCAATAATTATGAATCAGCGAGGTATACAATTAAAATAGTTTCTTGTTGTAAAGAAGGAGAATTAGATTGTGATAATGTTTATTATGAAGGCTCAAAAAAGAAAGATAAAGCTTTTATACAGTTGTAAGGAAAAACAATAAATGATTATTTATCTCATCGTTTTTTAGGCTATCAATTTCAAAACAATGATTACTTATATATTGTTCAAGATAATTTATTAACAATATATAAAACAAATAAATTATTACAAAAAGATTTATTAAATCTATTCTATAATTAATTACATTATTTTTTAAGTTGTAGAACCAAAAAAATCTTCACGCAGAAAAAATCAAACTTTTCTTTCTTGTGGTTCCCGCCCGACCCAGTCACAGACAAATTGCCAAGCCACCCTGCCCGAGCGACTGCCACGACTCTGGCTCCAGTTAAGTGCAGCACGTCTGGCCATGTCATCCAAGTGTAAACCAGCTTCTTCCAGCCAGTTTTCTACTGCCTGCAAATAGGCACTCTGGTCGAATGGGTAAAAACTCAGCCACAAACCAAAGCGATCAGACAATGATACCTTTTCTTCTACCGCCTCCTGTGGATGAACTTCGCCACCACTGCCAGTCTGTGCAAGGTTGTCGGCCATATATTCAGGCATCAGATGCCGACGGTTGGAAGTAGCATAAACCAGTACATTGTCACAGCGCTGTGACAAGCCACCATCCAGCGTGGTTTTCAGTGCTTTATAAGCATCGTCGCCGTCTTCAAACGACAAATCATCACAAAAAAGAATAAATTTTTCTGGCCGTTGCGCCAGCATAGTAAGCAACGCGGGTAAAGTGAGCAAATCACTTTTATCCACTTCCACCAAACGTAAACCCTGAGCAGCATATTGATGCAATAACGCTTTAACCAATGATGATTTACCCGTACCACGCGCACCAGTCATTAATACATTGTTTGCTGGCCGGCCAGCAAGAAACTGTTCGGTATTGCGCACCAGCTGGCGTCGTTGTTCATCTACTGCGGCCAGACAGTTCAGGGCAAAGGTGTGTGGATGGGGCAGGCTTTCCAGAATGCCCTTATTACCTAGCTTATGCCAGCGATAAGCAACCGCCGTCCAGTCTGGCTCCTGAGCTAATGGTGGTAAGATGGCGTCCAGCCGCTGTAATACAGTGGCAGCCAGTTCTATCAGTTCCCTGCGTTTCATCTCTAGTTTCCTTTTGCTTTAACTCGTGGTTTTATGCATGCTTTTGCAATAACAAAGCATATGGCGCATTATGTACCCGATTAATAAAAGCATATTTTAATACTGCTATCTGCTGTTGTGGTAAGCTGGCAGCCCATTCCTGTACTGCGTGAGCTTCAATTCTGCCCTGCTCATGCCCCGGATATAAAACCGCCGCCAGCACCCCATTAACCGCCAGATGAGCTAATCCGGCCTGAATGGCTTTCAGTGTTGTAGTGGCTGTAGTAGTACAGTTTTTGTCTGCTCCCGGTAAATAGCCCAGATTAAACATGATGGCACTAATTTCACCCTCAATATAATCATCCAGATGCTCATGTCCGGCCTCAATCAGCTCAACCCGTTCACGCATGCCTGCATTGACCAATCTTTTACTGGTTGCCTGCAATGCAGCTTTCTGGATATCAAAGGCCATTACCTTACCCTGTTCGCCAACACATGTGGCCAGAAAAAGAGTATCGTGCCCGTTACCCGCTGTGGCATCTATCACCGTATCGCCAGCCTGCACCACTTGCTGAATACTGGCATGTACAAAGTCCAGAATATTTAAAAGCATAAAACCACTATTACCTGCTAGCTGATGCAGAGCAATGTCTGATTACATTTACAAATAAATACATGTCAAGGATATCAAAATATTTCTATATTAACAAAATATCTGCGCAAACTGAGTAAACTGTTTTCTTGCCTGTACAGCGGCATCTGGGCAGATAAATACTTATATTTATTAAACCTTACATGCCCAATTCACGTAAAAAGCGAATATCGTCAGCCCAGCCGGATTTCACTTTTGCCCAAACCTTTAAAAATACTTTGGTTTCAAACAGCTTTTCCATATCCAAGCGTGCTTCAGTGGAAATCTTTTTCAGTTTTTCCCCGCCTTTGCCAATCAGAATACCTTTCTGGCTGTCTTTATCCACTAGAACTGCAATATAAATCCGGTATAGGCCATCTTCTTCAGCAAACTGTTCCACCTCTACATTCATGGCATAAGGCAGCTCTTCACCGAGATAACGAAACAGTTTTTCGCGCACAATTTCCATAGCCAGAAATCGTGCCGATTTATCTGTTACCATATCTTCAGGATAAAGCGGGATTCCCTGTGGGAGCATGGGTTTGAGCGTATGTACCAGTTGGGCAACACCCAAACCATGCTTGGCACTCACCAGTGCCACCTTGGTAAAAGTAAAAGCCTGCTGTACTTCTTCAATAAAAGCCTGCATGACACTTTGGTCTTTTGCTTTATCCTTGTCTACCTTATTAACGACCAGCACCACGGGAATACGCTGCGGTAATTGCTGCAATACTTCGCGATCCGCATCAGAAAAGCGTAATGCCTCAATCACAAAAACAATTACATCCACACCGGCTACTGCTTCAGTAACATTCTGATTCAAACGGTCATTCAGTGCATTACGGTGATAAGTCTGAAAGCCCGGCGTATCAACAAATATTAATTGCGCTTCATTATCGGTATAAATACCATTAACTCTATGGCGGGTAGTCTGAGCTTTTTTACTGGTAATACTGATTTTCTGGCCAATAAGATGATTCATTAATGTAGATTTTCCCACATTCGGGCGGCCGACAATGGCAACAAACCCACAGCGAAAATTATCTGACGGGGATGGATAATTGTGACTGAGCACTTCAGACATACATTCTTTCTAAAAGGTACAAAATAACCACAGCGTGGCTAAAAATAAACTGGAGCATTCCAAAATATGGAATTTAACAAGGAAAAAAGTCACCAATTCAACGTTTCAAAAACAGATTATAGGCTATGAATCTGCATAGTTAAAAATAGAAACTAGTGTATTCCTGAATACATTGCTTATTCTGCAAGTTTTCTTTACCCATTTTATACCGTATTGTTGCATCATCAGCACATCAGCATTGCCGCCGTGCTACACATAAGGCTCAGAGCAGATTACATTTTATAAATTAGATTTTTACAATCTGACTAATCACTATTTTCAAACAGTTTACGCACAATAAATGGATGAAGTACTGAAACTGGCAACATATATAACTACCCCCAAAAATTATGATTTTTTACCGATGCAACCAGATACAGCATGTCTTTACTGGAATTGGAAATGTAAATACCCCATAGTTAGTACAAAACTGACGTAGAAAATCATGCTGCTTGTTTTAGTGTTTTATACTCAATCGGCGTCATATTATTTAGTGCTTCATGAGGTCTTTCGGTGTTATAAATGGTTAG
>NZ_JAAEDQ010000005.1:0-203407 GCF_013344965.1 Snodgrassella sp. ESL0253 | reverse complement strand
CGAGCAGGATGGAACCGGTTAAAATGGGTAATTTGGCCAACAGGCTGCTGATGATGTTGCTGCCGCTGCTACGGTCGGCACTGGTTTTGCCGGCGCTGGTGGTGTTTTCGGCAACGGCTACCATTTGGCCACGGTGTTTGTTGTAGATGACTTTGTAGCGGTTTTTGTTCATTTTTATACCTGTATTGATAATTTGAAATGCTAGCTGATGAGTGTGGTTTTTTTATTACACTGGCTGTAGTTCAAGTGGGATTATTACGCTTTGGTTTAACCGGCAATATTCTGTGCCGACAGTGCTGTTAGCTAGTACCGGTTGGGCGTAATAAGTGATATTTGCAGCAAATTAACTATGTTTATGTTTATATTTTAGTTTTTTAATTTTAATATAAGTTAATTATTATTGCTATTGTAACAGTAGATATTTGAATTTGTTTGTTATGCAATCTGATATTGTAAAGATTTTACAATTATGATTATCGTTTTATTATATTGTTATTTATTAACAATTTAATAATCTGAATAGATAAAATATATTAGGTATTATTTTAAATAATACAGTGTTTTAAATACGATGCTATGAAAAGGTGATATTGGGTATGGTTAAGTGGTGCTGTGTTAGATGATGACTGTATTATGAAATTGCGTTGATTAACAAAATAGTAAATTGCTGGTTGGTCTGATTAAATTGATGTGCTGTTTCTGTAGCAATCAGGGTATTTTTACCGGTAATACCTTTTATGATGTACAGCCAGGCGGCTGATTTGAGTTTGATACTATGGTGATGTTCAACTGAAGAAGTTGGTGTTTATGGTTGTGGGTATTGATGATTTAACTCAGGAATGATAAATGGTCTTTTTCTATGTAAATTTTATGAGGGGTTAATGTGTTGATGTTGTGGCATTAATT
Organism: Snodgrassella sp. ESL0253; assembly: GCF_013344965.1. Lineage (NCBI taxonomy): Bacteria > Pseudomonadati > Pseudomonadota > Betaproteobacteria > Neisseriales > Neisseriaceae > Snodgrassella > Snodgrassella sp. ESL0253. Next base: position 202,501 of record NZ_JAAEDQ010000005.1, on the reverse strand, counting down.
AGGTTTAAATTGGTGGTTAATGCTATGAATAACAATATGATACTTGTTTGTGAAGCCAGCCAGCTACTGATGGTGCTAACCGGTTTTTCAACTATTAGTTAATAAACCGGTTATTGGGGGTAATCAGTTATGGTATTACTCATGAACAATTCAGATAAAAATATCAATTTTTATCTGCTGGCGCGCCCAGAAATAGGTGATAAGCAGCGTTGTGGGTCTGTTCCTGATAGGTGTAGCCAACATTATCCAGAAAAATTTGGAATTTTTCTGTATCTGCCGGGGGAATGTCCAAACCCACGAGTACGCGGCCGAAATCGGCGCCATGGTTGCGATAGTGAAACAAGGTGATGTTCCAGTCTGATTGCATGTGAAGCAAAAAGCGTCTTAATGCGCCCGGCCGTTCGGGGAATTCAAAGCTTATCAGATGCTCGTTGGCTACTTTGCTGGTGCGTCCGCCAACCATATAGCGGATGTGCAGTTTGGCCATTTCATTATGGGTTAAATCCAGCGTGGGTAGGCCATTGCTGTTTAGTTCTTGCACAATGTGCTGTAAGTCGGCGGTGTCATTACTCTGAATGCCAACAAAGATATGGGCTTTGTGGTCGTCGCCATAGCGATAGTTAAATTCGGTAATGCTTCTGTTGCCAATCAAATCGATAAAATGGCGGAAACTGCCCGGCTTTTCTGGAATGGTAACGGCAAAGATGCCTTCGTGGCCTTCTGATAGTTCACAGCGCTCAGATACGTGGCGTAGCTGGTGAAAATTCATGTTTGCGCCACTGGTTACTGCTATCAGGTTTTGATGCTGGCACTGATTACGGCCAATATAGGCTTTCAGGCCGGCCAGTGCCAGTGCACCGGAAGTTTCGGTTATGCTGCGGGTGTTATCGAATATATCTTTTATGGCGGCACAGATGCTATCGGTGTCTACTACGATGATGTCGTCAAGCAGATCACGGCATAGGGCGAACGTTTCTTCACCTACTAGTTTAACAGCGGTGCCATCGGCAAATAGGCCGACTTCTTTCAATTCTATACGTTTGCCCGCAGCAATGGATTGTTTCATGGCGCAGGCGTCTTCGGTTTCTACGCCGATAACTTTAATTTCAGGGCGTACGTTTTTTATGTAGGCTGCTATGCCGGCGGCGAGGCCGCCACCGCCGATAGCCACAAAAACGGCGTCTATTGGTTTGGGGTGCTGCCGCAGTATCTCCATGCCGATGGTACCCTGGCCTGCAATTACGTCTGGGTCATCAAAGGGCGGAATGTAGGTTAGGCCGCTTTGGGCAACGAGTTGCATGGCATGGTTGTAGGCATCGTTGTAGGATTCTCCCGCCAGTACTACTTTGCCACCGCGTTTTTTGACGGCGTCTATTTTGATTTGTGGTGTGGTTTGGGGCATGACGATGGTAGCTTCACAACCTAATTTTTGTGCTGAAAGTGCTACTCCTTGAGCATGATTGCCAGCAGACGCGGTAATCACGCCTTTTTTCAGGGCACTGCTTTGCAGTTTGGCCATTTTGTTATAGGCACCACGGATTTTAAAGGAGAATACGGGTTGCAGGTCTTCTCTTTTCAGCCAGATGTGGTTGTTCAGGCGGTCGGACAGATTGGCAGCATAATCCAGAGGAGTTTCAATAGCCACATCGTAAACAGCGGCGGTAAGAATGCGGGTAAGGTAATTTGCGTGATTGTTCATGGTATGTAGTGAGGGAATGGCTGATTTTATTATACAGATTATCTGTTTAACTTATTTAATCCAAAATTAACGATAACGCGGCTGTTTTTTTTATGCAAGTAAATTTGCCAATATGGCTTATTATGGGCAGGCACCTGTTTATAATGATGGGTATAGATAGAATGTGGTTGATATGGGTTAATCTGGATTTAAATTAGATAGTAGATATGATGAGAATTGTTTTTCGTTGGCTCTATACGACTTTGCTGATGGGTATTCTGCCATTAGCGCAGGCGGTGAGTTTGCCTGAAATCAATGCAGCTGCATATGCGGTGGCTGATGAGCAAAGCGGCACGATTCTGGCCAGCAGAGATAAGGATGCGCGGATAGAGCCGGCAGCTCTGACAAAGCTGATGACCGCTTATCTGGTTTTTGATGCTTTACATAGTGGTAAGTTGAAAGCGCAGCAACCGTTGAAGATTTCAACTGCTGGCTGGCACACTGATGGTAGCCGTATGTTTTTACAGCAGGGTGTGCCGGTAAATGCTGAAACGGTGGTGCAGGGGATGCTGGTTGTTTCTGCCAATGATGCAGCGATTACGTTGGCTGAAGCAGTTAGCGGGGGAGAGAAGGCGTTTGTACGGCGTATGAATGCGGAAGCACAGAAAATGGGGCTGGAAAATACCCACTTTGTTAATTGCACGGGCTTGCCGGCAGAAGGGCAATATAGCAGTGTGGGTGATTTGTTGCTGGTGGCACAGGCATTGGTGCGTGATTTTCCTCAATATCAAAGTTGGTTTGCTAAAAAATCATTTTCCTATAATGGGATTACTCAGTTAAACCGTAATTTGCTGTTGTTCCGGGATGATAAGGTGGATGGGCTGGCTGTGGGTTATACTATCAATGGCGGTTACAATCTGGCGGTGAGCAGTAAGCGCAATGAGCGCAGAGTTATTGCGGTACTGGTAGGTGCGGATAGCAGTGAGGCCAGAGCGGCAGAAGGCAGTAAGTTATTGAGCTGGGCGCTGACTTCTTTTAATACAGCCAGAGTGTATCCTGCCAACCACAAGGTGGCAGATATTGCTGTTTATAAGGGGGCGCATGTTAAGGTAGCTGTGGGTTTTTTGCGTGATGCGTATGTTACTTTGCCATCTGGTGGGGCAAAGCAGTTATCAATGGAACTGGAAGCGGTGCAGCCGGTGGTAGCGCCGGTGCGTAAAGGGCAAAGTATGGGTACGTTGAAATTGCTGCTTGGTAAGCAGGTAGTGGCACAGCAGGAAGTGGTGGCCTTGGATGACGTGGGTGAAGCTGGTTGGTTTAGCCGCTGGCTGGATGGTGTGTCTTTGTGGTGGCGCGGCCTTTTTAGCTGATGTTACTCTGCGATGCAGGCAGTAAGCAGGTTGATATTTCCGGCTGGTCTGAAGTGCTTGCTGATTTTGGTTACTGTGACTGATTCAGCTTGTCAGTGATATGGATTGGGCTAGTAAACGGTTAAATGGTATATGTTACGGTCTTGGATAAGTTTTATTTAAAAAGAAACCCATCTGTAGATGGGTTTCTTTTTTGCATTAATTATTCATACGGGTGTTGCAGCAAAATGGTTTCTTCTCGGTCTGGACCGGTAGAAATCATGGCAATCGGAGCACCGCAGATTTCTTCAATGCGTTTCAGATAGGCTTTGGCATTATCTGGTAAGGCATCATATGATTTTAAACCGTAGGTGCTTTCCTGCCAGCCCGGCATGGTTTCGTAGATGGGGGTGCAGGCAGACACAGCATCTGAACCACAGGGCAGAATATCTGTTTTTTCGCCGTTGTAATCATAGCCTACACAGATGTTGATGCTATCCATGCCATCCATGACGTCCAGTTTGGTGAGACATAAGCCGGAGATGCCATTGACTTGAATGGAGCGTTTCATTAGTGCTGCATCAAACCAGCCGCAGCGACGCGGGCGCCCGGTTACTGCACCAAATTCGTTACCACGTTGCGCCAGGCCTTCGCCTACGCTGTCAAAGAGCTCGGTTGGGAATGGGCCGGAACCGACGCGGGTAGTATAGGCTTTAACAATGCCTAGTACGTAATCGAGTTTGGTGGGGCCTACACCTGAGCCAACGGCTGCGGCGCCGGCAATACAGTTAGAAGAGGTAACATAGGGGTAGGTGCCGTAATCGATATCAAGGAATGTACCCTGTGCACCTTCAAACAGTAGTGACTCGCCACGGGCATTCATGTCGTTTAGCTCGCGGGAAACGTCACCAACCATGGGCCGTATCTGTTCGGCCAGTTCCAGAGTTTGCTGATAGATTTGTTCGGCATCCAGTGCTTGCTGCCCATACAGGCCGGTGAGCTGACAGTTATAGATGGCTACAGCGTCTTTGATTTTCTGCTGTAATACATCCGGCTGGAACAGGTCCATGACGCGTACTGCGCGCCGGGCAATTTTGTCTTCATAGGCCGGGCCAATACCGCGGCCGGTTGTCCCGATTTTTTTATCGCCTTTGGCTGCTTCGCGGGCATGATCCAGCGCAATATGGTAGGGCAGAATCAGTGGACAGGTTGGTGCAATGGTAAGCTGTTTGGTTACATCGATACCGGCCTGCTGTAATTCGGCCATTTCACTGAGTAAGGCTTCTGGTGATACAACCACACCGGAACCGATAAAACAACGTTTGCCTGTATGCAAAATGCCGCTGGGAATCAGTCGTAATACGGTTTTTTTGCCATTTACTACCAGGGTATGGCCTGCATTATGTCCGCCCTGATAACGTACCACGCCGGAGGCACGCTCAGTTAGCCAGTCTACTATTTTACCTTTGCCTTCATCACCCCACTGGGTGCCGACAACGACGACGTTTTTTGCCATATGGTTTTACCTGCTCATACTAAGGGTTAATTATTGCTACAAAGGAATCAGTTGCCATTGCTGGTTTTGCCACACTAGTTGGCGATCGCATCCTTTGACATTGTTGCATTCAGGCGTGTAATCGATGATGACGCATTCACCGGCTGAACGCAGTTGCTCTATTTCGTTTTTTGCAGCGGTGGCATCGTGCACGCTGACTTTTATGCCGCGCAGTTTTTCTACTGGAGGCAGATGCCCGATTAAATCGCGTAAGTCAAAACTGAAACCGGACGCAGGGCGGCTGCGGCCAAAATATTTACCCAAGCCATCATAGCGGCCACCACGTGCCAATGCATCAGGCCAGTCTTCACTATAGGCGGCAAACAATAGTCCGGTATGGTAGTTGTCTACCCGCAGTTCGCTCAGGTCAATAAATATATTATGGCTGGCAAAAGCGGTGCAGATTTGCTGTAGTTGTTGTAATGCCTGGTGTATTTCCGGTAAATCCGGCAATGTGGCTATGGCAGTCTGCAATACTTTTTCGGTGCCGTATAATGTGGGTAATGCCACGAATGCATTAATCCATTGTTCTGGAAGCTGCCATTGCTGTACACATTGCTGTACAGCGGCGGCGTCTTTAGCCTGCATGAGCTGCAACAGGGTGGTAGCCTGTTGTGCTTCCAGACTGGCCGCTTTGGCCAGTGCGTGAAAAATTCCTATGTGGCCTAATGACAAGGTTGGCTCTGGTACGTTGACGATTGCCAGGCTTTTCAGCATTAAATCAATTAGTTCAATGTCTGCTTCAATGCCCGCATGGCCATACAGTTCTGCACCAATCTGTAAAGGTTCACGTGTGCTTAAAAAGCCATCGGGGCGTGCATGCAGTACCGAACCGGCATAGCACAGGCGATTCACTCCGTTATTGGCTGAAAGCAGGTGAGCGTCAATGCGGGCAACCTGTGGGGTGATATCTGCACGCAGGCCAAGCTGACGACCGCTGAGCTGGTCGACAACGCGAATGGTTTTTAGAGACAGGCCTTCATCGATACGGGTAAGTAAGGATTGGCTGTATTCGAGTAGAGGAGGGCTGACAAGTTCGTAGCCATGAACGCGATAAAGTGCTAACAGCTGTTCTTTGGCGCTTTCTAGCTGGCGCGCGGCAGAAGGAAGGATGTCGGCAATGTATGCGGGCAATTGCCAAGACTGCATTGGGATTCCTCACAAAATACAAGCCACACTGAGCCTGTGGGAACAGTGTGACATGGACATGAAAAGGCAGGTGAATGCTGTGCCTGAGGTCTGTTAAAACATCACTTTATCACAATTTAACGTTTTTATACCAGTGACAATTATGGCTGGACTACCATTTTACCCAGCCGGTAGCCCAGGTAAGCAAAATGATGCCGCCAAATATAATCCGGTACCAGGCGAAAGGAATATAGTTTTTGTGAGCAACAAAGCGCAGTAATGCTTTAACGGCTACGAGTGCGGATAGAAATGCTGCTACAAAGCCAATCGCGATTAAAAGTAAATCGTCCCGGGTAAATTCACTCAGATGTTTGAGCATGTCGTAACCGGTGGCGGCAATCATTACCGGTACGGCCAGAAAAAACGAAAATTCTGTGGCTGCTTTGCGCTCAATACCCCACAGCATGCCGCCCATAATGGTACTACCGGAGCGGGAGGTGCCGGGAATCAGTGCCAGAATTTGTGCCATTCCCACTACCAGTGCATCGCGCGGACGCATATCTTCTACGCTTTTGACTTTGGGTTCGATGCGGCTCTGGCGTTTCTCAATCCAGAGAATGAGCAGGCCGCCGATGACAAGGGCAGTGGCCACAGTGATGGGGTTAAACAGGTAGTGTTTGATTTGCTCGCTGAACAGTAATCCCATGATGGCTGCGGGAATAAAGGCGATGGCCAGATTGAGAACAAAACGGTTGGTGGCAGGCTCTTTACCAATATGGGTGATGATATGAGCAAAGCGATGTTTGTATTCAAAAACAATCGCGAGGATTGCACCCAACTGAATGGTGATGTCAAATACTTCACCTGTAGTCTGAAATTTAAGCAGGTTGCCGACAACAATCAGATGGCCAGTACTGGAAACAGGTAAAAATTCGGTTAGGCCTTCGACGATGCCCAGTATCAGGGCTTTTAGAAATAAGATAATATCCATTTTTATTTACTGTGCTTTGTGTATTGATGCCATGATTGTTACGCAAAACAGCAAAACAATAGTGTGTTTAGGGGTAAACACACTATTGTTTTAGTTGTAGATTAAAATCTATCGATTTGCAGAAGCAGCCAGTGAGGCACCTATGCTTTTGGGTAGTTTACGTGTATTTGTAGCCCCTGTGCTATTTTCATTGCGTACTTTTTCAATTAATTCATTTAGTGTTTTCATTCCCGCTCCGAATCCTCGCGGAAATTTAAGTTGGTATTTGCCGCCAACGATAACGATTGGTGTGGACTGGATGTCGTATTTTTCACTCAGTTTGCGCATGCTGGTGGCTGCGGCAGCGTTTTCCAGGCTGTTGTAGGCTTTGACAAGTTTTTGACCATCAAATGTAGTTTGCTGTACTGCCCATTTGTTGAATACCTCAGGCCGCCATAATTCGATTTGTTTGTTAAAGATGGCATCAAAAATTGGCGGGTCTGCCTGTAGTTTCATTCCGGTACTGTTTACTGCTGCGGCGACACGAGCCAGATTGTAGTAAATATTATCATCCCACACTACGTGCACCGGGCGCAGATAGGTATCGGGGGCGAAGGATTTCATTTCCTTGAGCATGTATGGTTCGAGATGTGAACAGTGGATACAGCTGTAGGAGAAAAATTCCAGCACTTCAACTTTGTTTTTGTGCAGTTGTGGAATGGGTTTATCGAGTACGACGTAGTCTACGTTAACTAATGCTGCCTGTGCCATACCACTGGCAAATGCCAGTGTGGTGGCCATGATTCTAATGATTTTTTTAAGCATGTTGATTCCTTGTTTTCATGAAAGCTGGCTGATTCAGGATGCTGCTCTGGTCAGGCTGTCGATATTGTGTTGTTGCAAGGTTTTTTTAATTTGGCTGGCCTGAGTCTGGGTCAGGTGATCGGTCTGAACACGGTATTTGGTTGTACCGTTGACTTTGGCACTGTGCACGCTACTGTTGATGCCAAGCATTACTAGTTTGGCGCGTTGTGCATCGGCATCGGTGCGATTGTTAAACGAACCGATTTGCAGATAGACTTTGCCGTCAGTATGTTGTTTTTCCGCAGCCTGCTGGGCTTTTTCCAGACTGCCGTTATTTAGTATCTGTTCTGGGGTGACATGTGCATGTTTGGGGGCAGACGGTGCTTTTTTGGGTGTTTTGTCTGGTGTTTTATGCGGTTCGGCTGGCTGGGTTACTTGTGAGTGGTTTGTAATGACTTCGTCAATGACCTCGTCTTCGATACCGCCCATGTTAACCGGCTGTGAGGCAGTAGGAGTAGCCTGTGTTTCGCTGGCTGTGACTGTAGGTGCAGAGGTCTCCGGTATAAATGGCTGGGTAGGTGAAGCATTATTTGGTGTGAGTATTTCTGGCTGTGGCGGCGCAGAAGCAGTAGAGTGACCAGGAGTTTTGAAATCTGACTTGCTTTTGTTCAGGTAAAACAGGACGCCAGCAATGACGATGGTTGCAATTAGCAAACCGACGATAAAGCTGACGAGTCCTTTACCTGCCTGACGAAGAGGTATGTTTATATGCATGTTGAAAGCCTTTATGTTGGCATTGTATACGGCAAAATCTGTTCAGGACCGGATTGTCATCCATATGGGTATGACGCCCATTTTTTGCCCTGTTGATATTATAAAGCACGGCGGAAACTTATGGCGCGCAAAATATGACTGGTTTCAACGTCATGAGTATCCGCCATATCTGCCAGTGTACGGGCAATACGCAAAATACGATGAAAGCTGCGTGCTGAAAGTGATAGTTTTTCCATGGCACTGGCCAGAGTCTGCTTGGCTTCAGTGCTGATTCGGGCGATATTGTCCAGTTCACGGTTGCTTAATTGTGCATTGATTTTACCCTGACGCTGATACTGGCGCGTGCGGGCTGTGCTGACACGCTCACGAATACTGCTGCTGTTTTCGCCATTCGCCTGTTGTATTAAGTCACTGGCCGGCAGGCTGGGTACATCGATAATGAGGTCTATGCGGTCGAGCAGGGGGCCGGAAATTTTATCTCGGTAACGGGATATGGCTTCCGGTGTGCAGCGACACGGCTTGACTGGATGCCCAAGATAACCACATGGGCAGGGATTCATTGCGGCTACAAGCTGAAATTTGGCTGGATAGGTAGCCTGACGTGCGGCGCGGGAAATGTGAATTTCGCCACTTTCCAGTGGTTCCCGCAATACTTCGAGTACTTTGCGGTCAAATTCAGGCAGCTCATCCAGAAACAAAATGCCGTGGTGCGCTAAAGAAATTTCACCAGGCCGGGGATCGGAACCACCACCTACCAGCGCAACGGCTGAGGTGCTGTGATGAGGGGAGCGAAAAGGCCGTATTTGCTGGTATTGTTGCTGCCCGTGTGGTAAAAGTGACTGTAAAGACCAGACGCTTACCAGTTCTGTTGCGGTTAATGGAGGTAATATACCGGGCAGGCGCTGCGCCAGCATGGATTTGCCTGTTCCCGGTGGTCCTGACATCAATAAGCTGTGACCACCGGCTGCGGCTATTTCCAGGGCCAGTCTGGCTGTTTGCTGTCCGCGTACATCTGCCATATCGGGATAGGCTGTTTCGACCGGCTGCTGTTGCAAGTGTTGTGTCTCAACGGCAGTAAGTAATTGCTGCTGGTTGAGATGGGCAGCTACTGCAGCCAGTGTGCTGGCTCCATATACCCGTGTTTGCGGCAGTAAGGCAGTTTGAAAAGCGTTGTCTTGTGGCAGAATAAAGGCGCGCTGGTGTTGCCGTGCAGCTTCTGCCATGGCGATGGCACCACGGATTGGCCTGATTTGGCCGGATAGGCCGAGTTCTCCGGCCAGCTCATACTGATGCAGAATGGCGCTGTCTATCTGGCCGGAGGCTGCCAGTATGCCGATGGCTATTGGCAGGTCAAACCGACCCGATTCTTTAGGCAGATCAGCCGGTGCTAGATTGACGGTAATTTTTTTGGCCGGAAAATCGAAACCAGACTGAATGATGGCAGCCCTTACCCGATCCCGGCTTTCCTTGACTTCGGTATCCGGTAAGCCAACGATACTGAATGCAGGCAGGCCATTGGCCAGATGAGCTTCTACTTCTACCAGTGGTGCTGCCATGCCTGTCAGGGCACGACTATAAATAACTGCCCATGACATGGGTTGATTCCTCAGGCAGGCGAATCGGTATTGTTCTCTGGTGCAGAAGCAGGGGTGGTGCTGTTGTTGCTGTTTTGTGCCAGCAATGCTTCCAGTGCAATTACCCGTGTTTCTAGCTCGGCCAGTTTTTCTCTGGTTTTTAGTAATACCTGCTGCTGAATATCAAATTCTTCGCGTGTAATCAGATCCATCCGGTTGAAAGCACTGCCAAGCATGGATTTGACATTTTTCTCCATGTCTTTGATAGGGCTGTTGCTGATGGTATCACCGAGTTTATCGCTGATGTCGTCAAAAAACTTTTTGCTGAACATGACCTGAATCCTTTTAATGGCAAGGTAATCAATGTCTGTGATTGTACGGGTGAAACAGTTGGCAATGCAATGCTTATGTGTTGTTCAGGGAGCAGAAAACACAATATTGTAGTGCTGGCCGTCAAGGGTTAAATCGCCGAGAAAATCATTGCGCTCATCAACACATACTGGTAGTACGGCGTGGTGCGCTGTCCAGATGCCTTGTCCTTGTGGCTTGAAATCTGTACGGTTAAAGCCCAGATCCATATTGCGCATGGTGAAATGGATGCTGATTCGCTGTACTGATGCTGGTACATGATGCATGCTGATGTCAAAGGGTTTGGTGATATCGGCCGGCGGTGTAAATTGGATTACTGCTCCGCCGGGCAATATGCAGCCGGTGCGCACGTTGCAATTACTGAGTGTGCTTTGTGCATTTATACGGCTGTTTTGCCAAAGAACAATGCCAATGATGCTGGGGACAGCTATGATAAAGATAAGTAGTCCGATGATGACGGTGGTTGAATTTCTGGCAGGCTGAGTCATGGTGTTGGCAGGCAGTAGTGTAAGTTAAGAAGTCAATATTTGGTAGTTGTCGGGCAGACTATGATGGATAAAGTAACAGACTGACGTTGACTATTATTGCTCCTGAATGACGCCATGGACGCCTAGTGTAAACCAGTCGGGCTGTGCTACAGGCTGACTGGATTTTTCCAGTAAAGCCATAACTGGTACGCCGGAGGGATGTTGCTGTAACAGGGTAAGGAGTAGCTGGATGTCTTCACTGTTGGCTATAGGCCAGATAATAGCTGCGGCTGTTTGTGCCTCTAGCCACTGTTTACGGTTGTGACAGATAGCCCAGATGTTGGTTGTGGGATGTTGGTTTGCCAGTTGTGGCAGTTGGCTGGCTGGTACATAAACAACTGTTGTTGTAGCTATACCAGGCTGATAGGGCAGTATCTGTAATGCTGGTTGTTGTGGTGTTGCGGTATGAAAGCCTGTATTTAAATGGCCACTCATGTTAGTTGGAATGGCTAATGCAGCCAGAATAGGCGCGTTTGCCGGCAACATTGGGGCAACTGTGAGATTGCCGGGTTTTTGCCAGCACCAGCTTTGCTGTTCACGTGCAGTTAATTGTCCATGCCACTGGTTAGCAGCAATGCGATAAAAATGCAGGTGAACATGGGCATGTTCATAACGGTGAATTTTGGTTAGCCATGGGGCGGCAGTGGTGACTTCTATGCCCAGCTCTTCGGTAAATTCGCGCTGTAATGCAGCCAGACGGCTTTCTTCTGCTTCAACTTTACCACCGGCAAATTCCCAGTAGCCAGCATAGGCTTTGCCTGCCGGACGCGAGCTAAGCAGAAATTCACCCTGCTGGTTGTAAAGAACGCCGGCAACCACTTCAATCAGACTGCTATCACTCATTCGGCATACTCGGCTACAGCAAAGGCCACGATATGATTGTCTTCATCAGTTAGACTCAGATGGATGCGCCCGATGTTTTTTTGCTTGAGCCATTGTGCCAATGGCCTTTCAACAATAAATTCAGGACGACCCAGTTCATTGTGACCAATACCGATATTGCGAAGAGTAACCGGGCTGCGCAAACCGGTATGTACGGCTTTGGCGAAAGCTTCTTTGGCTGCAAAACGTTTGGCCAGAAACTCGACAGGCTGATTGGCTGAAGGCCATTCCAGTGCTTCGATCCGTGACAGCATTTTTTCGGCCACGGCATTGGCTCCGTAGGTTTTACACATTTTGGCGATGCGGTCAATTTTTACTAAGTCTGTACCTATGCCGTAAATCATTTTTTTCCTTTTGCTGGTAAAGATTAATAAGGAATGCTGCGTGCACGAAAAATGGCTGTTTTCATTTGTTCAATGGCTTGGGGCAATCCGATGAAAATGGCCTGAGCAATCAGTGCATGGCCGATATTGAGTTCATGAATGGCCAGAATTTTGGCAATGGGGGCGACATTATGAATATTCAGCCCATGCCCGGCATTGACGATTATGCCCATTTCGCTGGCCTGATGAGCGGCATCTTCGATGCGCGCCAGTTGTTGCTGGCGCTGCTGTGTGTCAGCAGCATCGGCATAGGCACCCGTATGCAGTTCTATGACTGGTGCACCAACTTCACGACTGGCCTGTATTTGCCGGCTGTCAGCGTCGATAAACAGCGATACGCGAATGCCGGCAGCAGTTAGTTTCTGGGTATATTCCGCTACTTTGTCCTGCTGTGACAGCACATCCAGCCCACCTTCGGTGGTGATTTCCTGTCTTTTTTCCGGAACGATGCATACATCGGCTGGCTGAACGGCCAGCGCGTTATCCAACATCTCCGGGGTAAGCGCCATTTCCAGATTGAGGCGGGTGCTGATGGCGTTTTTGACAGCGAAGACATCAGCATCACGAATATGACGCCGATCTTCACGCAGATGCATGGTAATCAGATCAGCACCATGCGTTTCAGCTAACAGTGCGGCCTCCAGTGGGCTGGGATAAATACTGCCGCGGGCATTACGCACAGTTGCAACGTGGTCTATGTTTACGCCAAGTAGCATAAGCTTTTACCTAGTGCTGGTTAAATAATATGTCACGATACTTTACCCTTGTCTGGCTGTAAAGATAAACTGATTTAACTTTGTTTTGCTGCAAATAAATCGTTATCAAAAAGATCAGGATTATGTTCCGGGGCGTCGCTTCTGAGGTGGCAGTCCAGATGCACATCGCTGTCTGCCTGACAGCAGCAGGGCAATATTTCACCTGGCGCGATAAAGGCCAGTGGCTGCTCAGGATAACTCACTTGTCCGGAAAGCAGTTTGAGGCGGCAGGAACCGCAATAACCACTACGACACTGGTATTCAACTTCGTGTCCGGTACGTTCCAGCCCTTCCAGCAAGGTTTCATCCTGTTGCAGGGTAAACGTTTTGTCGCAGGTGGTGATTAGGCTCATTTTCAGTGTTGCTGCATTCCGGTTAGTGTTTGTGACTTTCGCCAGACTGGGGCGGTACGGATTTAAAGCTCAAAATCGCTTAAATCGTCTTCATTCAGTTCGGCATCAATCTGGCCAACTAGATATGAGCTGACTTCAACTTCCTGTGGTGCAACCTGTACATTGTCTGAAGACAGCCAGGCATTAATCCAGGGAATCGGGTTCTGCTTGGCATGCTCAAAAGCAGGTGGTAAACCCACAGCCTGCATGCGCAGGTTGGTGATGTATTCTACATACTGGCCAAGAATGTCTTTATTCAGGCCAATCATGGATCCGTCTTTAAACAGGTATTCAGCCCAGTCTTTTTCCTGCATGGCGGCACGGTGGAAGAGCTGGAAGCATTCTTCTTCGGTTTCCGCCGCAATCTGTGCCATTTCCGGGTCATCTGCACCTGTACGCATCAGGTTGAGTATTTGCTGTGTGCCGGTGAGATGCAAAGCCTCATCGCGAGCAATCAGTTTGATGATTTTGGCATTGCCTTCCATTAGCTCGCGTTCGGCAAAAGCAAAAGAGCAGGCAAATGAAACATAAAAACGGATTGCTTCGAGCACGTTGACACACATCAGGCACAGGTAGAGTTTTTTCTTCAGCTCATGCAGACTGATTTCTATGGTTTTGCCGTTAATCTCGTGTTTGCCTACGCCCAGTAAGTTGTAGTATTGGGTATATTCGATTAAATCATCATAGTAACAGGCAATTTCTTCGGCACGGGCAATGATGTGTTTGTTTTGTACGATGTCATCAAATACGATGGACGGGTCGTTGACGATATTGCGAATGATGTGGGTATAGCTGCGTGAATGAATGGTCTCGGAAAACGACCAGGTTTCAATCCAGGTTTCCAGCTCGGGAATGGATACCAGAGGCAGTAGGGCAACATTAGGACTACGTCCCTGTATGGAATCAAGCAGAGTCTGGTATTTCAGATTGCTGATAAAGATGTGTTTTTCATGCTCGGGTAAGTTGGCATAGTCGATGCGGTCGCGCGACACGTCCACTTCTTCCGGGCGCCAGAAGAAGGACAATTGTTTTTCAATCAGTTTTTCAAAAATATCAAATTTCTGCTGATCATAACGGGCTACATTGACAGGCTGACCGAAGAACATAGGTTCTGTCAGGGCATTATTCGGTTTTTGACAGAATGTGCTGTAGTTCATTGACAGATGCTCACAGGCCATGGCGATACTCTTTATTTAAATTGACGTAGATGGGGAATAGGGGAATAAAAGGGTGCCTGAGCACCCTTGGGGAATCAGATTTTGCAGGCACCGCTGGCACAGCCGTCATCCTGAATGCTGGTCTGCATGTCGTCGGCACCATCACGGGTATTCTGGTAATACAAGGTTTTCAGGCCGAATTTATAGGCTGTCAGTAAATCCTTGATTAATTGCTTCATCGGGACTTTTTGTCCTTCAAAGCGTTGTGGGTCGTAGTTGGTATTGGCTGATATCGACTGGTCGATGAATTTTTGCATAATACCCACCAGATGCAGGTAGCCTTCATTGTTTGGCATATCCCACAGCAGCTCATACTGGTGGTGCAGGCGTTCGAATTCTGGCACAACCTGTTTGAGAATACCGTCTTTGGATGCTTTCACGGATACCAGTCCGCGCGGGGGCTCGATACCATTGGTGGCATTGGCAATCTGGCTGGATGTTTCTGAAGGCATCAGTGCTGTCAGGGTGGAGTTGCGCAGGCCATGTTTGACGATGTCGGCACGCAAGGCTTCCCAGTCCAGATGTAGCGGTTCCTGACAGATTTTATCCAAATCTTTTTTGTAGGTATCAATTGGCAATAAGCCCTGTGCATAGGTGGTGTCGCTGAATTTAGGGCAGGCACCCAGCTCTTTTGCCAGTTTCACCGATGCTTTGAGCAGGTAGTACTGGATGGCCTCAAATGTACGGTGGGTAAGGCCGATGGCTGAGCCATCACTGTATTTCACGCCGTTTTTGGCCAGATAGTAAGCAAAGTTGATAACCCCAATACCTAGTGTACGCCGGTTCATGGTAGCCAGTTCGGCAGCCTTGATAGGATAGTTCTGATAATCCAGCAAGGCATCCAGAGCACGGGTAGCGAGCTCGGCCAGTTCTTCTAGCTCTTCCAGATTTTCCAGTGCGCCCAGATTGAATGCCGACAGGGTACACAGGGCAATTTCACCATCCGGGTCATTGATGTCGTTCAGTGGACGGGTGGGCAGGGCAATTTCCAGACACAGGTTGGACTGGCGTACCGGTGCCAGTTTGGGATCAAACGGACTGTGGGTATTGCAGTGGTCGACATTCTGGATATAAATCCGTCCGGTACCGGCGCGTTCCTGCATTAACAGGGAGAACAGGTCAACAGCAGGAATACTGCGACGGGTAATACTGCTGTCTTTTTCGTATAAGACATAGAGGCGTTCAAATTCGTCCTGATCAGCAAAAAATGCGTCATACAGCCCCGGTACTTCTGATGGTGAAAACAGGCTGATGTTTTCACCCTTAATCAGGCGGGTATACAGCAGGCGGTTAATCTGTACGCCGTAATCCAGATGACGGACACGGTTTTCTTCCACGCCACGGTTGTTTTTCAGTACCAGCAGATTTTCTACTTCCAGATGCCATAGGGGATAGAACAGGGTGGCTGCTCCGCCGCGTACTCCTCCTTGTGAGCATGATTTAACCGCCGCCTGAAACATTTTATAAAACGGGATGCAGCCGGTGTGCTGGGCTTCACCACCACGTATTTCGCTGCCCAGAGCGCGAATACGGCCTGCGTTAATACCAATGCCGGCTCGCTGGGATACATATTTGACAATCGAGCTGGTGGTGGCATTGATGCTGTCAAGGCTGTCATCGCATTCAATCAGCACGCAGGAAGAAAACTGGCGTGTTGGTGTGCGCACACCAGACATAATTGGTGTGGGCAGGGAAATTTTGAAGGTACTGATGGCGTGATAGAATTTTTTTACATACTCCAGTCGGCTTGTCTGCGGATAGCGGGCAAACAGACACATTGCTACCAGCATATATAAGAACTGTGGGCTTTCAAAGATTTGTTTGGTGACCCGGTTTTGTACCAGATATTTGCCTTCGAGCTGTTTGACTCCTGCATAGGAGAACGTCAGGTCGCGATTATGGTCAATACAGGCATTCAGTTCATCAAACTCGGCCCGTGAATAATCCTGTAATATGTGTTTATCGTATTTGCCTGATTCAGTCAGGCAGGTTACGTGGTCATATAGATGTGGCGGTTCAAACCGGCCAAAAGCAATTTTGCGTAAGTGGAAGATAGCCAGACGGGCAGCCAGATACTGATAGTCTGGTGTTTCGGTAGATATCAGGTCGGCAGCGGCTTTGATAATGGTTTCGTGAATGTCATCTGTGCGAATACCATTGTAAAACTGGATGTGTGAGCGCATTTCTACCTGAGATACGGATACATTATCCAGTCCCTCTGCCGCCCAGGTAACAACTTTATGAATTTTATCCAGATTGATGTCTTCCAAACTTCCGTTACGTTTGGTTACTTTGAGATTGGCTACCGCATTCATGAGTGATTCTTTCTAGCACAAGTAAAGCAGAAAAAAACAGTGACGACACAAAATGTAGTGGTCAACTGTTATTCTGAACACAATATACTGGTTTTTTGCTTTAAAAAAAAGACTTGTCAAAACTGACTATATCCGCTTCTTCATAATGGGTGGGTTAAGCGATGTAATGATTTTTGTTGATTCACAAACAGTTTGGTTTGATTTGTCTCATTTTGAATGAAACAGTAAAAAAAATTATTAATTTTTCAGTTTTATTAGTTTTTTTATATCGGGGGATAAATCTGCGCTGTATCTGGCTACATTTACAGGGAAAAAGATATACTGCCTAAAATATAAGCTCGGCATGGCGTCACTTAATTTTAGACAGTAATTTCAGATACTGGGCTTTAGTGTTGCAATAGTGACTCATCCAGTTTTAAGTCATTGTTGTAATTAATGCTAATCTGGCTATCCAGTACCTTTTGAGCAATGGCTTTGGCTTCTTCAAGCGAATGCATGGTGTAGCTGCCACATTGATAACGGTTCAGTTCGGGTATGTGATTTTGGTCGGCTACGGCAAGCACATCCTGCATGGCCGCTGCCCAGGCTTTGGCCACGGTGGCTTCATCAGGTGTTCCAATCAGGCTCATGTAAAAGCCAGTGCGACAGCCCATGGGGGAAATGTCGATAATTTCCACTTTGTCGCTGTTGAGGTGGTCGCGCATAAAACCAGCAAACAAATGTTCGAGTGTATGCATGCCTTTTTCTGGCAGAATGGCCTGATTGGGTTTGCAGAAACGCAAATCAAACACGGTGATGTCATCCCCTTTGGGCGTCGTCATGTTTTTGGCTACACGCACTGCTGGTGCATGCATGCGGGTATGGTCTACAGTAAAACTATCCAGTAATGGCATGATGATTCCTTGGTAGTTGTTAGCCTAAAACTTTCCGGGCACTGGCAAACAGCCGGTACCAGCCAGACATTTCCGGCCAGTCTCGTGGAGCCCAGCTCATTTGTGCTGTCTGAAATACTCGTTCCGGGTGCGGCATCATGATGGTGACGCGACCATCCTGACTGCTGACACCGGCAATACCGGCGGGAGATCCATTCGGGTTGAGCGGATAAATATCCGTTACCTGATTATGGCCGTCCACATATTGTAGCGCAATGGCCAGCTCTGACGGCACGCTGTTTTCGGATAAATGGGCAAAGTCTGCCCGTCCTTCACCATGGCTTACTACAACTGGCAAGCTGCTGCCAACCATATCCGCCAGAATTAATGATGGTGAGGCAGGGACGGTAACCATACTCAGGCGTGCTTCAAACTGTTCGGAATGATTGCGGTGGAAACGTGGCCATGTATCTGTACCCGGGATAATCTCAGCCAGATTGCTGAGCATCTGGCAACCATTGCATACACCCAGAGTTAGTGTGTCCTGACGGGCAAAAAATTCAGCAAACTGTTGCCGAAGCTGCTGGTTAAATAAAATACTTTTGGCCCAGCCTTCACCGGCACCGAGCACATCACCATAACTAAAACCACCGCAGGCAGCCAGCAGGTGAAAATCTTTCAGTGTTACCCGTCCGGCCAGCAAATCACTCATGTGTACATCATGGGCAGCAAAGCCGGCTCGTGTGAATGCGGCGGCCATTTCCTGCTGTCCGTTTACTCCCTGTTCACGCAGAATAGCCACTTTAGGCTGCTCACCACGATGAATATAGGGCAAAGCA
The DNA here is from genome assembly GCF_013344965.1 of Snodgrassella sp. ESL0253. Lineage (NCBI taxonomy): Bacteria > Pseudomonadati > Pseudomonadota > Betaproteobacteria > Neisseriales > Neisseriaceae > Snodgrassella > Snodgrassella sp. ESL0253. Next base: position 184,118 of record NZ_JAAEDQ010000005.1, on the reverse strand, counting down.
ATATCTTCGGCAGGGTTAAAGCTTAATTCGGCAAATAATCCGGCTAAGCGTTCCTGTTCCAGTAAGGCAAATTCACTGTCGGCACAGTACGGATTATCGCGTAAGCGTTGCATGTGATAACTGGTTTCACTCCAGCTCTTTTGCAGGTCTACCCGATTTTCATTGAGTAGAACTGTGTTGCCGTGATGTACCATTAACCGGTCGGTGGTGTTGATGTGGCCAAGTACATGCAGCGTATCAGCCAAGCCGGCCGCAGCAAAGGCAGCCTGAATGCCGGCAACATCTGCATTGTGTACCTGAATCACGGCACCGAGCTCTTCAGTAAAGAGGCTACGTACAGCCGCGTCCTGTAGCTTCTGGTTGTGGCTGTGCTGGTTGGTTTGCTGGATAAGTGAGGCGATGTTAATGGTTACGCCTATATGGGCGGCAAACATCATTTCTGCCAGTGTCACCACCAGACCGCCGTCGCTGCGATCATGATATGCCAGAATTTTCTGTGCGCGGATTAACGATTGTATGAGCTGGAAAAAATCAGCCAGTAGTGCTGGTGTATTTACATCAGGTGCACGGCCGCTGAGGTTTTTCCATACCTGTTGCAGGGCACTGCCACCCATGCGGCTACAGCCCTGCCCAAGGTCGATGGCCAGCAGGGTAGTGTCCGCGATATTCTGTAATTCAGGCGTAACAGTATGGCAAACATTGTTTACCGGGGCAAAAGCAGTGATAACCGCAGATAACGGTGACACCACTCTTTTTTCTTCGCCGGTATCATGCCAGATTGTTTGCATTGACAAGGAATCTTTGCCAACGGGAATACTTAGTTGCAATTTCTGGCATAGCTCAGATACAGCTTCTACTGTTTCATACAGACGTGCATCTTCACCAGCAAAACCACAGGCAGCCATCCAGTTGGCAGAAAGTTTAATCTTGTTGAGTGTGCCGATGTCGGCAGCGGCGATGTTGGTTAATGCCTCGCCAACGGCCATGCGTCCAGATGCCGCGCCGGAAAATAATGCCAGAGGTGATTTCTCGCCCATACTCATGGCTTCACCAAGCAGGGTATTAAAGCCCATTTTGGTAACCGCGACGTCTGCCACCGGTGTCTGGAAACGTCCAACCATTTGGTCACGGTGGGTAAGGCCGCCAACACTGCGGTCACCAATGGTAATCAGAAACTGCTTGCTGGCTACTGTTGGCAGACGTAATACCCGGTAAAGACTTTCACGAATGTCCAGTTTGCTGCCATCAAAGGGCGCGATTTCTTCGTTAACGGTATAGTCGGTACGGGTAACTTTGGGTGGTTTGCCCAGTAATACGTCCAGTGGGATATCTACCGGATTATTGTTAAACAAATCATCACGTAGCTGTAATTGTCCGTCGTCTGTGGCGGTACCAACCACAGCAAACGGACAGCGCTCACGCTGGCAGATAGTCTGAAAAATTTCCAGATTTTCTGGCAGTATGGCTAATACATAGCGTTCCTGTGCTTCATTACACCAGATTTGCAGCGGATTGAGACCATGTTCTTCCAGTGGTATCTGACGTAACTGAAACACAGCCCCACGGCCTGCATCGTTTACCAGTTCCGGAAAGGCATTGGATAAACCACCAGCACCGACATCATGAATAGAAATAATCGGGTTGTCTGTACCCAGCTGCCAGCAGCGGTCGATAACTTCCTGGGCACGACGCTCAATTTCTGGATTGCCGCGTTGTACTGAGTCAAAATCCAGATCGGCATGATTGGCTCCGGTGCTCATGCTGGATGCAGCTCCTCCACCCAGACCGATGAGCAAGCCGGGGCCGCCGAGCTGAATGAGTAATGCACCGGCGGGGATATTGTCCTTGAAAACCTGCTGTGCCTGAATATTACCGAGTCCGCCGGCGATCATGATGGGTTTATGAAAGCCACGCATGGTACCGCTGAATAATTCTTCAAAGGTGCGGAAATAACCGAGAAGATTGGGACGGCCAAATTCATTATTAAAAGCTGCACTGCCAATCGGGCCGTCCAGCATGATATCCAGTGCACTGCTGATGTGTGCTGGTTTGCCATACTGATTACGGGTAGCTGTATATTGTTCCCACGGCTGGATAAATTCGGGTATGGAAAGATTGGAAACGCTGAAACCACTTAGACCCGCTTTAGGGCGCGCTCCTTTGCCTGTTGCGCCTTCATCGCGGATTTCACCTCCGGAGCCGGTAGCCGCACCGGCAAAAGGTGCAATTGCAGTAGGGTGATTATGAGTTTCCACTTTCATCAGAATATGGGTTTCTTCTGTATTAAACCGATATTGCTGTTGTTGATTAGCCTGTGGGTAGAAGCGTTCAATACTGGCGCCGGCAATAATGGAAGAATTGTCTTTATAAGCTACCAGTGTGCCTTCGGGATGAGCCTGATGGGTGGCGCGAATCATGCCAAACAGGGAATCGGGTTTGGCTTCATCATCAATGATAAATTTGGCATTAAAAATCTTGTGGCGGCAATGTTCGGAGTTTGCCTGAGCAAACATCATCAGTTCTACATCTGTAGGATTGCGTTGTAGCTGCTGATAATTTTCCACCAGATAGTCTATCTCATCTGCGGATAATGCCAGTCCCATTTGCCGGTTTGCAGTTTCCAGCGCGCATTTGCCTTCTGCCAGTATATCAATACAGGTAAAACTCTGCGCTGCTGTGGCGTGAAACAGTTGTGCCGCATCTGCAACAGAAGCAAGTACGCTTTCAGTCATGCGGTCATGCAATATTACCTGCCAGCTATCCTGTTCCTGCTGACTGAGCGGGCGGGAAAAGGAATACAGAATACCGCGTTCGATGCGTTCAATTGCAGTAAGGCCACAATTGTGAGCAATATTGGTGGCTTTGGAAGCCCAGGGCGAAATGGTTCCCAAACGTGGGATAACCAGTAGCTGGGTACCAGGCAAGGCATTGCTGTTTAGGTGCGTGGCACGCAATAGTTCAAGTAGTTTTTGCTGATTATCTGAATTGAGTGCAGTTGCTGAAGCCACAAAATAGCGAAATTCGCTATTTATCTGAACATTGCAGTCCAGTTGCAGTTTTGCAGCCTGCTGTAACAATTTTTCAATACGAAAGGGGGAAAGTGCGGCCTCGCCGCATAGTGACAGTACAACTGACATGATGAGGGTAGCTCACTTTGGTAGTGGGTTTGGGCTGAGGCGCAATTTTACGCGAAAACTAGGCGCTATGCTTGATTTTATGTTATTGGGTAGGAGTGGTTTGAGTTTCAGATAAGGATATGGTAGTTTTTAATTGTGTGGATACAGTAAAAAGGGAAGCGCTGGTATGAAAAAGATTGAAGCAATCATTAAACCGTTCAAGCTGGATGATGTACGTGAGGCCTTGTCTGATGTAGGTTTTAGCGGAATGACTGTATCTGAGGTCAAAGGTTTTGGACGCCAGAAAGGGCATACTGAAATTTATCGTGGTGCTGAATATGCGGTAGATTTTTTACCCAAGGTAAAAATCGAACTGGTATTGCCAGACGAGAGAGTAGAGCAGGCAATTGAGGTCATTGTGGCTGCTGCTCACTCTGGCAAAATCGGCGATGGTAAAATTTTTGTATTACCGGTGGAAGAGGCGGTGCGCATTCGTACCGGCGAGCAGAATGAGGCGGCAATTTAAACGCAGGCCAGATTAATACCATACCGTCTGAACTCAACTACAATAGAATACTTTAATGTATCAATCAATTGTATTCAGACGGTTTTTTTGTGTCTATAAAATATCAGTGCCGTTTTTGGCCAGGGCGATGCCACAACCCCAGCATCGTCACGGTGGCGATAAAAAACTTGAGTAAATCAAAGCCGGCAAATGGCAGATAGCCCAGTTGCAGGGCTTGATAGATATCAGTGTGCAGATAGAGAGCCAGATAAACAACTCCAAAGACAAATATAATCTGGTGAGCAAGGGCAAAGGCACACAGTCCGCTAAGAAAATGCCGGTCGTAACCTCTTTCGGCCGCTATGCCTGCTATATAGGCACTGACAACAAACCCATACAGATAACCGGCTGAAGCCGATGTCAGGACATTTATCCCGCCATGGCCACCGGCAAAAAAAGGCAGGCCGCAAGCTCCCAGTATTAGATACTCAAGCATGGCCAATACGGCAAGTCTGCGCCCCAGAGCGGCGCCAATCAGTAAAACAGCCAGAGATTGCAGGGATAAAGGCACAGGTTGCAGGGGAATGCTGATATTGGCTGATAAGGCCATTATCAGTGTTGCGGCTGTGGTTGCCAGTAATTTGCGCTGCCACTGGACTAAAGAACAGTATTGCAGCAGATAAGGCTGAAAGGTACGGGATAATGTGGAATTCATGGAAAGCCTTAAACAGAATAAAAATCAGGTAAAAAGACATACGGCAGGCAAATAAAAAAGCGGCCGTGGCCGCTTGAATATTGGGTTACAGTACGTAACGAGCTAAATCTTCACGCTCGGCAATATCCTGCAATCGCGCATCTACATAGGCTGCATCTATGGCTATGTCACCGGCAGGAGCTTCGAAAGAAACTTCTTCAAGCAGTTTTTCCATCACTGTATGCAAGCGGCGTGCGCCAATATTTTCAGTTTTTTCATTAACCTGAAATGCAATTTCGGCAATACGGGCGATACCGTCATCAGTAAATTGCAGATTTACGTCATCAGTAGCCAGTAGGGCAGCATATTGCTCGGTTAGATTGGCATGTGTGGTGGTGAGGATGGCTTTGAAGTCGTCCACACTCAGATTATCCAGCTCAACCCGGATAGGGAAGCGTCCCTGTAATTCGGGTATCAGGTCACTCGGACGATTGAGATGGAATGCGCCAGAGGCAATAAACAGGATATGGTCAGTTTTAATCATGCCATACTTGGTTTGCACTGTTGTGCCTTCAACCAGTGGTAACAGATCACGTTGCACACCCTGACGCGACACATCACCACCATGTCGGTTGCTATCAGTAGCGATTTTGTCGATTTCATCCAGAAATACAATACCGTTTTGCTCAACCGCTTTGATGGCCTGCTCGCGTAATTCTTCTTCACTTACCAGTTTGGCTGCCTCTTCATCCAGCAACAGTTTCATAGCAGCGCTTACTTTCATTTTCTGCGCTTTGGTTTTACCCTGTCCCATGCTGCTGAACATGTCCTGCAACTGATTGGTAAAGTCTTCCATTCCCGGAGGGCCCATTACTGACATGGCTGGAGAAGGAGAAGCGGCGACTTCGATTTCAATTTCTTTATCATCCAGTTCGCCTTTACGTAGCATCTGGCGGAATTTTTGCCGGGTGTGGTTTTCCGGTTGTGCTTCCTGCGGTTCGCCAGCAAAACCTACGCTGCGTGGTGGTGGCAGCAGGGCATCCAGAATGCGGTTTTCCGCCGCATCCTGTGCACGGTCGCGATTTTTGGCGATTGTCTGGCTGCGGATGTTTTTCAGCGCAATTTCAATCAGGTCGCGAATAATGCTGTCCACATCGCGGCCAACATAGCCCACTTCGGTAAATTTAGTGGCTTCTATCTTGATAAACGGCGCATTGGCCAGACGAGCGAGGCGGCGCGCAATCTCAGTTTTACCCACGCCGGTAGGGCCAATCATCAGAATGTTTTTCGGGACAATTTCACTTTGTAATGGTTCGGCAACACGACTGCGGCGATAACGGTTTCTCAGTGCTACTGCTACCGCACGTTTGGCCTGAGTCTGGCCGATAATATGTTTATCCAGTTCATGAACGATTTCGCTCGGGGTCATTACTGCTGTACTCATCTTGTTCCAATCTTGAGGTTTGACCGTTATTGACAATTTAAATTAACTAACCAAGGTAATTACAAGGTTTCGATAGTGTGGCTCTGATTGGTATAAATGCAGATATCACCAGCGATTTCCAGTGATTTTTTAACTACCACAGCTGGTTCCAGTTCGGTGTTTTCCATTAGTGCGCGGGCGGCAGACTGGGCAAATGCACCACCGGAACCAATGGCGGCAATACTTTGTTCTGGTTCAAGTACATCGCCGTTACCGGTAATCACCAGTGTATTTTTTTTGTCGGCCACAATTAACATTGCCTCCAGACGACGCAGCGCGCGGTCAGTACGCCATTCCTTGGCCAGCTCAATCGCTGCCAGCATCAGTTTACCCTGATGTTTCTGCAATTTGCTTTCAAATAGTTCAATCAGGGTGAATGCATCGGCAGTACCACCGGCAAAGCCGGCCAGAACCTGATTGTTATACAGTTTACGCACTTTGCGTGCGGTGCCTTTAATAATGGTATTCCCCAATGTCACTTGACCATCGCCACCGATGGCGACGTTTTCGCCGCGCCGAACGGAAATAATGGTGGTGCCGTCGAATTGTTGCATGTCTCGTGATCCTTTGTTGACCAACAGCCACAATAACTGTTGGAAAAAAATAACTGCCTTTAAATAAGGGCAGTCTGGCTGGCTTTCAAGTTTATATGCCGTTTATTCAGCGGGGGTATTGTATGCTAATGAATGTAACTAACTAAGGTATATCATATTTTTAGAATAGCTGCTTTTTTTATTTATATAAAAAAACGACAACCTGAAAGGTTGCCGTTTTTCAAACACGGTTACTTATTTTTTTGTTTTTTTGTGCTTGTATACTTTTTGAGTGGTAACGGTTTTGGTGGTTTTAACAGTTTTGGTTTTCGCAGGAGCAGTTGCTACTGTACCATTTGTACCATTATCTACGACGCAGTTCTGGGTAACAATTTGCGGAACAATTCTTTCCTGACCATTAACAACCTGTTTGCTAGGTTGCACCAAACCTAAAGCATCTACTTGATCTACAGTGTCGCTGGTAGCAATAGCTGTTTTCCAGGTGATGCCTTCAGGAGAAACGAAAGTATTGTAGTTAACGTCGCGGGCATCACGCATCATTACCGGAGACAGTTTGCCTTGATAATTTACCTGAGCTGCCACTACATTCTGGCCTTGCAAGCCATACATTACACGTAAGCTGTTTCTAGCGTTGCCGGTACCACACAGGTAAGATACTTCTTTACGTCCGTCAATCTGTACATCAGCAGTAGTAGCTGCTGTGGTTGTAGTAGTTGTGGTTGACTGGGTGACAGGTGCCTTGTGATGAGATTTAGATGCACAGCCAGTCAGAGCAAGCATTAACATTACAGCAGGGACAAGAACTTTTTTCATGACAACTCCTTCAAGCATTTATGAATAAATTTTTAGATAACATAAACCATCATACTTGGCTTAGGTAAAGATGCAATGGATGTATCTTATTCTTTTTTATCTAATGTTGGTTAGTATTAAAAATATCCAATAAATGTTATTGTTATTGTATGAAGAATGCTGGGATAAAAATTTCCGCACAACGTGATGTTTAAATACAATATTTGCTTTATCGATTAAACATTTGCACGTAATGGTCATTATTTTTTGCACATTAAATTTTCAAAATTTAACTTTGTTTGACTTGGTGTCTGTACCACGCTTCTGTCGTCTAGATTAAATGCAGTCAGGCTGCCGCCCCATAATGCACCAGTGTCCACGCAGACAACATTATTTGTCTCATACAGACCCAATGCCGACCAGTGACCAAATAAAATAGTTTTATCTGTATTCTGTCGGTTTGGAGCCTCAAACCATGGTAAATGATGTGCCGGCATATCATTAAGTGTGCCTTTATAGTCAAAATCCATGGCACCATTATCGGTGAGCGCACGCATCCGTGTGAAGCTGTTGGTGATGAAACGCAGTCTTTCATCGCCACTTAGGCTGTTGTTCCATTGATCGGGTTTATTGCCGTACATGTGGGCAAAGAACTGTTGCGGTGTATTCTGTAAGACGGTTTCCACTTCCTGTGCCAGCAATTGTGCCTGTGTACACGTCCACTCTGGCCAGATACCTGCATGCACCAGTACATAATCTGCCTGCTGGCGGTATAAAGGTTGCTGGCGTAACCAATCAATTAATTCTTTTCTGTCGGGCGCATTGAGAATGTCGCTGATTGTGTCCGCACGTTTGAGTTTGCCATAGCCGTAATGCAGCGCCAGTAAATGCAAATCATGGTTGCCCAGAATAGTTTGCATACAGCCATCATGCTGTTTAACCAGACGCAAAGTAGCCAGTGACTGGGGGCCACGATTGACCAGATCACCAGTAAGCCATAAAGTATCGGTACCGGGATTAAAGTCCAGTTTCGTCAGCAGACTCTGAAATTCTGCCAGGCATCCCTGTATATCACCAATCACGTATTGCGCCATATTCAACCTCCCAACCATTCAGGAACAAACAGCCATTTTGACTGCCTGCCCTGAATTTGTCTGCTTACTTGTCCAGAACCAGAACACCTTCTGCTTCAACCTGCACACCTTTGGGTAAGGCAGAAACTTCAACAGCAGCACGGGCAGGGTATGGAGCAGTAAAGTATTGCGCCATAATCTCATTAAAGGTAGCAAAATTGCTTAAGTCGGTTAAATAAGCGTTTACTTTCACCAGATCATTCAGGCTGCCGCCAGCTGCTTCTGCAACTGCCTGAAGGTTTTTAAATACTTGGTGTGCCTGTTCTGCAAAACCACCCTCTACTACCTGCATGGTTTCAGCTACCAGTGGAATCTGGCCGGACAGGTATACGGTGTTTCCAGCGCGTACAGCCTGAGAATAAGCGCCGATGGCGGCTGGTGCTTTATCAGTATGAATAATATTTTTACTCATGTTGCTACTCCTTTGCATTAAAGAAAAAAGGATTATCAAATAATCAGGTTTTTAAAAATAAAGCCAGTAAATCATTCAGAAAACTGCGTCCTAGTGGCGTGGGGCGTAAATACAGCGGATTTGCATCCAGTAAGCCGCGTTCAACTGCCTGAGTAATGGCATGCTGTATCGAAGCCAGTGGCAGGCCGGTACGTTCACTAAACCATGTACTGGGCACGCCGGTAGTCAGTCGCAGGACATTGAGCATAAATTCAAACGGTAAATCCTGTGCCGATACCTGTTGACGGGTAATTGCGCGCTGCGGTTGCTGTTGCATAGCCTGCAAATAGTCTTTTGGATGCCGGCTGCGGGTTGTACGCTCAATTGCCTGAGCAGTGGATATTTTACCATGGGCACCGGCACCAATACCGATATAGTCACCAAATTGCCAGTAGTTTAGATTATGCCGGCATTCCTGTTGCGGCTGGGCAAAAGCTGAAGTTTCGTAGTGAGTGAATCCGGCCTGATGTAATGCTGTATGCACGGTTTCTTCGATATCAGCGATGTGGTCATCGTCTGGCAATTGTGGCGGAGGAGTATGGGCAAACGGTGTATTTGGTTCCAGTGTAAGCTGATAGGCACTGATATGCTGTACGCCGGTTGCAATGGCTGTACGAATATCCTCCTGTGCCTGTGTGACTGTTTGTCCGGGCAGGGCATACATTAAATCTATATTCACTTTGGGAAATAAAGTTAAACCAGATTCAATTGCACTCAGCGCTTCATCACGGTTGTGAATACGCCCCAGAGTTGCCAGTTTATCGTCGGCAAAACTTTGCACGCCGATTGAAAGGCGGTTAATGCCCGCTGCCGCAAAAGCTGCAAAACGATTGCGTTCGAATGTACCCGGATTGGCTTCCAGTGTGATTTCCGCTGCTGGCAACAGATTAACCCGCGCACGAATACCACTTAACAGCTGCTCAAAAGCAGCTGCCGAAAGCAGGCTGGGGGTACCGCCGCCGATAAAAATTGTATGCACTGGCCTGCCCCAGAAATAGGGCAGTTCCGTTTCCAGATCGGTTAATAAGGCAGCAATATAGGCTTGTTCATCCAACTCCTGTTTCAACTGATGCGAATTGAAATCGCAATACGGGCATTTACGTACACACCATGGAATATGAATATACAGCGATAATGGCGGTAAGCCGGACAGATGTGGAGAATGACTCTGTGGTGTTTGTAATGAAACAGGATACTCAGGCATTAGAATTCAGGCCGTATTGTTGCTGGAGTTTTGCCATGAGAATATGCAGTGCCTGCGCTCGGTGGCTGATGCGGTTTTTTTCTTCCTGGCTCATTTGTGCTGCGGTTAATTGCTGCTCAGGTAAGTAGAAATGCGGATCATAGCCAAAGCCATTATTTCCGGCAGCAGATGACTGCCACAACCCCGGCCAGTTTGCTTCGGCAATCAGTGGCTGTGGGTCGTCTGGATGGCGCACCAGTACCAGTACACATACGTAAAATACGCTTTTGTCACTATTTTGGCGCAGCTGGGCATCCAGTTTGGCATTGTTGGCGGCATCAGATTTTGGCTCTGTACCCGCATAGCGGGCAGAATGTACGCCGGGAGCGCCATGCAGGGCATTGGCACAAATACCGGAATCATCGGCCAGTGCTGGTAACCCGCTATGGCGGCTGGCATGTCGAGCTTTAGCCAGTGCATTTTCTACAAAAGTCACATAGGGTTCTGGGCATTCGGTGATGTTGAAAACCGACTGCGGCACAATTTCTATGTTCAATGATCTAAACAGGCGGCTGAATTCAGCCAGTTTGCCTTGATTGTTACTGGCAAGAACAATTTTATTCATGATTAATATCGTTGGAGGATAAGGCCTGATACATTTGCTGGGAGGCGCGTTCGCGTAGTGTAAATGCCAGTGCTGCAAATTGTCCCAGTGCACTGACAAAAGCAAGTAAACAGCAAGTTATCGTAATAGTGTGCTGTTGATGCACCCAATAATAACAGCCTAAGACCACCCAGCCAATAAACATAAAGGTACATGAAGCCAGAATGAGTAATAACAGTTTGAATTTAGTCATATTGGCATGCTTAAAAATAAATGGTATGGCTTGAAGCCGGCTACAGTAATCAGGTAAATCGCTATAGTTTATAGCAGATTATGGTTTTCAGAATGAAACAGAATATAAAATGAATTAATCATTAGTTATCATCCGGATTTAAATGAGATACAGTTTCTTCAATTCAATATACTTATTCGTATTTTCAGATGTAAAAATTTATTTTTTTCCAAGCGAGGTAAAATCTGTAGTGCTATCTGGTGTCTGTTCTTTATTCTGCCTCATTTTGGTTATTTTGATGACTAATGGTAATTGAGCAATTGCAATAATCAAACTAATAATAAAACATGTTGTACTATAAGCAGAAAGCTGGTGTTCATTTCGATATAGTAAAAAACCGATATAGATGGATACTATAAATAGTAATGATGTAACAATATAAATAATAATCAATTTTTTCATTAGTGTTGTTCCCTTTAAGAAGAAGGCTATTAATGAAGATTAATTTTGTAAGATTTTCACTATTTTACAATAAAACTTTAATCAATATCTATTCTTTAGCTATGAATGAGTTTTTGCTTGCAGTTGCTGGTGATTAATTTGAATTCCGGCTGATTTTAATTAGCTTAATCGTAAATGGTGTTATTATTATCAATCCAATGGCAGCAATGATAAAACAGCAAATACTGTACCACAAAGGATAACGTATATCGGCAAAGAAGATGGTACCCATAACGAGAGTGGTAATCACCGTCATTGCTAGAAAACAATAATTTATAATCAGTTTTTTCATATTTGGCATTTTAATATCAGTATTTAAAGTTTGTATCAACCGTTTATTTGCATCCTGAACATTTATATCATGTATCAGGTTATAAATGCTTAGTATGTAATGTAGAAATAATATTTTAACCCGAAAAATACCCATACTGGCCAGAAAACATTTGATTGTGATGCTGAAAATAATCAAAGCTGATTAATCCTACAACCATGCTTTATATTATTAAATATCTGAATATTATCTGAATTTCAGTTTACCAGAGCAAATTCAGATAAATAAGATTTCACTGAATTTGTACAGCTATATCAGTTATTTTTATTTCAGTGTATTGAATCGCCATTTTAGGTAGCGGGGATGATAACCAGAGTCAGGTTATTAATAATGTTGCTGCTAGAGGGCGCAGTGTCTGAATGACTGTATTCACAGACTATTTGCAAGATCAATTGTATTGCGGCATGAGGTAAGCATGATTTTTGCTGTTTATTTACTATAAATAATTGATGTTATGGGTATTGTTATGATATTGGGTATGTGCCTGATTGTTGCGTATGGAAAAATAAAAGCCTGCATAAGCAGGCTTTTTATATTAACGTAATTGCTGATCCAGTTGCTGAATCCATTTTTTGGCATCTTTGCCAGTGTAGGGCGTACCATCTTCATTGGCCAGACTGACACGTGTACCACCCTCTGTCAGTGGCTGTGCCAATACAATTAAACGCGGTTGCTGTTTGAGCTGTTGTTGCTCAGCTTTCTTACTGCGTCCAAACATGCGGCTAAACAGTCCCGGTTTTTTATTGGAAACAGAAGAGGCTTCAGCAGCTGCTACTTCAACCAGATAAACGTACTGGTTTCGGTCTTCACCAATGACATTCAGGCCAACACGATCCAGTGCCAGTGCAACGCGGCGCCAGTTGCGCTCTTGCGAGCCTAGCAGATAAACACTGTTACCATCCAGCTTTGCCAGTGCATTTTCATTCGGATTTTGCTTCTGGTCGGCTATCTGTTGCTGTACTTGTTTGGCATCTGCCCCCAGATATTGCATGAAGCGTGCCAAGAATGCTGCTTCCAGCTCAGGTTCGTTCGGACGAGGTTGCCATGCAGTGCTGTCCCCATCCTTGCTGGTATAAACTTCTTTCATACCTTTCTGGCTGAAAAATACATCTGTACCGCCTTTGCTGTTGCGTTCCAGACGGATAGTAAACATATCACGCTCACCGCTGGAATAAATGCCACCCAGACCCACTTTTTCAAAAATGCCGCGAATGGCATCTGAAGGCACTTTGGCACGGTTTTCTGCCCAGTTGGTTTGCATTAAGCCAATTGATGGTTCTTCACGCTCAATAGTAAAACCCTGTTCCTGCCAGAAGGCCTTCAGCAGTGGCCATAATTCAGCAGCCTGTTTATTGTCAATGGTCAGCCAGCGGATGCTACCATCACGTTGAAAGTGAATATCCGGTACTTGAGTCAGCACCTGAGTATTGGTACTGGTTTGGTATTTGCTGGCAGGCTTATTCAAATCGCTGGCACGTACCGCACCATTAATCAGTGAACTACCCGGAGCACTGAAACGATTACCCTGATTCGGGTCAGTCAGGTCTGGGGGTACATCCAGCTGGACAATTTTTTTATTGTTTGACTGATAATCCAGTTTGGGCAGGTTGTCTTTTTTGCTGGCACAAGCGGTAAGGCTGGCTGCCAGTAAGGTCAGAACAACGGTTTTACTTATATTCATATCGGCCACTTTCTGTGTGCATTATTATGGCAATGTTGGCTTATGTTCAGATTAATCCAGCTTCCTGCATGGCAGCCAGTATCGTAGCCTGTCCGGTAGGAGACAGTTCGATAATTGGCAGACGGCAAACTGGATTGATTTTACCCAGTTTGGACAAAGCCCATTTGGTCGGTGCCGGGCTCGGTTCACAGAAAAGATCACCGTGCAGGCGCTGTAATTTGTCATTTAAAGTACGTGCGCTGGCAATGTCCCCACGTAAGGCTGCATGACACATATCAGCAAACATTTTGGGAGCAACATTGGCAGTAACACTGATAACACCATGGCCACCGCATAACAGGAATGCCATGGCAGTAGGATCATCACCGGAATATACCGCAAAATCTTCAGGTACATGTTTAAACAGATAGCATGCGCGGCTAATATTACCAGTGGCTTCTTTAATACCCACAATATTATCGATTTCTGCTAGCCGTAAAGCGGTATCTGGTTGCATATCGGCAACAGTACGGCCTGGTACATTGTACAGAATCATGGGAATACTGGTAGCTTCAGCAATGGTTTTGAAATGACGGTATATACCTTCCTGATTAGGCTTGTTGTAGTAAGGTACTACCGACAATGTCATATCTGCACCAGCCTGCTGAGCTTCCTGAGCCAGATAAATCGCTTCATGCGTATTGTTGGCACCCGTGCCTGCAATCACTTTAACGCGTCCGGCTACATGTTCTACAGCAGTTTTAATCACCGTCAGGTGTTCATCAACACTAAGTGTAGCCGATTCACCAGTGGTTCCTACAGCGACAATAGCGTCGGTACCGGATTCGATGTGCCAGTCAATAAGCTGTTTGTATTGTTCATAATCAATACTACCATCTGTATGCATAGGCGTTACGATGGCAACTAGGCTGCCTGTCAACATAATTCTACCCTTTACAGGTGAGCTGAAAATGTGATGATTGTAGCGTATTTTTTCCTTTCGTGGAAAATAGCCTGTTATCGAATCATTTTTGATAAAAGTGGTTTGGTTGTGTTAAAGATTTTTTTGCTCAATAGTTTGCTCTGGATTAAATATCCCTGCTTCGCTTAAAATACGCTGCTTTATATTCATTTAACACATGCATAAAGCAAATAAGGAAGGATGACATGACCGATAATTCCTCTGTTCGTACACATAATGAACACTCTGATCTGGTCTATGGTCTGGAGGAAAAACCTCCTGTTTTTAATGGTTTGCTCAGTGCATTAACCCATTTACTTGCTCTTTTTGTGCCAATGGTGGCTCCTGCTCTGGTGGTTGGCGGTGCTCTGAAACTGCCTGCAGACATGACTGCCTATCTGGTGTCTATGTCCATGGTTGCCTCAGGTGTAGGCACATATATCCAAGTACATCGCTTTGGCGTCATTGGCTCGGGGCTGTTATCGATTCAATCAGTTAATTTTTCTTTTGTTACCGTGATGATTGCGCTTGGATTGGGCATGAAAGAAAACGGGATGAATGAAAATACCATGATTTCTACTTTGCTGGGCGTCTCTTTTGTAGGCGCCTTTTTAGTAATTGGTGCATCATGGTTATTGCCCTTTCTGAAAAAAATCATCACGCCCACAGTAAGCGGAGTGGTGGTTTTAATGATAGGCCTGAGTCTGATTCATGTTGGCATTACCGATTTTGGCGGCGGCCTTACAGCTAAGGCCAATCATACCTTCGGGTCGTGGTCGAATCTGGCATTATCTACATTCGTGCTGTTCACAGTACTGTTATTTAACTGCTTCAAGAATGCATGGTGGCGCATGGCTGGTATTGCAGTGGGGTTGATATCCGGTTATGTAATTGCCATTTTTATGGGTATTGTTGATTTTTCCAATCTGCATGACTTGCCACTGATTACCATTCCGATTCCATTTAAATATGGTTTTGCCTTTGACTGGCATGCATTTATAGTAGCCAGCACTATTTATCTATTAAGTGTATTTGAAGCAGTTGGAGATTTAACTGCTACAGCCATGATTTCCAATCAGCCGGTAGACGGACCGTCGTACACAAGCCGTCTGCGTGGTGGTGTAATGGCTGATGGTCTGGTTTCAGTGATTGCTACTGCTCTGGGCTCTTTGCCATTAACTACATTTGCTCAGAATAATGGTGTGATTCAAATGACGGGTGTTGCTTCGCGCCATGTCGGAAAATATATTGCAGTAATTTTGATTATACTCGGGTTATTTCCCTGGGTTGGTGCCGTTTTCACTACTATTCCCAGTCCGGTTCTCGGTGGAGCGATGGTTGTGATGTTTGGTCTGATTGTGACTGCTGGTATACGGATTATTATTACTGCCGGCATTCGCCGCCGTGAAGCGGTTATTTGTGCTACTTCACTGGGTCTTGGGCTGGGTGTAGCATTTGAACCGGAAGTTTTTGCCCAGCTGCCTATTCTGTTTCAAAATCCGATTTGTATGGGCGGGATTGTGGCAATTATCTTGAATTTGTTGTTACCACATGATAGAAGTGAACCTGCGGTATATTTAAGTGATGATATCCCGCATTAATTAATATACGGTAAAAAAAGGCTGCCTGAATATTCCGGCAGCCTTATATATTGGCTCTTTATTAAATGCGCTTAATCAATTTGTTACAAGATTAGGTACAGGGCTATTTCTATATCTGAAAGAACGCTTGTTAAGCCGTTTGAGGCTGTATCTCAAAATAAACCAAGGTATGAATATTTTTGTGTTGTTTTCAGGACAGATAGTCAAAACAACTTTTTCGCTGTTAACTTTTTTATAGAGTAATAAAAAGTTTATACGATGATATTTATTTTTTCTTTGTGAGCAGATTCTCTCCATCGATAGGGTGTAAACGTGCAAATATCCAGCTTGAGAGCAGGGTAAAGAGGCCCAGAATAACAAATGTGAGGCGAAAAGCTGTAGTAATATTGTGATTTATGAAGCTGGCGCGACTGAAACTTTGTAATAGTAAGGCACCAATTGCTATGCCGAAGCTCAGTGCTAGCTGCTGGTTAACAGCCATCAGGCTGGTACCACTGCTAACTTGATTGGGACGTAAATCAGCCAGTGTAATGGTATTCATGCCGGTAAACTGTAATGAGTTACATGCACCCAGAATACACAAATGCATTAGAATCAGCCATTGTGGTGTACTGGCGCTAATAAAAGCCAGTGATATTATCAATATACCAATAATACGAGTGTTCCAGGCCAATGTATCACGATAGCCAAAGTGATTCATTAATGGCTTCAAAAATGGTTTGGCAAATATGGCCGCCAAAGCTAATGGCATTAGGAGCCAGCCTGAGGTGACTGCGTTATAGTTAAAAGCAACTTGAAATAATAACGGTAATAATAATGGTAAAGCACTCATACCCAGACGGCTGACCAGATTACCAGCCAGCCCCAGACGAAAAGTGCGTACCAGAATGAGATGCGGTGGATACAATGCGCGATTGTTTTGGCGTGCATGTGCCAAATAGGCAATTAGCGCTCCGATACCTGCAATAGCCATCATGGAACCAAAAAGCATATTATTGGCATGTGACATGGTTTCAAAGGTCAGAGTCATGCAAAAAGCTGATGCTGAGAACAGAAAGAAACCTAAACCATCAAAATAATTGGCTGGGCGGTTAAAACTGGGCATGATGTACCAGGTAACCAGCAATCCCAGCATGCCGATGGGTACATTCAGTAAAAAAATCCAGTGCCAGCTAGTATATACCACAAGATAACCACCAATAATCGGCCCGAGTACTGGTCCTATAAGTGCTGGCATGATGGCATAGTTCATGACTGTTATCAGTTTAGAACGGTCGTAAGCCTGCATCATGGTTAAACGGGCTACCGGTGTAAGCATGGCTCCACCCAATCCCTGAATAATTCTGGCCAATACCAGTAAAGCCAGATTATTACTGGCTGCACACAAGACGGATCCGATAATAAATATAACCATGGAGCCCATAAAGAGTTTACGGGTGCCTAATTTGTCGGATAGAAATCCAGACAAAGGCATCATAATGGCCAATGTCAGTGCATAAGCAATAATAGCCGATTGCATGTTTAGTGGAGATTGCCCCAGATCAGCGGCCATTGATGGCAGGGCAGTGTTGAGGATGGTAGCATCCAATTGCTGCATAAAGATGGCTATTGCCAATAATAAGGGCAAAAAGCGTGATGGTTTACTGTTATTAATGGTAGCCATAATTGTTATTTATTAATGATGGTTTGATTTATTATAACAGAATCATGTTTAGCTTTGATTCATCGATATAAATACATAGATTGTGATGTATTGTATAAGTAATTTACAAATTAATAATAATAAGTTAATAGGGGTAATTCTGGGTTGAACGCGCTTTTTGCTCTTGAGAGAATCAGCTTAGATGAAATTAAGCGCATTATCTGAAATATATTGAGTATTATTTAATGTTTTTTCTAATTGTTCTAATATTTCAGAGTGTCCTCAATCTATCTTGAAAATAATAGGCCGTTCATTTGTTTTTGTGAACTTTTATGGGTAGGAAGTTTACAACCTGATTTTAAATGGGGAGGGCATTGTTTTTGATTGAAGTGTCGCTGGTTTTTCAGCTTAGAATAATGTTTTATTTGAAATTTTTAAAAAATGGACTGAGTTTGTTTTTTATGAATAAATAGATAATAGTATATTTTTGGCAATTAAAACGCCTTTTAATTTGAGATTATATTGTAAAAGTTAAAATTCTCTGATTTGGTTTATCTGGTTTCCAGATAAAGGCTTATATATAAAACAACCCGTGTATCCTTTAGGGTTACACGGGTTGAGATAAGTTAGGGAAATTACATGCGCATTGTATCTACAACGTCAATCATAAATTCCATATCTTCTTTTGATAATTCAGCGAAGCCTTCTGGAAAGCCTAAGGCTTTAACAATGTTTGCACCATCAGGATCATTTGCCATTTTACACAGTATTTCTTGTAGTGGCTCAGCTTTTGCAGCAACGTCTGGATGATATAACATCACGTGAGACACTTCATTAATCCGGCTTTTCAACAGAACTTTCAACTGATTTTTGGTAACTGTGTTAAAGCTTTCATATACATCTGCCTGAACAATTCCGACTTTAGCATGATGGCGAATGACACCGGAAGCTACCATGAGGAAATTGTCTTTGCGTTTGATGGTGATTTCATCATCGCTAAGATTGGCTGGTTCCAACAGGCGTAAACCAATAAAGTTTGCATCTTCATTGTTAGAAAGTGCTAATTCTACATTGCCTTTCAGATCTTCAATGGCATTGATATCTGAGTCGGCAGCAGTAACAATCACGATTTCATCTGATTTGTTTTTTGGTTTTACCAGTGGCAAATATCCTTGTTCACGGACGTAATTACCGGCTGAAAAAGGATTCACGAAAAGCATGGATACTTTTTCTTTTTCCTGCTGTGCTTTTACTTCATCAAATGAAGGGGGCATAAGCAGGGAAATGTTCTGGTCGCTTTTCTTTTGCAGGTAGTTGTTGAGCAAATACCAAGTGCTGAACTGATCAGGTAGATAATCGGGTACAACCATTAAACTCAGCATATTATTTTCCTTCCTGTTCATTTTTCAGCATTTCTGCATACTTGGCGGTCATTTCGTTAATCCGTTCACGGCTTGGTTTGCGGCGGATTGAGCTGTAGCCAATTACTTTGCCCTGACGTAAATTTGGAATTACAGTGGCGTATACCCAATAGTGGCCGCCGTCTTTACGCAGATTTTTTACGTAACCATACCAGCGTTCGCCTCTTTGCAGAGTAGCCCACATGTCGGCAAATGGTGCTTTTGGCATTTCGGGATGGCGTAACAGGCAATGTGGTGCACCAATGATTTCATCACGGGTCCAGCCGCTGATATCAACAAATACGTCATTTGCATGAGTAATGATGCCATTAAGATCAGTGCGGGATACAATCAGAGCGCCATCCGGATAGGGGAATTCCTCATTGGTTACATAAACAGTTGATTCTCCATCTTGATGATAGTGTTTGATTTTGTGCTCAGAAGATTCGCTTTCTGGCTTTGGCTGAATCCAACGACTCATATCCATATTAATTTGTCCTTCAATTTTGGTTTAATCTGAAATAATAAAGGATGAGTGTACTTAACGAGATGCATTTCAGAGTTTTTTTGTAAAATTACAGCAGCCAAAGTTATTTCTGGGCTTATACATTAATCGCTACTATAAACTTCTGAATTTCCATGTAATTGGGCTGAAATAATATTTACCCAATGTATAGATGTGCGATGTTTTTCTTAAAAACTTTTATAAACACTTAAACGCCCTTTCATGCAATTGTGTCAGCTTTTGTCTGTTACAGGTTTGTCTGACATAAATCCTACCAGATTTTTACATGGAATCTGGGAGAACGGCAATACTGGACTATCTGGCCAGATTTGTACAGTATTATGTATTTATTGTAAAATTATTTGTAAAACAAATAATTACAATAATGCATGAGCGGGAATTTAAATGGCACAGTACATTTCTGATTAAGCAAACTAATTGTTAATCAAAATGATCAGCCAGTTCTTTCAATGCTCGTTTAGCTTCGAACAGAATCAAACCTAATTTGGCTTCATGAGTAGTGGTAATGGTTAACAGGATAGCTTCAGATGCTTGAAACAGCAACATGTAACCTTTGTCAGTATGAATAATGGTGTTATCCAGAGTACCTTTCAAAACTTCTTTTGCAGAACGGTTACCCAAAGACAGTAATGCGGCTGCCATGGCACCAATACGGTCTTCATCCATGCCGCTTTGTAATGCAGAGGCGATTGGCAGACCATCTGTTGAAATAACGGCTGAAGAAGTAATGTCGGGAGTACTGTTCAGTGTTTTCAACACACCTTCGATAAAATCATATTTCATGAAAATTCCTCTAAAAATTGACTGTAACCCTATCAATTATAGAGAGAGGCGAGTTTTTTTGCAAAAGAATGTTATTAAATTTTATTAATTATCTTTATTTATATTTTCTATATTTATTTATGTTATTTTATTTTTATTGATCTGATAATTTATATAGCGCAGGATTTAAGTTAAGTATTCCTCTGTTGGGCATATATTTTAGGGAAACAACTGATTATAGCATTATGAAAAACGGATTATGGGGGATAAAATTGCTTTATTAGAGATTTCTTGATATTAATCAAGTTACAAAATTTAGACTAGAGTAGGTAAGTGTAAGTGTAAGTGTTGAGGTTAATTAACCTTAACTGCTATCAGTATGATTTATATATCAAGTATCTTATATTCAGATATTTTGATAATTATTAATTAACGATAAATGTTAAATTGTATTAGCTTGGATTTAATTGTTCAGATAAGTTGATCTGACTATTGATGATGTGATTCGGAAAATGTTAAGGGTGAGAAATAGCTTATCCAGATAAATAAGGCTGAAGGTTAGAGAAGATAGGGTTGATGCTGCATAATTAGACAGGTTGTTATTAGATAACAACCTGTACTAAATAAAAATTATTGTATTATTAAATTAACAGGCTAATTAAGAATTTTTGCGTTATTAAGGTTACATTTGTGTGTTGTTTTTGAATCAAATATCGGTTTCTACTTTGTCTCCTTCTGCTTCCATCCAGACGCGTCGGGATGCTGCTTCACCTTTACCCATTAATTTGACGAATATATTCTGGGTTTCGCTATTGTCTTCATCTGGAATATGAACTTGCAGCAGGCAGCGGGTATCCGGACTCATGGTAGTATCTTTAAGCTGATCCGGGTTCATTTCACCCAGGCCTTTAAACCGGCTGATGCTGTAAGCACTTTCTTTAACTTTTTCTGATTGTAGCCGTTCCAGAATGCTATCAAGCTCTGTCTGATCCTGAGCATAAAGTTTTCTTGCTGGTTTGTTTTTTCCCTGAGCATTTACATCTACACGAAAAAGCGGCGGTTGAGCCACATAGATATGACCGGCTTCGATCAGGCGCGGAAAATGGGTATAAAAAAGGGTGAGTAACAGAACCTGTATATGAGCACCATCCACATCCGCATCGGATAATATGGCAATCTTACCGTAACGCAGACCGGATAAATCAGGATTATCGTTTTTTCCATGCGGGTCTACGCCAATGGCTACTGAGATGTCGTGAATTTCAGCGTTACCAAATAATTGATCACGATGGATTTCGAAGCTGTTTAAGACTTTACCGCGTAAGGGGAGGATGGCCTGAGTATTTTTGTCGCGTGCCAGTTTGGCTGAACCACCGGCAGAATCACCCTCGACCAGAAAGAGTTCATTTTCGCGAATATCTTCACTTTCGCAATCAGTGAGTTTACCTGGTAAAACGGCTACGCCTGAACCTTTTTTCTTTTCTATTTTTTTGGTTGAGCGCATACGTGCCTGAGCTTGACGAATGGCCAGTTCGGCTATTTTTTTACCAGTATCGATATTCTGGTTTAACCATAATTCCAATGGATCACTGCACATGGTGGCAACCAGTTTGAGTGCATCGCGACTAGTTAGTTTGTCTTTTGTCTGCCCCTGAAATTGCGGGTCTAGCAGTCGGGCTGAAAGGACAAAGGCTACACGTGAGAAAACATCATCTG
Organism: Snodgrassella sp. ESL0253; assembly: GCF_013344965.1. Taxonomy (NCBI): domain Bacteria; kingdom Pseudomonadati; phylum Pseudomonadota; class Betaproteobacteria; order Neisseriales; family Neisseriaceae; genus Snodgrassella; species Snodgrassella sp. ESL0253. The sequence goes on along the minus strand of NZ_JAAEDQ010000005.1, from coordinate 162,271 downwards.
ACTGCAATTTTACGCCGCGCGGCAGCAGGTTGTGATGGTTAATAAAATTGTTTACGGCATGAAAAACAGCCTGTTTTAGGCCGGCTTCGTGAGTGCCGCCAACGGCAGTAGGAATCAGGTTAACGTAACTTTCACTTGGTGCATGGCCTTCTTCTACCCATGTTAGTGCATAGGCTGCACCTTCGCCCTGATTAAAATCGGTTTCATGATTGGCGTTTAAATAGTTTTCGCTGGCAAAAATCGGGGTTGCAGTTTGGGTGTCAGCCAGTAAATCAAGTAAATAGCTTTTCAGGCCATTTGGGTAATGCCAGTTTTGTGTGTGTGCTTCATCAGTGTTGTTGTGATAGCGGGTAAGGGTGACGCTGACTCCTGGCAATAAAACCGCTTTGGCACGTAATGAGCGTTCGAGTTCGGCCAGATTGTATTGTGGGTTATCAAAGTACTGTCCGTCTGGCCAGATACGAACTTCTGTGCCACTGTCTTTATTCGCACATTTGCCAATTATGGATAGTGGCTGAATAACATCGCCTCCTGCAAAGGCAATATGATAAATTTTTCCGCTTCTTTTAACGATAACTTCCAGACGTGAGGACAGGGCATTGGTAACAGAAACACCAACACCATGTAAACCACCTGAAAAGGCATAGGCACCATCGCCACTTTTTTTATTGAATTTACCGCCGGCATGTAGTTGAGTAAATACTAGTTCAACTACGGGTACATTTTCGGTTGGATGTAATCCGGTAGGAATGCCGCGGCCATTGTCTTTGACGGTAACAGAACCATCCTGATTCAGAGTGACGTCAATGTTTTGTGCGTAGCCACCTAATGCTTCATCAGCCGCATTGTCAATTACTTCCTGAATAATATGGGTAGGACTTTCCGTTCTGGTATACATTCCGGGACGTTCTTTAACTGGTGCCAGACCTTTGAGAACGGTAACGCTGGATTCATCGTATGTTATGGATTTGCTCATAGTTTTATTTTTAGACATGTATCGATGGCAATATAAAACAAATTACCGTAAAAAGATTATTTTTTCGGTAATTTGTTTCTGATTTATACTGTAGAAAGGAAATATGGTAAAGAGTTGATTACTGATATTTATTCAGCCAGTGAATATTTATCATCATGATTCTGGCGGGTTTGAACAAAATCAGCCCAGCTTGGCAGTTCATGCAAAAAGCGTGACAATTCATGCAATGCATTCAGATAGACGCTACGTTTGAATTCAATAACTTCGTCTACTGGTGCCCAGTACTGATGCCAGCGCCACGCATCAAATTCCGGATGATGGGTAGCGCGCAGATGAACATCGCTTTCCCGCCCAGTCAGACGCAGCAGATACCATATCTGTTTCTGTCCTTTATAAGAACCTCGCCATTCGCGTTTAATCCAATGCGTAGGTACATCATAACGTAGCCAGTCACGTGTACGTCCGATTATTTTGACGTGATGTGGTAACAAGCCTACTTCTTCCATCAGCTCGCGATACATGGCCGCTTCCGGGCTTTCGCCTGGCTTGATGCCTCCCTGCGGAAACTGCCAAGAATGTTCGTGTACCCGTTTGCCCCAAAAAACCTCGTTACGGTCGTTGGTGATGATGATCCCGACATTGGGGCGATAACCTTCTCTGTCTAACATGGTAGTTCGCCCAATAAATAAATCGAATTTTCGCACAAATTGGGTTGTGAGACCAGTAAGGATTAAACTGGAGGGGTGTCAGCTAAGTTATATTTTATATAGTTATGAAATATTTATACTGTCATTTTTTGTATTAAATGAATTGGAATCAATCTATCAGCTGATATTGAGACTGGTATATATACCGTACCAAGCAGGTGGTGATGATTAAGCTTGTTTTAACTGTTGATAAACAGTATTTATCTAAAAAAATAAAGCCATATCTGGTTGGATATGGCTTTATTTTGTTTAATCTAATCAGTTTTAGGAATGAATAGGTTCGAGATTGTGAATGGTTTTCCCGTTTTCAGGAATCTGCTCTTTACCATTTTCTGGTTGGGCATGCTGATAAAAGGCGGCACGTTTAGCAGCCTGAAAAATTTGTAGTCTACGACGGTGTTGCATAATTAAATCCTTTCTCGCTTGTCGGTGTTGTGCACCAACTGTTGTCATTTATAGCTTGTGTACAGCTTGTACTGATGATTAATAATGTAAATCAGTTGTCTGTACAGTTATTGTTTTTAACATGATTATTTATTTGTTCACTAACAATATATAAGATATAGCAGACTTTTGCAAGGCAGTAATTTTTGGCTGCCTTTAAGGGTGAAATGTAATTGATTGCCGAGAACACGGCTGATTTGCGGAAAGATCAGGCAGCAGTGGCTGCCTGATCACTGTAATGATAAGAGTAGAAAATTAAGGCTTAGGCTGGCTGTTGCCGGTACGTCTGTTTTGCTGGTTGCTGCTGCGATGACGGGAACGGTTGGGCTGCTGCTCGCCATTCTGACGCCGGTTTGCACCCCAGTTGCCATTTTTGCTTTGGTTACCGAATGAACGGCGGCCTTTGCCTGCTGTTTTGCCAGAACGTTTGCGGGTAGGCTCCATGCCGGTGACAGTATGTTCTGGCAGTTTACGGTTCAGATACCGTTCAATTTTGTGTACTTTGATGTACTCGTTCACTTCGGCAAAGGAAATGGCCAAACCAGTACGTCCTGCGCGGCCAGTACGGCCGATGCGGTGCACATAGTCTTCAGCCTGCTTGGGCAAATCATAGTTAATTACGTGGGTAATGGTTGGCACATCAATACCACGAGCAGCCACATCAGTAGCCACCAGAATCTTGATTCGCCCTTTACGTAAATCCATCAGTGTACGGTTGCGCCAGCCCTGAGGCATGTCGCCATGCAGACAGTTGGCAGAAAACCCTTTTTCATACAGCTCATCAGCCAGTTGTTCAGACATGGCTTTGGTGGCGGTAAAGATAACAACCTGATCAATGCTGGTGTCGCGTAAAAGATGATCAAGCAGCCGGTTTTTATGTCGTGTGTCATCACAATAAAGCAGCTGTTCATCAATTTTGCCCTGTTTTTCTTCGCGGGCAATATCAATTTTCTGTGGCTGATGGGTTAGTTTCTGTGCCAGTTTGCCAACCATGCCATCCCATGTGGCTGAGAACAACAGGGTTTGACGTTCAGCAGGAGTGGCGGCAACAATGGTTTCTATGTCGTCTATGAAGCCCATATCAAGCATGCGGTCTGCTTCATCCAGAATCAGTACTTCCAGACGGCTGAAGTCAATTCGACCCTGACGCATGTGATCCATTAATCGTCCCGGTGTGGCAACAATCAGGTCAATCGGGCGAGACAATGCACGGATTTGCTGGCCAAAAGCAGTACCGCCCACCAGTGTAACTGTGCGCAGCCATGGCATGTTTTTACCATAAATCTGGGCATTTTTTTCTACCTGTTGTGCCAGTTCACGTGTAGGTGTTAAAACCAGTGCCCGAGGGCCTTTGCCTGATTTTTCACTGCGTTTGAGCAGTTTTTGTAAGGTAGGTAACAGAAAGGCGGCGGTTTTACCAGAACCAGTCTGGGCAGAAACCATTAAATCCTGATTATCCAGAACGGCGGGAATGGATTCCAGTTGTACCGGAGTTGGATTTTCATAACCGGCAGCGGTAAGTGCGGTAGTGAGTTGTTTGTCTAAGTGTAAATCTGAAAAAGACAATGTCATGATTTTCCTTTGGTTAAACGACCAACCAAATGTGATAATCTAGTTTGTAAAAGATAAATTAGATTATGGGAAACAGTTGCTAGCTTAAGCCAAATAGAAAAATAATCAAAGATAGCAATTGGTTGTCGTAAGCGTGTGTGTTTGGGTATTTTATACATCGGCGACAACCAAGCAACGGATGCATTTCTGCAGATGTTGGTATACGGCGTTACATAATATGGTGATATTGAGTACGCCGTGTTTAATTAGGTTGCTAACGATGGCTTCAAATTATTCGATTGATTATAAGTTATATCGTTTTGTTAGGCAACTTGGTACATGGGGTATATGTGACGAATACTCTGGGGTGTTAGATGGTTTTTTCCGTTACAATGTGGCTGTTAGCGTGATTATGGCAGTTATGTAAAGTTTTATTTATGAGTGATGATCTAGGTGCATTTGCCAACCGTCTTGGCAAAAATATTAAACATTTGCGTAAATGGGCACAGCGTCAGGGACTGGAGGCATGGCGTATGTACGACCGTGATGTGCCGCAATATCCCTTTGCTGTGGACATCTATGCGGATCAGGTTCATTTGCAGGAGTACGATACGGGTTGGCTGATGCATAAGTCGGAATATGAAGATTGGCTGACGGGGGTTATGGACGCAATTGTATTTGTAACTGGTTTGCCCAGAGAACATATTCATTTGAAAAGGCGGCAGCGTCAGAAAGGTAAGGAACAGTATGAAAAAACCGGTGCTGATGGCACGGATTTTGTGATTCATGAGTATGGGCGGGCTTTTTGGGTAAATCTGGATAAATATCTGGATACAGGTTTGTTCCTTGATCATCGCAATACGCGCCAAAAAATAGGTTGTATGGCTGCGGGCAAACGTTTTCTGAATCTTTTCGCATATACTGGCAGTTTTTCGGTATATGCAGGCACTGGTGGCGCTTTGTCAAGTGAAACAGTTGATTTGTCTAATACTTACCTGCAATGGGCTCGGCGTAATTTTGAGCTGAACGGGCTGGATATGGGGGCACATCAGATTGTGCGGGCTGATGTATTTCAATATTTGCAGATGGCTGCTGAAGAAAGAAAGCAATTTGATTTGATTGTGATGGATCCGCCAAGTTTTTCCAATAGTAAGAAAATGCTGGATATTCTTGATATTCAGCGTGATCAGGAAAAGCTGGTAGATGGTGCTATGCGTTTGTTATCACCGCAGGGAATTTTGTTTTTTTCGAATAATCTGCGCAGCTTTACGCTGAATCCTGCTCTGGAGCAGCGTTATCAGGTAAGTAATATTTCCAGAAAAACGGTACCGGAAGATTTTCGTAATGCGCGTATTCATCAATGCTGGGAGATGCGGAAACGTTAGCTGGTAAAGTTTGTTTATAGGAGACGGTGATGGTTAGAAAGGCTCAGATAGTACTTGTTGCAAGTGTATTAGGTATGCTGTGCTTACTCGTGCCAGTTGCTGATGCAGCTGTAATTTATCATGCAGGGCATGGTGAACGCGATATTATTGTTGATTTACCTGTTTCATCAACCACTACCATTAATAAAACTGTGCGCATTGATGCACCGGCAGGAGCAACGGTTATTTACACAGATACACCGATTTATCCCACTGTACCGTCTTATCCGACTGTTTTACCTTATCCTCCGGTTTATCCGGTGTCTCCCAGTATCAGCTTGCGTCCGGTAGGTCATGTTTGCTTGCGCAATGATGGCATTTCTTCTGCCTGGCAGTCAGTTATGCTTGATTCCTGTTCCAGTGGCGAAATCAGTGAAGCTATGTATTTCCATCAGGGACAGGTATGGCTGAACAGTCGCTGTCTGGCAGTGAGAAATAATGCCGTGGGAACGGTTACTTGTGCGCTTAACAGGGAAAATAACTGGCTATTGACTGGCCGACAGTTACGTGACCGTAACAGTAATTTGTGTGTGGATGGCGCACAAGGACGTTTGCAGTTACAGCCTTGCCGGGACGTAACCTCTCAACAATTTCATTAATGCAGTTAATAGGTTTTGATGAATATTTTTTATAAGCTGTATAGTTATATTTTATTTGTTTATTCTGATTTTGATAATAATTTGTTTTATATAAGACAATTAAAATTATTCTAACTGGATACAGTTTTAAATATATTGGCAATTTTTGTAATAATCTATTTATTTATGTTAATATTATATTTGCTAATATCATTTGTGAGTTTGCCCGATTTTATTGTTGGAATTGATAAATGCAACAGTTAAATTTATTGATGCTAAACAAATTTGTGCTGGTTGCTGTGCACACCTGTGAAGTTGAGTAAGTGTTGATTCTGACGGAGTGCTTTCTGATTATTAGCATGATTTATAAGGTAAAAAAATTGTTGGTATGTTTTGTGGCGTTTGATTTACACCAGACAACTATATCAGCAGGAATGTTTGATTTAAGCTAATATTGTCTATAATTCTAGGTAAGGTAACTGTCTATCGTTATGTCTTTCTCTTCTTCCTGTATTCTGCCGCCAGCAATGCTGGGTATTCTGGGTGGTGGGCAACTGGGTGCGATGTTTACTGTTGCTGCCAAAACAATGGGTTATCAGGTAACGGTTTTGGATCCTGATCCGAATGCACCAGCGGCTCAGTATGCTGATGTGCATTTATGTGCGGCTTTTGATGATGTTGTTGCCTTGCAGAATATGGCCAGATGTGCGGCAGTGACGACTGAATTTGAAAATGTAAGTGCCGATTCAATGCGCTGGCTGGCACAATATACTGAGGTGTCACCATCTGGTGATTGTGTGGCTATTGCACAGGACAGGCAGCGGGAGAAAGATTGGATTACCAAGGCCGGACTGGCTACTGTGCCGTTTGCGGTTATTTGTGCTGAGTCTGATATTGATAGTCATCTGGAAGAGTTATTGCCCGGAATTCTGAAAACGGCCACTCTAGGTTATGATGGAAAAGGGCAGATAGAAGTAGGTACTATTGAAGAGTTGCGCGCCGCTTTTACACGATTGCAGAATGTGCGTTGTGTGTTGGAAAAAAAGGTGGATTTGCGTGCGGAAATATCTGTTGTTGTCGCGCGTTTGAATGAACAGCAAACTGTATGTTTTCCACCGGCAGAAAATCAGCATGAAAATGGTATTCTGGCCTATTCATTAGTACCAGCCAGATTACCACAGTCTGTATTGCAGCAGGCTGAACACATGGCTGTAAAATTGGCTCATGCCATGGATTATAAAGGGGTTCTGGCAGTTGAGATGTTTATTGTGGGCAGTGAAATGCAATTACTTGTCAATGAAATCGCACCCCGACCGCACAACTCTGGACATTACACTTTAGATGCCTGTATTTCTGACCAGTTTCAACAGCAGGTACGGCTAATGTGTGGTTTGCCGCCGGCCGCTACTGATTTATTACAGGCTTGCTGTATGGCCAATATTCTGGGAGATGTCTGGCCGGCAGACAGGGAACCGGACTGGTGTACCGTGCTGAATCACAATACCGCCTGTTTACATCTGTATGGCAAAAAACAGGTACGGCCGGGTCGCAAGATGGGACATTTTACTGTTCTGGCCGAAGATTCTGAACAGGCATGGCAAACGGCACGGTCTCTTCATCTTCATCTATACAATGATGCTCAAAATTTTTGCTCAACTGCACTAAATGTATCTTGTTGATATGGGCAAAAAGATATTACTTTGAAATTGATGGGCACAAAATTGTCTCCGCTACTAAGGTTTTCAAATGGCTGGATATTGCTAGGGTATGTATTACCGATGGCTTTGGCATGTGCAGGTATTGCCGGATTACCCATATCAATGGCGCTGACCGGTGTTATGTGCGCATTGTTGTGCAGTGTGCTTTTCTGTGGCCGAGAGAAGATATTGCTGACACCATCGCCGTTTTCAGCACTAATGCTCATGGCATCGGTGGCCTATTATGCCGGTGCAGTAACGGAGCGGGTTGCTGTGGCCAGTATGCTGACTTTGTTTACTGGTGTCTGGTTATTATTACTGGCTATGGTATTACCCAGGCATTGTCTGAGCTGGATTCCCCGCCCGGTGTGGCATGGTATTGGTGCTGGTATTGTTCTGACTTTGGTGGTTATGCTGGTGCCGATTATTCTTGGTGTTTCTGCCAATAGTAGTTCATGGCTGGAACAATGGGAACTTCTGGTCAACTGGCAAAGATGGAACTGGCCAAGTATGGTTCTGGCCGGCTTAACTCTTGCCTTGTTGGTGCTGTGGAGAACCAAATCTCAGCCCAAGGTTTTGTGGGTACTGCTGCTGGTGTGGATTCTCAGTCATATATGGCCGTTTTCATTTATCGGGATTGCTACGCCTGTTCAGCAAAGCTGGCAACTCTGGCCTTTATTTCATCTGATGCATGCTGACTGGCCATTGCTGATTTTTTTAAGTGCCACGATAGCGCTGTTAATCTATGTGGAGGTTTGTCAGTATTTACCCGATCAGTTTCGGCGTGGTATTGGCATTGCTGGCTTGTCCAATATACTGGCAGCAGTGACTGGCGGTATGGTAGTCAGTGTGGGGTATGTGGCTGATCGGTCAGTGAAAATCAGGGTTAATACCCTGATGACAACGCTATTACTGCTGGCACTAATTTATTGCTGGTCATGGTGGCCTTGTGTGCCTTTACCTGTGCTTGCGGTTATTGCGCTATATATAATTTGTGTACAGATTAGCTGGGGTGAATTGCGTTTATATTATCGACAGTGGGATGATTTGTTGTGGCTGTGTGCTTCGGCCATTCTGATTATTCTGTTTGGTATATATGCTGGTTTATGGCTGGTTATTTCGCTGGGATTGATAGTGATGTGCTGGCATTCGCTCCGTATGTACGCCTGGCCTGTATTATTGCCCGAAGTTCAGATTATGGCGCAGGAAGCTGTTATTATTTTACCTCAGGTTTTGCTGTTTGCTAATGCCTGTATGCTATTACAGCGCAGCCGCGATCTGGTTAATACATTGAATGTACAAAAGGTGTATCTGGATGTGAGCGCTGGCTGCTGTGCGGATGTCACTGTGTTTGTTCATTTACAGGCTCTGGCTCGTGAGTTGCATCAGCAGGATAAAATGTTGTTTGTATGTGGCTTGAGCGAGAAGGCATGTTTGGCGCTCATAGCGAAAAAGCTGGATTATTTGTTGCCTGAGCAGTTCAGTACTCGTGATGCTGAATCTTTATTGATATGTCAGAAGTATATGAGTGAGTCTCTGTTGGCATAAGATATTCTGTTTATTGTTGCTGATGCCGGTAGTCAGGTATGATTACTTTATACTGAATATTTACTGTATTTGGCTGGGAGGGAGAAATGAATAAATTCTGGAGTGAGAAAACTAATTGCTTACAGCCTTACGTACCTGGAGAGCAGCCTAAACTAACCAATCTGGTTAAGCTGAATACCAATGAAAATCCATTTCCGCCATCGCCTATGGTTCTTACTGCGATGCGGGATGCAATTAATGATGATTTGCGTTTATACCCGGATCCGAGTGCGGATAACTTAAAGCAGACAATTGCTGATTATTACGGTTTGCACAAACAGCAGGTTTTTGTGGGTAATGGTTCAGATGAAGTGCTGGCACAGGCATTTGCTGCTTTTTTTCAGGGTAAACAGCAGTTATTGTTGCCGGATATCAGCTATAGTTTTTATCCGGTATATTGCCAGTTGTATGATGTTGAAGCTTGTTATGTGCCTCTGAATGAGCATTTTGCCCTGAATCCTGCTGATTATTGTGGTGCTCGGGCGGGGGTGATTTTTCCAAATCCGAATGCGCCGACTGGTTGTATTTTACCGCTGGTTCAGGTTGAGCAGATATTGCAGGCCAATTCTGACTGTGTGGTACTGGTAGATGAGGCTTATATTGATTTTGGTGGAGAATCTGCCGTTAGGCTGATTAATGATTATCCTAATCTGCTGGTGGTGCAGACGCTGTCTAAATCCCGTTCGCTGGCGGGAATGCGGATTGGTATGGCAATGGGACATGCTGATTTGATTGAGGGGCTGGAGCGGGTTAAGAACAGTTTTAATTCCTATCCGCTTGACCGGGTAGCACAGGCTGCTGCTATTGCAGCATTCACTGATGATGACTATTTCCGTCTTACTTGTGCCAAGGTGATTAAAAATCGTATCTGGCTAACTGAACAGTTGCAGCGACTGGAGTTTGAGGTTTTGCCTTCTGAAGCCAATTTTGTATTTGCACGCCATGGTAGCAAAGAAGCAGCACAGATTGCCGCCTTCTTGCGGCTACATGGTGTGGTAGTACGTCATTTTCAGCAGGAACGAATCAGTAATTTTCTGCGCATCAGTGTTGGAACGCAGGAACAACAACAACGGCTAATTGCGGTACTGGAGGAAATGCTTGCGCAATAAGCTGGATTTTAGCAGCTATTACTGTCTGGATAACGATAGTTGATATGGGTGGGCAAAAGCAGTTTATTGTGTCTGTTCTGGTATGAATGATTGGCAGAGCTCATAATCATCTGCCAGTAATTCAAACTGGAAATGCTGATTGGATTTGATAAATATTTTTTTATCTTTTGTTACAAATATAGCGCCCATATCTTTGTGTTTTTCCAGTTCATTCAGCCCTTGTCTGACGCCAAAACCATACAGAATGGTTGAATAAATATCCCCCGTTAATGAATTATCTGAAATGATGGTTACACTTTGCAGTTCATTATCCAGTGGATAGCCGGTGAACGGGTCGATAATGTGGTGATAAAGCTGTTCATTAAGCATAAAATAACGCTCGTAAATCCCAGAAGTAACCACAGATTTGTCCTGCACGTGCAGTATACCGAGTAAGCTGTCTGCTTTGGCAAAAGGGCGTTTCAAACCGATATGCCAGTGCTGGTTGGGGGTAAGCGGTGAGCAGCCAATGGTTAATACATTGCCGCCACAATTGATGATAGCTTGATAAATGCCATATTGAGCCAATACTAGTCTGGTAATATCGGCAATATAGCCTTTGGCAATGGCCCCTAAATCAATTTCCATACCGGCTTTGGCCAGATACACTGTATATTTTGCCTGATCCAGCTCGATCAGATGCGGATTAGTCAGGGTTAATCGGTGTGCTATTTCTTTTGCCGGAGGAATACTGTGTCCATTAAAGCCGATTTTCCATAGCTTGACTATCGGGCCGATGGCAAAGTTAAAGCAACTGTGCGGCAGCAGGCTGGCTGCTTTAGCCTGTCGGATTAAATCAAATACCAGTTTACTTACTGCTACCGGCTGTTTGCCGGCAGCATGGTTAATGCTCATCACTTCTGAATGGTCACGGTTGACCGTTAAACGTGTTTCCAGTGCCTGAATGGTATTGAAAACTGCTGCTACTGCCTGCTGGTTTTCGACAAACAGTTGCAGGGAAACAGTTGTTCCCATGAGCTGTTGGCTATAGGTGTAACATGAACCAGACATGATGATGAGCTATGTGTTAATAGTTAATGGTTTTTAGCATAAGCGGCAGCCTGATCGCCAGCCTGAATACCAAAAATAATGATATCGGCAATGGCATTGCCACCTATGCGGTTGCCACCATGCACACCACCAGCTACTTCACCTGCGGCATAGGCACCTTTAATAACCTGTGCTTGGGTATCCAGTACTTCGGTGTTGGTATTGATGGTTACACCACCCATGGTATGGTGAATGCCCGGGGCAATCTGGATGGCATAAAAGGATGGCTGATTTAATGGATGGCGCATGCCGGTAGTACGCCCGAAATCTTCATCATGTTGTTGTTCTACAAAACGGTTGTAGCATTCTACAGTGTTGGCAAGATTTTCGGCATTGATGTTCAGTTTATCGGCCAGTTCTGCCAGTGAGGTGGCCTGTACTACCAGTCCTTTGCCGATATAAGTTTCTGCTGCCTTGTTTTCGACTCGAATTTGTTCATCAAACAGTATGTAAGCATAATGTTCAGGCAGATCAATAATGCTGTTGGAAACTTTGTCACGTGTATCCAGTTCATTGACAAAGCGTTTACCGTACTGCGATACCAGAATGGCACCACCGCCGCGAATAGATTCTGAAATCAGATAGGCTGTATTTTGTTCTACTGTGGGGTGTATCTGTATTTCATTCATGTCGACAGTGCCGGCACCGATTTTCTGTAACAGTGCAATGCCTGAACCTGTCGCACCTTTATGGTTGGTGGTGACAAAATTAGCTAAATCAGGCCGGTAATGTGTAACCATCTGTGCATTGGCACCAAAGCCGCCGGTTGCGACAATGACTGCTTTGGTGCTGATGCGTTGTTCATTGCCTTCTTCATCGCACACCATTACTGCGTTGATGCGGCCATCTTTCATTTCAATATCGGTAACAGAGGTATCGAGCATTACTTCAATGCCACGATCATTGATGTTTTTCAGCAGGCCGCTAATCAGATAACCACCAACGGCTGCACCACTGTCTGGGCGATGGGTGCGGTCTACACTCATGCCGCCGGTAGTAGTTAAATTATTTAACTGAATTCCTTTTTCATCGAGCCAGTCTATCGCTGCCGGAGCGTGTTCGACAAAGTAGTGCAATAATTGCGGGTTGTTTTTGTTTTGACCGCCTTTAAGCGTTTCATTATAGAACCATTCTTTATGGTCGATAATCCCTGCCTGTTGCTGGAAACGGGTTTCCGCTGCATTCATGCCGGCTGAGGCTTTGTTGGTATTGCCACCGGTAACCGGCATTTTTTCAATGATGATAACTGAAGCACCTTTATCATGTGCTTCAATGGCTGCGGCTAGACCGGCGCCACCACTACCCACTACAACAACATCACATGATTTGTCATCAGCATCGCCACCTTCGACGATGGTGGCCACTTTATAAGAAGTAGATATGGCTTTGGTAACTGCTTTTTTAAATGCATCACATTGTGAAGTAGCGCCACTGATTGCATCTACATAAGGGCTGTTAGCGGCCAGAATACGCTCTTTGATTTCATTAAAATTACGAATGGAAACGTGATCCAGTTGTTCGGTATTGACCAGTGACAGGTCTTTAATAAAATCCTGCCCCAGTTCAACATTGATAACGAATTTATTGTCGAAATCGTCACTAACGGTTTGCTGATAAGTGCCGGCATGGAATTTTTTCGTATTGATTTCACGTACCATGCTGTGAATAAGGGGAAAACGCCATAATGGTTCTGGTATGCACAGATTAGCCCGCTGGTCACTATTCATGGATAGCTGTAAATCATTTTGGTTCTGAATACGCTCAGCCCAGTCTGGATAAGCTACACAGGCTCTTCCGGCGGCAACCAGATCATAGCCATGTGCCATTGCTGTTTCTGCATCGGCCTTATTCACGACATTACCTACGCCGATAACCGGTATTTTGGCCAGTGTGGCAGAACGTAGCTGCATGTATTTGTCAATTAATGGGGTTTCATCGCTGCTGTCAATAATGGATGGGCGTAATGTGGCCGCCATGGAAAAATGGACATAGTCTAAACCGGCCTGAGCCAGTTTATCTAGCAGGAATAGGGAATCTTCAAAAGTAATACCCGGCACTTCGAGTTCTTCCGGTGAGAACCGGTAACCGATAATAAATTCGCTAGTGGCATGTTTCTGTGCCATCTGCCGGCTGATTTCCAGTACGGCCAGAGGGAAACGGGTACGGTTTTCGCGGCTGCCACCCCATTTGTCCTGCCGCTGATTGGCATGGGGAGAGAAAAATTGCTGAATCAGATAGGTGTTGGCTCCGTGAATTTCAATACCATCAAAACCTGCGGCAATTGCACGCCGTGCCGCTTCGCCAAATTTACCAATCATGTCTTCAACTTCGCCAGCTGTCATTGCTTCCGGTACGGTTGCATTCGGCCGTGGAATAGCGATGGCGCTGGGGCCTACAGGTGTCTGGCCACCGATTAGCCGGGGCTCTACCATACGCCCGCCATGATAGATTTGTATAACTGCTTTGGAGCCGCGTTCTTTTATGGCGGCGGCCAAGAGACTCAGGCCTTCAATGCAGTCATCGTTGTGAATACCTATTGCACCGGGAAAAGCTGGTCCCAGTGCATCTACATAGCCGCATTCAACAATTACTGTGCCTATACTGCCAGAACGCTCCCGATAATAATCAATCAGGTTATCAGTAACGGTACCATCATAAAAACCACAGCAGGTAGTCATGGGCGCCATCACCAGACGGTTTTTCAGTACAACACCGTTGGGTAAGGTAAGCGGATTAAAAAGGGGAGAAGATGGATTATTCATATTCAATGCCAATTAATCAGAACTTGGTATAAAAAAGAAATATGCGCATGGTAGCGTAAAACCTGAGGGGTTATCTATTGAATAAAAGGCATAAATATAACAATGGCATGTATTTAATTTATTGTATTGATACGTGTCAAATTTAGCTGGTTAAATCTGGTAAAGTAGTAGTTTATAAAATGAATATATTTTTGCGGCTATTGTTATATATGTCTTTCTGCAAGTTTATTGCCAGCATTAAATTTCTGGTCAGGACAGCAGGCGTGCCCTGTATGATATTGCACTGGAAATAGGCATTTTCTGATATCTGGCTATGCATGGGCGATTTCTGGCGGAATAAAATAATTAAGAATAGTGCTGCTGCATATAAGGGTAGCAGTATTGGTTTTAAGTTTGCTGGTATCGATATAAATATTAAAAGTATATTAATTTCATGTGGTTATATAGGATTGTTGGCTGTATTAAGATAATTTTCACCATACGCAGACAGATTGAGTTTATTTTTTTAACAAATATTAACAATTGCACAATGAGACACAAGCATGACGCTGCTTGCCGCGCTCAGGTACAATCTGTTTTTTCTATTGAAATATAGCACTCATGGCATCTCTGGAAACATGGATTGGCTTACGTTATTTACGTGCCAGGAAACGTAACGGGTTTATGTCATTCATCACTGCGGTATCGATTGCTGGTATCGCGCTTGGCGTATCAACATTGATTGTTGTACTGTCTGTGATGAATGGTTTTCAAAAAGAAATCCGTAATCAGTTACTCAGTGTGGCTCCTCATGCTGAAATGGGATTTTACGAAAACAGTCTGGATCAGCACTGGCAGGATTTACAGAAGCTGATAAAAGGTAACCAACAGGTGGTGGGGTCGGCGCCCTATGTAGCTGATCAGGCATTACTGGCCAATGCAGGAGAGGTGCGTGGTGTGCAAATTCGCGGGATTGATCCGGCACTGGAAGGTAATGTTGTCGATTATGGCAAGGGAATGCCTAATAATGGTTTTGCCAGTCTTAAGCCGGGTGAGTTTGGTATTCTTCTGGGTAAAGACCTCGCTGACGGGCTTGGCGCCAATATTGGCGACAAGGTTACTGTAATCACGCCAGATGGCAATGTAACACCAGCCGGCATGGTGCCGCGTTTAAAACAGTTTACTTTGGTAGGTGTGATTACAACGAAGATTTATGAGGTGGATAATACGCTTGCCTTAACCCATATCACCGATGCGCAAAAGCTGTATCGGCTAGGCAATAATGTGAGTGGTTTGCGCCTGAAATTGGCCGATCCGCAGAATGCGCCTTTTGTGATTCAGAAGTTGGTACCGGCAAAACTACAGAATGAAATCTGGATTCGCGACTGGACTTTCCAGAATCGCAGCTATTTTGATGCGGTGCAGATGGAAAAACGCATAATGTTCATTATCCTGTTGTTAATTATCGCTGTAGCAGCTTTTAATCTGGTGTCGTCGTTAGTGATGGCTGTAACTGAAAAACAGGCTGATATTGCCATATTGCGCACACTTGGACTTTCTCCGGGTGGTGTAATGCGTATTTTCATGATTCAGGGTGCAGTAGCCGGATTTCTCGGTACCTTTTTTGGGGTGATTTTCGGGGTAACGCTCGGATTGAATATTGGCCGCCTCGTTGCCTTTTTTGAACATATGACCGGTAAACACCTGATTCCGTCCCAGATTTATTTTGTGAGTTATCTGCCTACGGATGTCAAATTTTCTGACGTATGCATGATTGCAGTGATTTCTTTGTTGCTGGCCTTTGTTGCCACACTGTACCCAAGCTGGCGTGCCGCCAAAACGCAACCGGCAGAGGCTTTGCGCTATGAATAAACCCGAGTATGTTATTGAATGTGAGCATGTTTGTAAAACCTATGATGACGGGTATTTACAGGTATCAGTGCTGGATGATTTGCATTTTAATGTCAGGCGTGGCCAGAGTATCAGTATTGTTGGTGCTTCCGGTAGCGGCAAATCCACTTTGCTGCATCTGCTTGGGGGGCTGGATACCCCCAGTGGTGGCACAATACGTTTGATGGGGCAGGATATAACCCAGTTGAGTCAGAAAGCCGTAGGTCAGTTGCGTAATCAGTATCTGGGCTTTGTTTATCAGTTTCATCATTTGTTGCCAGAGTTTTCAGCATTAGAAAACGTGATGATGCCTCTGCTGATAGGGCGCATGTCTAAAGCTCAGGCTGAAGAGCAGGCGAAAGCAATGCTGGATAAAGTGGGACTGAAACAGCGGATGGCGCACCGGCCGGGTGAACTATCTGGTGGAGAGCGGCAACGGGCTGCAATTGCACGGGCTATGGTTACTCATCCTGCCTGTATACTGGCCGACGAACCAACCGGCAATCTGGATCGGAAAAACGCTGGCAATGTACTGGATATAATGCTGGATTTACAGCATGAATTGGATACCAGTCTGGTTGTGGTGACCCATGATGATGAGCTGGCCGCCCGCTTTGATGAAGTTTTAACGGTAACAGACGGCAGATTAGTGCCATTTACTGCTAACTGATACTGAAATCGTATTTTGTCATAATGGTTGATTGAACATGGCTGATAATGTCAATCTGGTTGAGGTTTCCGCACAGGCTACCCATCCGGCGCTACAGGCAATGGCTCAGGTGCTTGGTGTGGCCGCACGCACTGAGTGGGCTGTTATGCAGCCATGGGCAGACGCGCTGTTATGGGCTTTCAATCGGGGAGACAGTCATATTGTGGTACCCCGCGAACATCTGGCGGCAATCCGTAACTGTCGAGTTTTGGTGGGTGCTGCCGGAGCTTATACTCCGTTTATTCTGCAAAACAATCATTTATTTTTAGGGCGAATGTGGCAGCTAGAACAGGATATTGCTGAGAGCCTGTGGCGGTTGGCCGATATTGCGCCTGCAAGGATAAATGAGGCGGCTGTGGCTGCCGATCTGGCCAGCTGGTTTCCTGAAGCAGACAGTGCCCAGCAGCGCTTCGCGGCTGCACTGGCCTTAATCCAGCATTTTGTGGTGATTAATGGTGGGCCGGGCACGGGGAAAACAACTACGGTTGCCAAAATTCTGGGATTATTACTCAAACACGCCTGGCCGTTGTCGCGTCCACCACAAATTGCGCTGGTGGCGCCTACCGGTAAAGCGGCTGCTCATATGGCTAATGCTTTACAACGTGCCCTGAATAAACTGCCCCTACCGGACAGCAGTATGCAATTCCTGGGACGTTTAACAGGTCAGACGGTGCACCGGTTGCTACAACTACAGCCGCCGCTGTTAACGGGTCCATATGATGCGGAACATCCCTTGCCGGTGGATATTCTGGTGGTTGATGAATCTTCCATGCTGGATTTATCCCTGTTTCGGGCACTGTTGCGCGCATTAAAACCTGATGTGCGCCTGATATTGCTTGGAGATGCCAACCAGTTGCCGGCGGTAGGTGCCGGTAATGTGTTGGCAGAATTATCTCAGCCGACAGTATTGTCTCCTGTGCTGAAACAGCAACTCGCAGCGCTTTTGCTAGAGCAGCCTTTACCACCATCCAGCAATGAAGCCAATATGGCTGCACATGTTGCTACCTTGAGTCACAGTTATCGCTTTGACGCTACGCAGGGTATTGGTGCGTTGGCAACGGCTTGTATCAATGGTGACGATAGTGCAGCACTTAATGCAGTAACCAGTTTCCCGGCACAGTTGCAATTGCAGCAGGCTGATATGCAGCGATTGAGCCGCGATTTATATTCACAGCAGCGAATGTGGTGGCAGGCGGTGGCTGAAAATAATATCGCAGCGGTTTTCAGCCATCTAACAGATATTATGGTATTGACTGCATGGCGTGCTGATGCGGAAGCATTTAACCAGCAGTACCGGCGTTATTTACGCCAGCAGTTACATCTGAATACTGATAGCTGGTTTGCAGGTCTGCCGATTCTGATTACCCAGAATGATTATGGGGTTGGTTTGTTTAATGGTGATATTGGTGTCATTCTCCCGGATAGGGATAATTCGGGACACCTGCTTGCCTATTTTGCCGATGGTGCGAACTATCGTGCTATTTCTCTTAGCCGTTTGCCTCAACATGAAGCTGCATTTGCGATTACCGTGCACAAAAGTCAGGGTTCGGAATACGATAGTGTGTGGTTACTGGCTCCTCAGGCGCAGGCAGCAGCAGACGATCCTCTGTTTAATCGTTCTCTTTTGTATACAGCACTTACACGCGCCAGACAGCAATTTACTTTTTGTGGTACGGCCAGACAGTTGGCACAAGGTATAAAAAATAACCAGCAGCGGCGCAGCGGATTAAGTGCAGCCTTGGCTCTATTGGCTAAAAAACAATCACAGTTGTCTTTATTTTAATTCTGCCTATTTGCTGGCTTTAATCTTGCCTGCTTACTTTGACAATCCATGCTGTGAAACTTAATTTTATGTATCTATAATATTCTGGTTGGTGGAATAAATTTATGCTATTCTGCTTTATCAGGAAATATCACAAAGACTGAATCATGGATAAACCTTTAATTGCAATTATTGCCGCAATGCAGCCCGAACTGGATTATTTACTTGAACAGCTGGATAACCGGCAGGATAGTGTGGCCGGAGCGGTACATTTTCATCAGGGTGAAATTAAAGGGGTACGGGTGATTCTTGCCCTGAGCGGCATAGGTAAAGTCAACGCAGCGCTTACCACCTCAGTTATCATTGAACGGTTTGCACCTGATTATGTTATTAATACGGGCAGTGCTGGTGGCCTGAAAGCTGGTATTCAGATTGGGGATGTAGTGGTTGGTAATGAGGTGGCTCATCACGATGTTGATGTCACTGTTTTTGGCTATGTGCCTGGTCAGGTACCACAATTGCCACCAAGATTCTTTGCTGACCAGCATCTTATTGATGCGGCCAAACAGGCTGCACAAGTGTTTACTGGTGCTGAAATCCATACTGGTTTAATCGTGAGTGGTGATCAGTTTATCGGTACCGCTGAACAAAACCGTTTTATCAAAGAGAATTTTGCTGATGTGGTAGCCGTGGAAATGGAAGCTGCTGCAATTGCACAAACCTGCCATCAGCTCAATGTCCCTTTTGTGATTATTCGTGCTATTTCAGACAATGGCGACGCCAATGCTTCAATTAGTTTTGAGCAGTTTTTGCAGCAGGCAGCCATTCACTCAGCAAAGATGATAATCAATCTGATATCCATACACAAACCGTAGAGTTTTAGCATGATTATTGAGTAAAATTTGATATATAAGAATTTAATTATTGTCAGGTATGGAAATTAATTGGGTTTATTTTATATGGAGCGTTTGCAAAATCCAGAAATTTTTATAATTTGGATAATAGCTGTGGCTTAGTATAGGTTTAAGTATAGTTTAGGCTATTTTATTAGCTAACTACTGTATTTTTATACTATTCATATAAAAACTTAATTGTTTATTTTTGTATTATAGGGGATGTAGCATTGAAGTTAGTTATTAACAAGTATGCAATTTTATTATTACTTGCTTTTTGTGGCTTACCTATTCTTGGTGCATCGAATTACTCTGTAATTTATCAAATTGGTCTATATTGTGCGACAGTTGGTTATTTTTGTCTGTTAGTTCTGTTATGGAAAAGCAGGCTTACGCGCATATTTTCGATTCTGTTGTTATTTGTCTGGTGCTTTAATACTAGTATATCGCTGATAATATTGCAGATATATCATTGCCAGTTTAATGCGGAGCTAGCTATTACTATGTTAGCTTCCAATACCAGTGAAGCGATAGAGTTTTTGCACGCTTACTGGCATATAATCTTTTGCTTAATATTTATATTTACTATTTTAATTGTACTGATTAAAACTACAGCACAAATTTTATCTTTGCGTGTTCTTAAAGTTATTGTAATACTATTTATAGTAGCTATACCGCTTAAGGCTTTAGAGCAGATTGCTAAAGGTCGACTCAGTCAGGAAAATTTTGATTTAGGTGAAAAAGTATGGCCTTATACTGGGTTGAATAATTTTGCCATACTTTCGCGTGCTTATAAGGATATGAATATTCTTAAAACCGTAGCTGGGCAGCAAACTATATATAAATTACAGCGTAAAGAAACTGATATAGATACTTATGTAGTCGTAATAGGTGAATCAGCCAGACGTGCTAATTTAAGTCTTTATGGCTATTCCAGATTAACTACACCTAATATCGACAAAGAGCGGGCAAATCTGTTCATTTTTAATCAGGCTGTAGCTCCGGCTCCGGTAACATTGATGGTGGTACCAAATGTTTTAAGTAGTCGGACGATAAATGACAGAGGTATTAATAAACTGGGCGATAACGTAGTAAATCTGGCTGGTCAGGCTGGCTTTAAAACTTACTGGTTAAGTAAACAGGGTAAGATTAATAAATATGATACATTAATTACAACCATTGCAAATGCAGCAGAAACTAAGGAGTGGTTGAACGGTGGTTATGACAATACTTTATTGCCCCGATTTATAAAAATATTGAATGATAATAGTGTTGAAAAAAAATTGATTATTCTACACATTAATGGTAGTCATAAAAATGCATGTAATAAATACCCAGAAAGTGAACAGGTGTTTAAAAATGGGCGTTCTCCGGTAGAAGACTGTTATGATAATTCCATTCATTTTACAGATAAAATATTAGGAGAAATTTTTAGTCATTTACGCAGCAAAAAAGCCTCATTATTGTATTTTTCTGATCATGGGCAAACTATTAAGATTAAACGGGGACAGATAGACTACACGCATGCTGTTGTGCATCCAACTAAAGAGGGGGTAGATGTACCGCAATTTATCTGGTATAGCCCAAATGTGCCCGCCAATAGTAGACGGGTCGGTGAATATAGGGAGATATATCCTACTGAGGATAATTATTATTTAATTTATGACTGGATGGGTATTGAGAAAATTGATGAGTTAAATACACATTCTGTTTTATCAACAGATTTCATCCCGCGTAAAAAAATTCAGGTGATGGATACAGATTTGAATATTTTTGACTATCGGGATTTGCCCATTGACGAAATCAGACCTTACCAAAACTAGATTATATTAATTGACTTTGTATAAAAGTCACTATTTAATAGCTGCTTTACAATCAGTGTGGTTGTGTAAGCATTGTGGCAGAAGAAAGCACTAGCTAACATAGTTTAAAACCATAAATATTTTGTCTCTCAACCGGCAGTTATTTTATCAGGATGAAATTGTGTTTCAGTCATTTTTCCCGAAGCCCCGTTGGTTTTTCCTGTCTGCTATCTTGTGGATTGGTCTGAATATTGCTCTCTGGTATGCGGGTGGTAAAGCGGCAGGTGAGTGGTTTGGCTGGCCGCAGGGCTATGCGGATAAACCTCTGGCTATTGGCCTGTCGCGTTTCTGGTCGCCTGGATTTCTGTGGTTTTATATCTGGTTTGTACTGGCTACAACCATTTTTGCTGTTTTCTGGTCAGTGGTGGCACGGCATCCGTGGCAGCGCTGGTCAATATGGGGTTCGGCCTTAATCCTGTTCAATATCTGGTTTAATGTGCAGGTAAATGTAACCATCAATGCCTGGTATGGCCCGTTCTGGGATATGATTCAGAAGATGCTCGGCAGTGGTGGCGGGCCAATCAATCATATTTATCAGAATATGCTCACTTTTCTGCTGATTGCGATGGTAGCGGTAACCGTGATTATGCTGAATGCTTTTTTTGTCAGCCATTATGTATTTCGCTGGCGTACAGCCATGAATCAGTATTACATTGATCACTGGCCAAAATTACGTACTGTTGAGGGTGCTTCTCAACGCGTTCAGGAAGATACCATGCGCTTTGCCACGATTGTGGAAGAGCTGAGTGTGAGTCTGGTACGGGCTGTTATGGTACTGATTGCGTTCTTACCGATTCTGTTTCAGCTATCGAGCCATGTACCAGTATTACCTTTGATT
Source organism: Snodgrassella sp. ESL0253 (assembly GCF_013344965.1). Lineage (NCBI taxonomy): Bacteria > Pseudomonadati > Pseudomonadota > Betaproteobacteria > Neisseriales > Neisseriaceae > Snodgrassella > Snodgrassella sp. ESL0253. The sequence goes on along the minus strand of NZ_JAAEDQ010000005.1, from coordinate 140,414 downwards.
GGTGAAGTTAAATACTCGCTGGTCTGGGCGGCATTAGGCTGGTCATTGTTCGGTACGGTATTGCTGATGGTAGTGGGCATTAAGTTGCCCGGTCTTCAGTACAATAATCAGAAAGTGGAAGCGGCCTACCGCAAGGAGCTGGTGTATGGGGAAGATCATGGTGAACGTGCCCAGCCTGCTACCCTGAAACAGCTTTTTGAGCGGGTGCGGATTAATTACTATCGTTTGTATTTCCACTATGCTTATTTCAATATGGTGAGCACTTGGTATTTACAGCTAGACGGGCTGTTTGGTCTGGTTATGTTATCACCGTCTATCGCTGCGGGTACGATGACACTCGGATTGATTAACCAGATTATTAATGTGTTTAATAATGTGCGTGAATCATTTCAGTATCTGATTAATTCATGGAAAACCATTATTGAGCTTTTATCCATTCATAAACGCCTGAAAGCTTTCGAATCGATATTACATGAGAAGAATTAATAGTACCTATTATACTCATATTTGTATGGCGAAAATGATTTTTGCGTAAACTGGCTAACCTGAATAAATAAAAATATCGGTCGCGAGAATCAACAGTTATGAATCCATCCATACTTGTTGTGGCTTGCAGTAAGCTGTTTGGCCAAATCTGTTTTAGTTATCTGATGTTGCTAATAACCTTAAAATTGGCCGATTTAATGAAATAAATAAGCAATATTCTGGCCAGATATGGTTATTTTGTACGATTCAATTTAAACGTTGTTTATCCATTATCACTTTGGATTTAAGTTTGCTGATGATGAATTACAACCGTGTTTTAGAGCACAGGCTGTTGATGCATCTAGTAATCCAGCGCAATCAGTCTTTTGCCAATCGCCGTAGCAGGCTGAAATTCAGTACTGATGATAGATAGAGTATTGTTTTTATCCTGAAGAAACAGGGGTATTGCCTGCGGATGATCGTGGCAGTACTGTTGATAATCATAGGCAGCAGTAATATTGGTAATTTTAATCCTTGCCTGTTTATTGAGCATGTTTTCCAGTCTACTGAAAATAACATCTTTTTCAAACAGTTGGCGGAATACGTACTGATGCTGTTTTTGTGCGCGGGAAGTTAAATCCTGCTCTTCGGCAAAACGGATGCGGTAAATATTCTGTTCACCAAATTCATGCCGAAACTGTAGCTCACATAAAGTATTCAGTTCTTTATCACGGCTTACGGCAAACAGATGGCCAATGCCAATCAGGTCAAGTTGGGTTTGTGCGTTTTCTGAAACGGGATTGCCAAAATAGGTTCGCAGCCCCTGCATGCGTGCTCGGGCAATCTGTACATAGTGATAATCGGCCACTAAAACATCGATATTCAGTTGTTTGAGGGTATTGGCCAGCATGAGGGCTACTTCATTGCTGCCAACAATCAGTACGCCATTATTACCCGGCTCGCGTACCTTGAGTAGGCTGGCAATGGTTTTTGCACCTAAGCCCTGAATCAGCACTGTACCGATAATAATCAGAAAAACCATCGGTGCCAGCAGTTCGGTTCCAGCTAAATGCTGATTTTGCAGGCGTAGCGCAAACAGTGAAGCAATGGATGCAGCGACGATACCACGTGGCCCAATCCAGCTTATCATCAGCTTTTCCTGCATGCTTAAGCCGGAATGGATAGATGAAAACCATACGGCTAGGGGACGGGCAACAAACATGGCGATGAATAACAAGGCCAAACCATGCCAGCCCAGCCCCAGCAGCGCTGCCACATCCATGCGTGCAGCCAGAATAATAAATAAAGTAGGAATAAATAATAGGGTGAGGGATTCGTTAAAGGCCAGTATGCTTTGTCGGGGGAATTGTGGCCAGTTGGCCAGTGCCAGCCCCAAGATGGTAACGGTTAACAGACCGGACTGGCTTTCCAGATAATTGGATAGAGAAAATACAGTGAGCACAAAAGCAAAGGTCACTACATTGCGCATGTATTCGGGCAACCAGTAGCGCTTGATGGCATTGGCCAGAAACACAGCACCCAAACCACCGCAGATGATGGCCACAAGCACAATTTTGCTGAAAAGTAGCAGTGAGTTTTCGTGCCCATTGGAAACGATGTATTCATACACCAGCACTACTGCAATGGCGCCAATCGGATCGATAATAATCCCTTCCCAGCGCAGGATATTGGCAATTTGATTACGCGGACGCACACTGCGCAGCATTGGTGCAATAACTGTCGGGCCAGTAACGCAGACAAGGGCACCAAACAATATGGCCACGCGCAAATCCAGCTTAAACAGCCAGTATGCAGCCAGTGATAACACGGCGATGGTTATCAGTGCACCCAGTGTGACCAGATTCTGAACAATGCGTCCATGCTGGCTGATTTCATGAAATTGCAGGGTGAGGGCACCCTCAAACAGAATAATGGCTACACCAAGTGAAATGCAGGGAAAAAGCAGGTTTCCCATCACGACATCAGGTTGAAACCAGCCCAGTACAGGACCAATGATGATGCCGGCAAACAGCAGAAACAGTACGGATGGTTGTTTCAGATACCAAGCCAGCCATTGTGCGCCCATGCCCAGTGCCAGTAATGCTGAAAACTGAAAGGCTATATCCATTACTTATGCTTTTGTTGTTTACCAGATTTCTATTCTGCCACAAACTCGTTAGCGTATTGTTATTTTGATTTATATAGACACTGGCGCTTTGATCTTTTACCTGCCGACTGAGCACTCAGGCTGTACAGCAAAAAACTACTTTGGTATATATTAGTAAATTATCATAAAAATTAATAATAAAATCCTATTCTTGTATTAATATCTGTTTATAAATGCAATAAATTGGTGGCTAAGTTGGTTGAATCACTGCACAATTAAGCCTGCTTATAATGGAAATGGGGATTAAGTATATTCTAGAGGGTCTGGGAATGTAATTAATACCTGACTGGTATGCAAATTATTGTTTTTATTTGAATAATAATGAGCGAACAATCATGGAGACGATATGAATACACGTATTGAACATGACAGCATGGGTGAAATCGCTGTATCTGAAAATGTTTATTGGGGTGCGCAAACTCAGCGTAGCCTACAGAATTTTGACATTGGCGGTGAAACCTTGCCACCAGCGATGATTCAGGCGATGGCTCTGGTTAAAAAGGCAGCCGCATTAACCAATCAGCAGCTTGGACGCATCAGTGATGAATGTGCCAGTCTGATTGTGCAGGCAGCTGAACGTATTTTGGCAGGCGAGCTGGCTGACCAGTTTCCATTGGTCGTATGGCAAACCGGTTCCGGCACTCAGAGCAATATGAATATGAATGAAGTTCTGGCCAATGTGGCCAATGAAATTGCTGGCCAGCCGCGCGGCAGCTATAAACCGGTGCATCCGAATGATCATGTGAATCATGCCCAGTCTACCAATGATTCATTTCCGACTGCTATTCATGTTGCTACTGCCATTCAGATTAACCAGCATCTGATTCCTACTGTGCAGGCTCTACGTGATACGCTGGCTGCTAAAGCTGAAGCTTTTAAGGATATTGTTAAGATTGGCCGTACCCATTTGCAGGATGCAACACCGTTAACACTAGGGCAGGAATTCAGTGGTTATGTCAGCCAGCTGGATCATGGCCTGGCACGTTTGCAGCAGGCGTTGCATTGGTTGTATGAATTGCCATTGGGCGGTACAGCCGTGGGTACCGGCCTGAACAGCCATCCTCAATATGCTGAAAAGGCTGCGGCAAAACTGGCAGAACTGACAGGTTTACCATTTGTTACCGCACCCAATAAATTTGAAGCCCTCGCCGGACGGGATGCTGTGGTATTTGCTTCAGGCAGCCTGAAAACGCTGGCTGTAAGTCTGAACAAGATTGCCAATGATATCCGCTGGCTGGCCAGTGGTCCGCGCTGTGGTATTGGTGAAATCACCATTCCGGCCAATGAGCCAGGCTCAAGTATTATGCCGGGTAAAGTAAATCCAACCCAGTGCGAAGCGATGACTATGGTGGCTGCACAGGTGATGGGTAACGATGCGACAATTACTGTAGCGGGTGCTTCCGGTAATTTTGAACTGAATGTGTTCATGCCGGTGCTGGTGTTTAATATTCTGCAATCAGTGCGTTTACTGGCAGATGCATGCAATAGCTTTAATCTGCGCTGTGCAGAAGGAATTGAACCGGTACGTGAAAAAATTGATGCCAATTTGCATCATTCACTGATGCTGGTTACTGCCTTGAATCGTCATATTGGCTATGAAAAGGCTGCCAAGATTGCCAAAACCGCTTATGCACAAAATACCAGCCTGAAACAGGCTGCGATTGAGCTTGGCTTTCTGACTGCGGAAGAATTTGATAAATGGGTAGTTCCTGAAGATATGATTGCTCCGCATTAATGTTGTAAGCTAGCTAAAAAGCCACATTGTAATGAATATTCAATGTGGCTTTTTGTTGGGACGCTTTTCGGTAATACAAAATTGGGCTGCTTTGTTTTGTGTTATGCGTTCCTGCTATCACCAGATTTTATTTCTTTTTATTTTCAGTTTCTGGTAGTAAACGTGCCTCTACCCGAACATAGCGGTTTTTATCCAGTAATTGTAAGCGTACACCAATAGAGTCATTAATAATGCGCCATGAGTCAACGAAACCCAGCGTGCCCGTGCCGGTGCGTTCATCTTCAATATTGGAACACAATTTATTGATACCAAATGGCCGGCTTAAGTGCAGGGTATGGCGAAAATCGCGATAAGTACCATTTATCTGGTTACAGCCAAAATAAGCGAAGTATTGATGGGTATTAGGGTCAAAACGGATGCGTGAAGACGCATCAGGCGTGGGTTCGCCATTCAGAGTACGAATTTGCCAGTTACCGGATAAATACTTGGTATTGGGCTTGTATGCAAAAGCACAGGCATTAAGCACAAGCAGAGTAGCTACGCATGCCAGAATCAATTTTAGCTTCTTCATTTTAGAATTTCATCAGGTCAGGTTATTAATTAATATTGATTATAACTTGTAAATTTATCATTTTTTTGATTTTATCAGACTAAGTGCATTATTGCTGGGATTCGCGCTGTTGCTTATATAAACGTAACCAGACAAGTGCATCAGCTTTTTGCTGTTCGCTGCCATATTGTAAATCACGCATCGCACGGCGATAACTGGCTTGCTCCTGAGCCTTGGCGATTTGCTGTTGCTGGAATGAGTCCTGATTGTCGGGAACACGCCGTTGTAACTGCTGGGTTTGTGCTTTGGCCATGGCTTTGGCAATCAGTGCGGCCGGATTGATGCTACTGGCTGATTTGGTTGCCGGTGTGGCTGCAATTGCTGTTTTTTGCTGGCGTGCATGCAATTGCTGTTCTTTCTCGCGTTGTAAGCGTTGCAGGCGGGCCGTGCGGTGCTGAAAACGCGCATTGGCTTGTGTGGCAGCAGCAAAACGCTCGTCCTGTGGGTTTTCGGCCAATTGCCGAGCACGGGGCAGCCAATGTTCTTGTACTGGCTGCATGCTGATACAGTCTACCGGACAGGGCTCAATGCATAATTCACACCCGCTGCATTCATTGCTGATAACGGTGTGCATTTGTTTGGTAGCGCCCAGAATGGCATCAACCGGACAAGCTTTGATGCAGGCGGTGCAACCAATGCATTCTGCTTCATCAATCACAGCTATTGCTTTGGGCTGCTCCGCTTTGAGCGGGTCGGCAGGAGGCAATACTGGCACATTCAGTAATTGCGCCAAATCCCTGATGACCGTAGCACCACCCGGAGTGCACAAATTAATGGCAGCCTCACCCCGGCTTAACGCTTGTGCATATGGAGAACATCCCTGATAACCACATTGCCTGCATTGTGTTTGGGGTAGGAGCCGGTCAATGTGTTCTGAAGCAATAGACATGATAAAACTGCGAAGCTGAATACTGGAAAACAGCTATTCTAACATACAGGCCGATCAGCAAATTTGCAGACATATTCAGGCCTTTTTTTCTGAAGACAAATGTACCCGTTGCCTGCACATACTGTGATGATATTTGAATTTATGCTGATTAATAGCTAGGCCTTGTGTTTATTGTCCAGCCTCCACCCAAAGCCTGATACAGTGAAACCTGTGCGTTCAGATAATCGGCCTTACTCTGAATAAGCTGGCTTTCCACACTAAGCAGATTACGCTGGCTATCCAGCACATCCAGATAGGGAGAATAACCGGCGCGGTAGCGATTGGTTGCGTGGTGCAAGGCATTGGCCAGTGCATCATGCTCCATTCCCAGAGCCTGCTCCTGTTGCTGCAAGCGATAGCTGGCAGATAGCTGGTCTTCGACTTCTTTTAGTGCCGTCAGCACGGTTTTGCGATAATTCCAGGCTGCTTCATTCCGTTTGGCCACGTTCAGGTCAAAATTGGCCTGAATTTTACCTCCTTCAAAGATAGGTGCCAGTATACTGCCACCTATACTCCATATATTAACTGGTTCTTTAATGGGTGCAGTAGAAAACACACGGCCAAGTGTGGCACTGATTTTTACTGATGGTAAAAATTCTGCCTGTGCCGAAGCCAGAGTGGCGTCACTAGCGGCCAGTAATAATGATGACTGCACGATATCCGGGCGGTGTTTCATCAGATCGGAAGGCAGTATGGCAGGAATGGCTGGTGCATGCAGTTCAGATAGTGATAAGCCCCGTTCGATCGTGCGGCTGTTACTGCCTACCAGCATACTCAGTGCATGTTCCTGCTGGCTGATGCTGGATTGAATCACCGGAATCTGTTGCAGCGTGGCCGCATACTCTGCTTGTACCTGATTAAGCTCCAGTTGTGAGGTATAGCCTACGTTGGCCTTGGACTGGGCAATTTTGAGTTCACGCTGACGTGCATCCAGTGTTTTTTGCAATAGATTCAGTTTTTCGTCCAGCGCCCGCAGGGTAATATAGGATTTAACTGTGGTAGTAATGACACTGAGGCGGGTAGCTGCTGCAGCAATTTCGGTAGCCTGCCGGCTTAGGCGGCCAGCTTTAAACGCATTACGGTTTTTACCAAATATATCCAGTTCATAGGCAGCCTGAAAAGCCGGCTGTTCAACTCTGGTAATGGTAGCCACGCCAAAGGCATTCAGGCTTTTTTGCCGGGTAGTACCACCACTGGCATCGAGACTGGGTAATAATGAAGCGCGCGAGGCATGTTCCTGAGCCAGTGCTTCCTGTATCCGCGTTTGTGCCAGAGCAATATCGATGTTATTGGCAAGGGCTTCGTTGATGAGCTGATCTAAAACCGGATCATTCAGTTGTGTCCACCACTGTGCATCCGCATTTTGTGTTGTTTGAGTATATTGTTCATGCCATTGTGCCGGTGCTTCTACCCGTGCTGTTGCCGGAATACTCGGAATCCGGGGAATACAGCCACTTATACAGATGGAGAGTGCTGTTAGTGCAAAAAATTGGACTAAAGATGCTTTCATGCTTTCACTCTGGTTGTGTCAATACTCACCACCACTGACATGCCCGGGCGCAAGCGTTCGAAAAATTCATTATGGTTATCAATGCGGATACGTACGGCAATACGCTGCGGTACTTTAACAAAGTTACCTGTGGTGGTGTCCGGTTTGATGACAGAAAATTCACTACCGGCAGCAGGAGAAATTTTTTCTACGGTACCACTGATTTTGGTACCATTGAGTGCATCTACGGTAAACCATGCTGGCTGGCCGACACGAATATGAGCTGTCTGTGCTTCCTTGAAGTTGGCTACTACCCATTTGCGTTCTGGTACCAGAAACATTAATTGTGTGCCAGCATTCACCAGCTGGCCGTTTTTAACGCTGATTTCACTCAAGCGGCCATTTTCAGGTGCACGCACGACTGTATTGGACAGGTCGATCTGCGCCAATCCCAGTTGAGCGTGTGCATTATCTACGTTTGCTTTCAGGCCGCTTTTGTTGACATGAGTACTTTTCAAGTCTTCCTGAGCCACGCGATATTGTGCTTTGGCTTGGGCTACGCCGGTTTGAGCCTGTTTCAATGCGGCACGTGTCTGGTCACGCTCGCGTAAAGACAACGAGCCATCGGCTACCAGTATGTTTACACGAGCCATGTCTGCTTGTGCTTTTTCCAGCTGTGCCTGTGCGTTGGCAATATCCGCTGCACGTGCCGCCAGTGTGGCTTCTTTACTGCGGCGATTTTGCTCATAATTGGCCAGACTACTGTCTTGCAGGCCAATTCCGGCTTCAGCCGCAGCAACTTTTTGTTTATAGATGCGGTCATCAATCTGGATTAATGGCTGGCCGGCTTTAACGTCGTCAAAATCCTGTACATATACTTTAGTCACGTATCCAGTAACCTGCGGGCTGATGATTGTGGTCTGGCCGCGCACGTAGGCATTATCGGTAGAAACCATGGAATTGCGAAATGGTGGTAATTGCCAGGCACGTAGAATCATCAGGATACCTACCATCAGTATCAGTACCAGTATGGCAGTAACAAACCATTTGCGTTGCGGTGGTTGCCACTGGCTGGCTACTGGCTGGGCAGGAGGTGGATTACTTTTGTCTGCTGCTGTAGAACTACCTGCCGTCTGATTCGAGCCAGCCTGACTACCGGCTACCTGTGCGGATGTTTGCCCGCTACCAGTACTGCTGGCGGATGATAACGGTTTTTCAGTCTGGTTTTGGCCAGTTTCTGGGATTTGGTCAGGTCTGTTTTGCGGTGTGTTAGTCATTATAATCCTCTATATTATTGTTTTGGCGGTTCCTGCATCGCACGCTGGCGGGCTGCTGCAAAATTTTTCAGCTCACGCCCAATTGGATTGGTGCCATGCATCTGATGCCACCAGCGATGCGCGCCGACAACCAGAAAACAGATTAACGAACCGATACCGACTGTCACAAATAAATCATTGTAGGCGGCTACCTGTGCCAGCATGCTATCCTGCTGAATCAGTTTGCTGGCACCATACGCATGATTCCATGTGCTGTCGAAGCTGAAACGTTCGCTGGCAAGTGCATTTTGCTGGATTAGGTGGTTAACCTGCGGGTCTGTAAGATAGGAACCATCGGCACTATTGATTAAATGTATGCGTGTCCGGATAGTGATAAATGCATTAAGCAGGGCCGAACCAATCAGTCCGCCAACTGTCTGGGAAAAACCGAATACTGCGGAGAAACTCATAATGTATACCGAGTCTTTTGAAATAGCCCGAATCAGCCCCTCCATCATTACTGGACCGAAGAAAAACAGGGAGGCGAAGGCAATCATAAATTCCGGAATATAGAAATTGACCGGTCGTGACCACTGATTTTGCCCGACTTCCATAAAACTGGCCATGGCAATAATGGCAAATGAAATAACCAGAGGTAATTTAATATCGGTAGGTTTGAACGTGAATACGCTGGTAATCAGCCCCAGTGCCGCACCACAGGAAGTAACAGCATAAAAATGCATCATTTGGTCATTACTCAGACCTAATACAGTCATTAAACCGGCGGCACCCATATTCTGTTCAGATAAGGCAACCCGAATCAGTGAGCCGAAAATCAGAATTTGAAGCATTCCGTTGGTATGCATCATCCATTTGATATCAAGCATCGGCCGTTTGCGATTGTATTCAATGATAACGGAAAGCATACAGCATACAACACCGGCTACAAACAGCCAGCCAATCCAGTCTTTGTCCCACCAGACAATTCTTCCCTGTACGGCTCCGGCAGAAATAAACGCAATACCGGCTGCCATTAAGGGAAAGCTTATGAGGTCAATTTTTTCAAATGATTTTTCCAGATAGCCGGAGGGAATGGGCAATAGCCATACTGCTGCGCATACCAGCAGCGCCATCCCTAACTGGAAGCTGAAGATAAGCTGAAACTGTTCGTGCTGTAACAGCAGGGGAGAGATAAATCTTGCCAGCGGCTGACTAAGCTGGGTTAGCCCCAGACCAAGTATCATACCTTTAGCGCGATGAATAGTTGGCATGGCCTGCATCATGTAATACATGGCCATGCTGTTTAAACTGCCGCCTACAAGCCCGCTCATACCGCGGGCGAATAATTCCATATGATAGCTATGGAAGAAAAACTGTAGACTATTGGTTAGTATCAGCCCCAGAATAATGTAACTTACATAACGCGGCAGGCCGAAATTCTGGCGGATTTTGAATAATAATACGCTAATAATGGCACTGAACATGTAATAGGATACTTGTATCCAGCCGCCCTGTTCAGGCGTCAGCCCCAGATAACCTTGCATCTGCGGAATATTGGCCAGCATCATGCCATTGGTAAAGCCGGCAGTTAAACCCACAAGTACACCAATGATGGCATAGCAAACACGCCGTTGCCACGGATGGTCTGGGAACGAGGGCGAACCTGCCATCATGGGGCGTTCATGCGGTTTTAACTGGTAAGTAGTATGAGACATGGAATTTTTACTGCCATATATGATTTGTTCTAGCAGCTACAATTGAAAATGCCATCCATTAATCTTGAATAAACCCAGATGGATGGACAGTTCAGGCATTGCCTGAATCATTTTAAAACAAAATATTCGTTTCTGCGAACAATGGTTTAATGAATGCAATCATAACCTGATATGAGCAAAATGTGGATTAAATTAATGTTTTTATAATAGTTTTATAATCCGGTCTGTTTCGGGTTATCAATAATTGAGTGAAGAATGTTTGGATAATTTTATATGTTACAACAATTTATCTAATTTATTTATGTGTAACCAAGAGTATGTGTTAGTATCTTATGTAAGTTAGATGAATAAATAACATATTGTATCTGAGCGGTATAGAAAATTTGGCAAAGAGAAAAGCTCATGAAGGAGCTTTTTAAAAATTAATTTTCTTCTACATCCCTGGCAATGGCTTCGTCAAATTCTTTTTTTTCCTTTCTGATTCGTTCAACAATGGCGTTGTAATCAGTTCCTTGCAAATATGCCGGTGCCAGTTGGGAATTCAATGAATAAATTAACATATTAATGCCTGATATATGGCCTAATGCGCAAGCACATGCATATACAGTCAGATCTGGATAAAAGTTGTATATTCGTTGAAGATCCTGGGCAAATTGATCAATATTAGCAAACAGTTCATTTGCCCGCGTATTAATTTCAGCTAAATGTTCCTGCTGGATGTCTGTTTTATCCATGTTGTTTACCAATGATGATTAATTGCACCGCCAGTTAAGTCAAAAACACCTTATTCTCGGCAATATATTATATATAGTTCCACTTTGATGAAATGCTATATTCAGAATTTCCTTACGGGACACAATACATATTGAGATGTCCAATGTTAGAGTTGGATGCCAGATATCAATAAATGTGGTTCATTATCTTTTTAGAATTTTTGCAGGTTGCATTTGTATTTAGTATTGAAAAACTCAAAACAGCCAGTGTGATTAAGGTAGTTTTTTGACATAATCATTCTTAATTACATCTGATTGAAAATTTAAGTTTTTAAAATGTAAATTGTATTTGGTAATAAAGCAAGCTAATTTTTAGGTTTTTTCCCGCTTTTCTATTGATTATTAATAAGGTAAAACTGTCAGGATACTTTTAAGATAGGCTATAAATTAAATTTTTCTGCTTAACTAGGCTAACCAGCAAAGTAATCAACTAAAACTAATGCGCCATAACAAGAAAGATAAATCCTGATTGAGCACAGTTGCTTTAGCTAAAAAAATATAGCGTAACCAGTAGTTACGCTATATTTGGAATTGGTGCCGGCACCAAGAGTCGAACTCGGGACCTTCTGATTACAAGTCAGCTGCTCTACCAACTGAGCTATGCCGGCTAAAGAGATGCGCATTATGCGCAATAAAATTAAATTGCGCAAGCCCTTTTTAGAATTATTTTTTTATTTTACAAATAAACTGCTGTTTTTTTGGTTAATTAAAATATTCAAGCTTTAGCTTGCGGGCGACAAACTATAACTATTTTTTATATCGCTCTATATTATAATAAACGGTTTTGTTTATTTAATGGGGAGTGTCTGGGTGGGACACCATTTCAAACTTGCGCTTGCAGGCGCACAAATCCTATTTGTTGCATTCGGTGCCATGGTTCTGGTACCGCTGCTGACGGGGTTGAACCCGGCACTGGCGTTGATGGGAGCGGGTATTGGTACTTTATTGTTTCAAATCTGTACTAAACGCAAGGTACCAATTTATCTGGGTTCTTCGTTTGCATTTATTGCTCCGATTATTTACGCCATGCAGGAGTGGGGACTGGCTTCTACCATGTTTGGTCTGTTTGCTGCTGGCTTTATGTATTTTGTTTTTGCCGCACTGATTAAATGGCGTGGGCTGGCCTCGGTACACCGTTTGCTGCCACCGGTAGTAATTGGGCCGGTTATTATGGTGATTGGACTATCGGTAGCGGTAGTAGCCAGTGATATGGCCATGGGCAGATCGGGTGACAAACAGGTAGTTGATTATGCACATTCGCTGTTCTTATCGGGTTTTACTTTTGCGGTAACGGTAATTGTAACGGTATTTGGCAGCAAGATGATGCGCTTGATTCCCATCCTGATTGGTGTGGCTGCAGGCTATATTATGGCGTGGTTAACTGGAATGGTGGATACCAGTGCGATGGCAGCGGCGCCATGGTTTGCAATACCTCATTTTGCCACACCACAAGTTAACTGGCAGGCAGCGCTGTTTATGCTGCCCGTGGCCATTGCGCCAGCTATCGAGCATATTGGTGGGATTATGGCCATTGGTAAGGTAACTGGCCATGATTATGTAAAAGACCCTGGTTTGCATCGTACTTTGGCAGGTGACGGTTTAGGGGTGTGTATTGCCGGTTTAATTGGTGGCCCTCCTGTGACTACTTATGGCGAGGTAACCGGTGCGGTGATGATTACTAAAAACAGTAATCCGGTAATTATGACGTGGGCGGCTGTATTTGCGATTTTTATGGCTTTTTTTGGCAAGTTTAATGCGTTTCTCAGCTCCATTCCGCTGCCTGTGATGGGAGGAATTATGCTGCTGTTGTTTGGTACGATTGCTTCACTGGGTTTGAAAACGTTGATTGATGCCAAAGTGGATTTAATGGAACCACGTAATCTGGTTATTGTGAGTTCGGTGCTGATTGTGGGTGTTGGTGGTATGGTGGTAAAAATTGGCACTATGGCATTTGCCGGTGTGGGCTTATGTGCTTTGCTGGCGATAGTGCTGAATTTACTGTTGCCAGTCAAATCGTCTTCTCAGGCCTGATTGGTCACTTCCTGAATTCATTGCAAAATCGCAGCTGCATGGGCACTGCGATTTTTTGTATCTTGAGATTGGCAGATGCACTATGTTTTTGGGGTAACTGCAAAATAAGGAGATCGCTGTGATATTTAAAAATATCAGCTTGTGAATTTTTATTACCGAATAATCGGTTTATCTGGAGCAGGTGTAAGCGGGAGCTATAAATTTGAATTGTGTGTAAGATGGAAATTAGAAAAGGCCAGCCAGAGACAATCGATACAATTAGATGATGTTTTGAATTCCGATTGAATCAGATTTGCCTGAGAATTCATGGCTGGCCAATTGCACCCATCAGGTACAGACGATATTGATAAATAACGAGCTACTGGTAGTAGTATAAGTGTATTTTCAGTACCAAACAGAAAATAGCGGCATTTGCCGCTATCTTTATACTAACCGGACAACCGGCTAAGATTAAGCTGCCTGAATGTTGGCCGCTTGTTTACCTTTTGGACCGGTGGTCACATCAAAGGATACGCGTTGACCTTCTTTCAAGGTTTTGAACCCATTCATGTTGATTGCAGAGAAATGTGCGAACAAATCTTCGCCACCTTCATCTGGTGTAATAAAACCAAAACCTTTAGCGTCGTTAAACCACTTAACAATACCAGTTGCCATGAAACTTCCTATACATAAAAAACAAAATAAAGAACAAGTTTGCGACACAGGAAGGCAAACAAAGTAGTGAACGACTGTACAATAGTTTGTCTGGCAGTCTATGTCTGACTTGTTAAGTAGTCTTTTTACATAGGTTAAGAAGCAACGTCAAGCAAGCTTACTGAAAAATGATAAAATTATTAAAACCGTTACTAAAAACCCACAGATACATGTAGATTTATGCACAATGTCAAATACGAAGACACAAACTGTTAGCCAGAATCAGGAAACCATGTTAAGGCCGCCAAAGCGCTATAAGGTGGTATTGTTGAATGATGATTACACACCAATGGATTTTGTGGTGGCAGTGTTGATAGATGTATTCCATTTACCACATACGCAGGCCATTGCCATCATGCTGATGGTGCATGAATCGGGGCGTGGAGTGTGTGGTGTGTTTCAGAAAGATATCGCCGAAACCAGATGCAATCAGGTTTTATCGCGGGCAGAGGCGGCCGGCTTTCCGCTGCAATGTCTGGTTGAAGAGGCGTGAAATGGCTGATTTATGTCAAATATATGTGTGAAATGAAACACTCTATTAGGTGTCACTTGAATTTTAGCTTGTATGCTTCATGTTTAAGTAAATGAATGAATTTGGTTACAGTCACAATTGATAACGTTACTTTGTCAGGAGGTCGAATATGATTTCGGCGCAGCTTGAAAAAATTTTGCAGTATGTTTATGCCGAGGCTCGCGGCCATGCTTTTGAATTTATTGGTATTGAACAATTACTGCTCGGCCTGTTGCAGCAAAGTGAAGACGTAAGTGAGGTGTTGCAGGCTGTTGGCGTGGACAACAGTCTGCTGGCCAAGCAGTTACAGCAAAGTATTCAGGAAAATACACCGGTGTTATCAGAAAGTGAGTTGGAAAAGTCAGAATTGCAACCAACACTTGGTTTTCAGCGTGTTTTGCAACAGGCTATTGTGCATGTGCGTGCAGCTCAGACTAAAGGGGAAGTGACGCCGATAGATGTACTGGTGGCCATTATGTCGGAAAAGGACAGTCATGCGGTGTATTTTCTTGAATCACAGTCGGTAAACCGTTTGGATGTATTGCGCTATCTGACTCTGGGTAATCCTAATCTTACTCAGGATCAAGATACTGAACAGAACAATGAAAATGAAGCAGCCAAGGCGGAAATAAAAGCTTTAGAGCACTATACGGTAAATCTGAATCTGGAGGTGCTGGCTGGCCGGATTGATCCACTGATTGGCCGTAATGAGGAAATGCAACGCCTGATTCAGACTTTATGCCGGCGACGCAAGAATAATCCTTTGCTGGTGGGGGAGGCTGGTGTAGGTAAAACAGCTTTGGCGGAAGGACTGGCTTATTTGCTGGTACATGAAAAGGTACCTGAATCCATTAAGGGCTCGGTGGTTTTTTCGCTGGATATGGGGGCTTTACTGGCTGGCACCAAATACCGCGGGGATTTTGAGGCTCGGCTGAAGTCAGTTATCAAGGAATTAAGTGAACTGGACAAGGCTGTATTGTTCATTGACGAGATTCATACCATTATTGGTGCCGGCAGTGTGTCTGGCGGTACGATGGATGCCTCCAATCTGCTTAAACCAGCACTGGCCAAGGGAAGTATGCGTTGCATAGGTGCAACAACCTATCAGGAGTACCGCACTATTTTTGATAAAGACCATGCTTTGAGCCGGCGTTTTCAAAAGATAGATGTGGTGGAGCCATCTGTACCGGAAACAGTACAGATATTGCAGGGATTGCGTCCGGCATTTGAGCATTTTCATCAGGTGCGTTATACCCGTGCAGCGTTGCAGGCTGCGGCCGAGTTGTCTGCACGTTATATCAATGAGCGGTTTTTGCCTGACAAGGCCATCGATATTATTGATGAAGCAGCTGCGGCGCAAAAAATTCAACCTAAATCCAAACAACGCAAAGTTATCGGGCGTGCAGAGATTGAGGCGATTGTTGCAAAAGTCGCACGTATTCCGGAAACCGCAGTCTCACATGACGACAAACAGGTACTGCGTTTTCTGGCAGATAATCTGAAAGCTAGGGTGTTTGGACAGGATCAGGCTATTGATGTACTGGCTGCTTCGATAAAGATGGCACGTTCCGGCTTGAAACAGTCAGATAAGCCGATTGGTAGTTTTTTGTTTGCAGGTCCGACAGGCGTGGGTAAAACCGAGGTAGCCAGACAGCTGGCACAGTTGCTGGACTTACCACTACTGCGTTTTGATATGTCGGAATATATGGAACGACATGCTGTTTCGCGCCTGATTGGTTCGCCGCCGGGTTATGTAGGTTATGAGCAAGGCGGCCTTTTGACCGATGCGGTCAATAAACAGCCTTATTGTGTACTGTTGTTGGATGAAATTGAAAAAGCACATCCAGATGTGTTCAATGTATTATTGCAGGTGATGGATTATGCCAAACTTACGGATAATAATGGACGCAGTGCAGATTTTCGTAATGCAATTGTCATTATGACCACCAATGCAGGTGCAGCTGAGCTGGCTCAACCTAATATAGGCTTTACTGGAAAGCGTGAGCAGGCGGACAGTCTGGCTGCGATTCAAAAGACCTTTACTCCCGAATTTCGCAATCGGCTTGATGCCATTGTGCCATTTAAGGCATTGAATGAAGAGATAATTGTCAAAGTAGTAGATAAATTTTTGCTGGCGCTGGAGCAGCAGCTGCTGACTAAACACGTAGTGGCGGAATTTACACCGGCGTTACGTACTTATTTAGCCAAACATGGTTTTGATGCTGCACTGGGCGCACGACCGATGCATCGTCTGATTCAGGAGCGGATTCGTAAATTGCTGGCGGATGAATTACTGTTCGGACGCTTAAGTGAAGGTGGTGATGTGGTTATTGATTATCTGCCGCAGTCAGATGAAGTGATATTGGATTTTTCAGCTTCGCAGTTATCCGACTGTAAAAGTCTTGAATCGGTAGCTATTGAATAATTATGTTAAAAAATCCAAATTAGAGATAAAAAAAAGTGTGGCAGGATGCCACACTTAAACACACACATCAAGAGGAAACCAATCAAAGTAAATTCATTATAATGCTTTTGATTATAAATGTTTTGATACAAATCAAATGAGAAGGATTAATCAGATAGAATCCCGCATAAAACGAATCTCCCTGTTTATAAATGTAACGGGGAGATTTGTTTTATTAATGAAAACCGGCAGGATAATAAAATAATTTAACGCAAGTTGGCGGGTAATGGATCGCTTTGCAGCTGGTTTACAGACTGTAAGCGCTGATTGAAATCCAGAACCCGAAGCTGTGTGCTGTCAAGCACACTAAAAAACTGCTCGCCGTAAGGTAATTGCGGTGTATGGATACCCAGCCACTGCGCTATTCCATCCAAAAGTTCCAGACCACTGCGTTGTGCTTTATTGTGTAATTGTCCGGATTGGTCGCTGTTTATAACTACTAGTGGCACATGATAGTTTTGATAGAAATGGTCGTTATGGCGCAGAATGCTGGCGGAACGCACAATACTGTTTTTCTCATAAGTGTTTTTATCATGGCTTAAACCGTGGTCGCTGAAGTACAGCATGCTGAACGGTTGGCCGCTGGATTGTAGTGTTGCATATATCTGGCCTAACAGGCTATCTGTTTGTCGGATACTATCGATATAACAGTTACTGTTGTTATTTTCTACGTAAAGATGTGGTAGCTGGGGCAGGCGATCACAAGGATTAGGATGTGAACCCATAATGTGCAGCACAATCAGGCGTGATTGCGAGGTAGTTAATGGCTGGGCAAGGACTTTTTGTAAGGGCGCAACAAGCTGATAGTCGAAGCTGCGTTCACCAAAGTCATAGCCGGTTGTTTTCAGAAAGGTAACATGATTTGCCTGATGGGCAATGGTGGAAATTGAAGTATCATATTGTCCCAGTGCACCCTGATTCGATAGCCAGGCAGTATCCATGCCAGCCTTTTTGGCCAGTGTAATCACATTATTCTGAATGCTGAATGGTTTGCCATGGCTTAGTGTCAGGCCATGTAATAGAGAGATGGGGGTATTTGGCCCGGCAGACAGCATATTGTCCATAACAATATTGGCATGTTTATCCAGAAATGGCGTGTTGGTGTATTTAAATCCGTACAAGTGCATATAGTCTGCACGTGCACTCTCGCCAATAATCAATACATAGTTACGGTAAATCTGATGGCTACTGCTGATTTGCCAGTTGTCCGGTTTGGCCAGGTCTGCTTTCATTTTGGCCAGCTCAGCGAAGTAGGCACGAGGTTGCAGATAGGCATCGGCCAGAAATTCTATTGGCTGTGCGCGCAGGGCAAAACCGCCGGTAGTATAGCCTTTGCGGGCTGTCTGGGCTGTCATCAGCACAAGGATAAGGACAAGCAAAAGGCCCCAATAGCCGCGCCAGCGTGGTGCGGCAAGACTGCGGCTTAAGCGTACAACAAATAATGGTATGGATGCCAGCAGAAGAGTAGCAAGATAAGTGTGCCATGAAATAGCACTGATATATTCACTTGCTTCACTGGCGGTGGTACTTAATAGTGAGGCAACAATACCAAAACTTGGCCGTCCATACAGAGCAGCGGTGGGGTGATATAACAGAATAATAATGGCACTTAACCACATTAGGCCTTGCCACAGTCGCGGGCAGAAACGCTGTAACAGCAGAGTAAGCAGCCATGTTTCAATAATCCGGTTTGGATTGGGTGGATAGGCTAACGCATAAATCATTACAATGCTGTAAATGAGTAAGAGTACTACAGTCAGCAGGTAATGTTTACGTGGTGTCAGTTTCATAAATAACTCAGGCAGCAGGAGTGAAATTATCGGCAAAGAAAGCGTCTTCTGCCAGACTGGCTTGGCTGGTAAATAAATTTTGTGCGTGGGCAATCATCTGCGGATTTCCGCAGGCATAGACTGCATAGTTACTCATGTCAGGATGTCTGGCTAAGGCAATATCCTGTACATATCCCTGAGCACCTCGCCATGTTGCTGATGCACGCGATAATACCGCCGTCCACTGCGCCTGTGCTAGGCCGGCACAGAGTTTGTCTAGTAAAACACTATCATATAAATTCTCTTCAGCGGCCACGCCCCAATATACATATACAGGCTGCTGGTATTGCTGTTGCGTCAGTGCAGCCAACATTGCTTCGATTGGGGCAATACCAGTGCCGGAAGCGAGCATAATGAGTGGTTTATGCAGCCAGTTTAACTGGAAGCTGCCCAGCGGACCATGAATATGAATGATATCTTTTGGCTGGAGTCGGCCATCAAACAACTGTTCCGAAAATACACCACCATTCTGACGGCGAACATGAATAACCAGTTGCCGAGTATCAGCATTAAAACCGGCAATGGAATAACTGCGACGAAGATTATTAGGCAGAACAATGTCAATATATTGTCCAGCAGTAAAATTGAAATGCTTTTGAGGTGCCAGTTTCAGGCTGACAATGGCAACATTGGCACAATAACGGATATCATCTATTCGTGCGGCCAGAGTTTGCACCGGCTGGTTATTCTTACCTTGATAACTCGGCAGATAAAAAGCAATATCACTTTCTGCACTCTGGCAGCACAATAAAATATCCTGCTGATTATTATCATTACTATTCAGAGCTGCCTGAGCATTAATCTCGGTAGTTTGGCCGTTGACTAATCGTGCTTTGCAGGCTCCGCAACAGCCACTTTTACAAGCATGCGGTAGCATTATGCTGTGCTCAATTGCCGCATTAAGCAGCGATTCTCCCTTTTCTGCACAATAAGTTTCACCAGCTGGTAAAACAGTTATTTGATAACTCATCCCGGTTTTAGATTATTTGAACAAAGCGGCTATTTTAGTGTGCAGCAAAACAAAAGCCAAATCGGACGCTAACCGCCCTGTAAGCCAGAGTGGGTAAAAAAATGATATTGAGTGCTGTGTCGCAAAACAAAAGCCCGTTATGCAGGATAACGGGCTTGAACTGATACTGACTAAATAGCTTAATTCGAGAAATATTTGGCGTGAATTTTGTCATATTCGCCACTGGCGCGAATTTTTCTCAGGGCTTCGTTCAGCTTTTCCGCAGTGGCTGTATCGCCCTTGCGTACAACAAAGCCATAATGGTCTACTCCGAATTCAGGTACTTTATTGATGGTAAATTTATCTGCACCATTTGCCTTTATATAATTGCTGATTACCGCACCATCTGATACCATCGCTTCAACTCCGCCGTTTTCCAGTTCCTTGATGGCTAAAGGGACGCTGTCAAAACGGGCAATTTTGGTGCTTTGTGCACCGAGTACTTTCTGAACAGCCAGATCACCAGTCTGACCTGTTGCCACAGCCACACGGTGCATGTTGTTTAATTCAGCAAGCGAATGGAAAGTTTTTGCTTTCGGTGTCAATACCATCATGGAAATATCAAAATACGGATCAGTGAATGTCATGCTCTGTTTACGTTCATCAGTGATGGTTACACCCGAGGCCACGATATCCAGATCGCCATTGTTCAGACTGGCAAACAAGCCGTCCCATGGCTGGTCTTTAAACTGTACCTTGAAATTTCCGGCTTTAGCCATTGCACTCATCAGGTCAACATCAAAACCTGTTAATGAACCGTCCGCTGTACGTGATTCAAATGGTGCAAATTCCGCATTTGTACCGACAATATAGGTTTTGTCAGCAGCAGATTGGGCAGGCGCCGAGGCTGAATTGTTATTGCTGCCACCACAGGCAGTTAAAATCAGGGTAGAGCCCATGGCCGCAGCGGCCAGCCAGTGTTTGATTTTCATGATGAATCCTTGAGTTCCGATAGATTTATTGGCTGAAGGTTGCTATCCATACAACAGTTTGCACCACAAAATATGCATCCTTACTGCCATGTCTGACTTGATAGTAACATATTTAACTGGTGACACAAGCTTTATACATGCACTGTGAGGCTGGTTAGCAATGTTATAATCCTGTTTTCACGAATACATGACAGTATTTAACAGTAAACAGGTCATGTATGATTCAGCTTTACAGGATAGATAATGCATATAATACATACCATTACAGAACTGCGTTCATGGCGGCAGCAGGCTAAGCGTGTAGCTTTAGTGCCTACAATGGGTAACCTGCATGAAGGCCATTTGTCACTGGTACGTACAGCCAGAGCCCATGCCGATGCAGTGGTAGTGAGCATATTTGTAAACCGGATACAGTTTGGTGTTGGTGAAGATTTTGACCAGTACCCGCGGACTTTGGAACAGGATGTGAAAAAGCTGGCTGCTGCGGGTGTCGATGTGGTATTTGCGCCAGCTGAAAGTGAGTTGTATCCTAATGGTATACAAAGTTATTTTGTAGAACCGCCAGCAATCCAGAATGAATTGTGCGGCCGTAGCCGTCCCGGTCATTTTCGCGGTGTGGCTACAGTGGTAACCAAATTGTTCAATATTGTGCAGCCTGATGTGGCCTGCTTCGGTAAAAAAGATTACCAGCAGCTTGCTGTAATAAAAGGCATGGTGCAGGATTTGAATATAAATGTAGAAATCATTCCAGTAGAAATTGAGCGTGCAAAAACTGGTCTGGCTTTGTCCAGCCGCAATGGTTATCTCACAGACGATGAGCGCACACAGGCAGCGCAGTTATCTGAGCAGTTACAAGTCATGGCCAAAGCAATCGCACAGGGAAACAGAGATTTTGCCGCTCTGGAAAACAGTGCAGCAACATATTTACAACAGCATGGCTGGCAAGTGGATTATATTGAGGCCCGTCAGGCTCAAACGCTGACAAAAGCACAGAATTCTGATACTAATCTGGTGATTGTAGCAGCCGCGATACTGGGAACCACCCGTTTGATTGATAATATAGAAGTGCATTTGTCAAATTAATAATTAAAGATAATTTGTTAACTAGATATTAACCAAAAGGCAGCGTGAATACGTATGTGGTGGATTGTATTAATACTGTTAATTATTGCTATAGGCGCATTACTCTGGTGGCGTAATATTCAGGAACGCAAATGGCAGCTGGAAATGACCTACTTATCCCGATATGAAAATCAGTTTCAGCCTGGCCAGATTACTGCACCAAAGGCGGCTAAAGCGTCACTGCTAGATTACATTGTGTCCAGCGTAATGCCACAGCGTACGCAGCATAATCAGGCAGTACAATCATCACCACAAAAACAGCAGCCATCTGCTACAGAACTGGTACAGACTGAGCCTGAGCTCACACCAGAGCCAGTAGTATCTACTCATGTTTATGAGCAGCCAGAACAGGATTCACCGGCGGAAATCAGCCGGCCGCCTTCACCGGCAGATCAGCCGGTTCTGAAGCAGATTACACCGCAGATTACCGTTACTGAAGCCACCCCAAAACCAGTAAAACCCAGTGCTGCAAGTACAGCCACAGATGCTTCCGGGGATAAAACAGATACCGGCTATCAATTGCAGGTACCGGAAAACAGCCAGCAGGCTCTGGCAGAATCATTGATGCTGGTGAAGACACAACCTACTGTGGCCAGTAGTGATGATGTTCATATAAAGATTGAACCAGAAGCAGAAGACTATCCAAATCCAGATAATGTAGCTGATGATGAAGACAAAGCTTTGGCTGAGGAAAAAATACTGGTTACCAGTGAAGAAGTTGTCGAACCAGCGGTGGTATTTACCCCAAATAAAAATCTGGAAGTAATTACTCTGGCTGAAGCTACGCGCAAAGTGGCTACGCACCCGCTGGCTGATGCAGTAACGGAATCTGCTCCTGTACTTGAAGTTATCCAGCTCAATTGGCAGCACAAACCAGTGAGTAGCCAGAATCAGCAACGCCACCGTAACGCAAAAGAAATAACAGCCGATGATCCTATATTAAATAAAATTCGTTCACGTACCAAAGCCGAACAGGCTGCCTTATTAAAAGCACGAGCATTAAAAAACTTTGATCTGGATGATTTGCAGCAGGCTACACAGCGCAAACTGGGTAATTCGGTAGGCGCACCATCACATCTGGCTCATCCTGTGTTACCCTTGTCAAGCCATCCCTCCCTTGAGTATAGCCTCAGCAATGAACATAATAGCGTGCAGGTTATTGATGAAGAAGATATCCGTTTAAACCTGCTGCGCCAGCGGCTGGCTCGCCAGCGCCATCAGCAGACTTCTCATCACATTAATTCAGGCTATAGCGTACCGGTAATAGCAGAGGATGAAATCTATGCCAATCTGGCTAAAACCGACTCCCCGGTTAATAAACAGAAATTTCAACGGCCAGTAGTACGCGAAAGTGTTATTCCGGCAGCAGCACGCATCAGTAAACGCCATGCTGTCAAAATGACGGCGCCAGTGGCAGATATGTCCGTAGAAACTGGTTACACAGGTGTTGCTGTTAGTGAACGCGCACCACTGTCAACACGCTTTACTCCATTTCAGTCGATGCCAGCGGCTATTACTGCGGCATCAGATATGGCTATGTCACCAGCAGATGGTTATATCAGTGAAGATACAGCCTATGGCACACCAGCCAGTCTCGAAGCAATAGGGGTGGGTAACGCCATGACCGATAGTGTGCGTTCGAGAAGGCACCAGTTTCATTACACGCCAGACGTACAGCCAGTAGTACCACAGGCTGTATCAGCAGATATCAGCACAGTAAACTCTAGTCCTTATTATAATGCTACTGTTCATTCTGTGCCTGGTAATGATGGCATAGCTTCGTATATGCCGGATAAAAACGATGGCGATGTTGCCGTAGCAGAAGCACCAGTATTGGCAACTGATGACCCTTATTTTGCCGATACTGATCTACAGGCAGACACGCCCGTTTATTTCCAAGAGCATGAGAAGCCCGAGGAAGAAGAAACAGATATAGACATATCCAAATACTGGCCACAAGTGGAAAAGCAGCTTGCTAACAGCACCGACACTATAATCGAAGCTGATGAATTAGTGACTGAAGAACTCTCCGCTAGCCAGATTGAATCTGTACCACTGGTTCAAAGCGTGAGTGTGGTTACCGGTTTAAAGCAACCACAGTTGCCTACCGAGCTGAAAAAAAATTCCGGCACACCGCCACAGCAAACAGCCATTGGTATGGCATTACAAAAAGCATTGCATCAGACTGCGGCGGCGGAACCTGTGCCCAAGCCGCAATTAAAACTATTGTTACCGGGCATGGACTTATTATTGCCACCACATTACGACCCGGCAGCACAGCAAAGTGAAGAAACCTTACTCGAAAATGGCATCACCATCGAAGAAAAACTGGCAGAATTCAAAGTTAAAGTTCGCGTAATCGATGCCTTTGCGGGACCGGTAATCACTCGTTATGAAATTGAACCGGCACAAGGGGTGCGCGGTAATCAGGTAGTTAATCTGGAAAAAGATTTGGCGCGCAGTCTGGGCTTTGCATCTATTCGCGTGGTGGAAACCATTCCGGGCAAAACCTGTATGGGACTGGAATTGCCCAACCCTAAACGGCAAATTATCCGTTTGAGTGAAATTTTTTCAGCACCGGTATTTCAGCAGTCACGCTCCAAACTGACATTGGCTCTGGGACAGGGAATTACTGGCCAGCCGGTTGTCACAGATCTGGCTAAAGCCCCACATTTACTGGTTGCCGGTACAACTGGCTCAGGTAAATCAGTAGGCGTCAATGCCATGATACTGTCGATGCTGTATAAAGCAACGCCTGAAGATGTGCGCCTGATTATGATTGACCCGAAAATGCTTGAATTAAGCATTTATGAAGGCATCCCGCATTTGCTCGCACCGGTGGTAACCGATATGAAACTGGCAGCTAATGCGCTAACCTGGTGCGTAAATGAAATGGAAAAGCGCTACAGGCTGATGAGCCATGCTGGTGTGCGTAATTTGGCTGGTTTCAACCAGAAAATTGACGAACTGGCTGCGCATAACAAAAAACTGTTTAATCCGTTTTCCCTCAATCCAAGCGACCCAGAACCTTTGGAAAAACTGCCTTATATAGTAGTAGTTGTAGATGAATTTGCTGACCTGATGATGACGGCTGGCAAGAAAATTGAAGAACTGATTGCACGGCTGGCACAAAAAGCCCGTGCTGCCGGTATCCATCTGATACTAGCAACCCAGCGCCCCAGTGTAGATGTTATTACCGGCCTAATTAAAGCCAATATCCCGACACGCATTGCCTTTCAAGTATCCAGCAAAGTTGACAGTCGTACCATCCTTGACCAGATGGGTGCTGAAAATCTGCTTGGGCAGGGGGATATGCTGTTTTTACCGCCGGGTACAGCCTATCCTGAACGCGTACATGGTGCATTTGTGGCTGATGAGGAGGTACATCGTGTAGTGCATTATCTGAAACAGTTTGGCGAACCAAAGTATATCGATGATATTTTAACTGCCGGTGTCAATGACGATGATATGTTCAGTAATGCTTCCACACGCAGCAATGAGAATGAACTGGATCCACTGTACGATGAAGCGGTTGCACTGGTGGTAAAAACCCGTAAAGCAAGTATTTCTTCCGTGCAGCGTCAGTTGCGCATAGGCTATAACCGTGCAGCTCGTTTGGTAGAACAGATGGAAACTGAAGGTATTGTTTCACCTGCTGAAGGTAACGGTAATCGTACTGTACTGGCACCACAGAATAGCCATCTGGATGATTAGCTGCGCATAACAGGAGCTGCCTGCATCTGTACATTAATCAGAATATTTTAAAACGCATACACACTGTATGCGTTTTTTATTTTCATCATAATATTATGCTGTGAAGTAGTCACTCTAAATGGGTAGTTATTATCGCAGTCATTAGTAATGCTTAAATATTATCAGCGCTGACATCACATGTAATCATTATAGTTAAAATAATGTATTTATTTGTATGAATAAAATAAATATGTAGTGATTTTGTTGCTTTAATAGTCTGTTTTTTTGAAAAATATCAACATTTAGTCAGATTTTACTAAGTAAATTACTGCTGTTTAGCTGGATTTGGCATCAGCCGATACTGGACATTAAAAAGCTGTATAAAAATATGTGCAAAATATTGCTGAAAATTTATTAATACATGTATAAATTTTCAAATCATAAATAAAGAAAAATAAAATTTCTATTATGTTTTATAAGAAAAATAAAATTTGTAAGTAATTGTTTTAAATATTAAATCGTTTGTATTGATTCTAAATTGGTTTTAAGATGAATTGGCTATATTCGAAATGTAAATTTAAATCTTTAACTCTGTAGATATAAATATGTTAATTATCAGGAGGCAAGTTTATGATTGAATCTTATAAACGGTTTTGGCATAACATTCTGAATTTTTCTGGCACCTCCAATCGAACCGATTACTGGTGGCCTATTGTAATAAATTATGTTCTTGGTATGATTTTAATGCATATCGTTGAAAAAATGCTGGGGCATCCGATTAATGATATCTATACCTGGGGTGACTGGACAGTTAATTTTGCCGTGCTTGTGGTTGGTTTTGTAGTTTGGATTGCTAGCTTGTCATTGCTGTTCAGACGCCTGCATGATACAAATCGTTCCGCATGGTGGATTCTGATTTCTCTGATACCGTTAATTGGACAAATATGGCTTATTATCCTGACACTGCTACCCAGTAGACCGAATCGCTTTCATCAGGGTTTTTTTTAATCTGTTTTTCTGACTGGTTTGCAGATGGCAATGAATGAGTAAATTACCCATTTCTGCGTTGGGTTTTCTGTTTATAACCAGTCTGCTTCAGCAGCCATATTTCACTGAGTGGAAAGGTGTTGCTGAGCAGAGAAGCATAAAAAAGTTATCTGTAGCCTCAGGGTTAGTATATTTATTTAGCTGCAATACTGAGCTAACACAGATAATCCACCGGTAAAAATGGCTTGTGATGCTTTTTCTACGAATCATAAAGTAGGATTGATTTAGCATGTCATTATTTGAATGAGAATTTAGTTTAATTAAATATGGTTTAGTTTTCTTTCTTGATTAGAGCTTTAGTTTAAGATAATTTTGATATGAAATGCTAACTGAGCAGATTATTGAAAGGCAATCTGCGATCTTAATCGCTACTTCGATCCTTGGCGCACATTCAAACTAGAAAATCTGTATACAAGAGATATTAAATATCTATTCAGGTCAATAAAATAATTAAATCGAGAGTATGAACGAAAAAAGTCATGCTCTCGATCGTATATTATTTTAAATAGCCTTTTTTCTTTAATTCTTTTTCATGTAGAAAATCTTTTCCTAACAAAAATAAAATTAGACCGACAACAGCAACCATAAGCATTAATATTAAAACACCAAAAATATACAAAATCCATGCTCCTTAATAACGATATGTTGCCCTTGTTCCAGCAAAGAAATTTTAATTTCAGGCTGATAGATTCATTGAAGTCAATATATTTAATATAACCTAATATTTTGATGACAACAATAGAATTTGAATCAAAAAGATTCCTGAATTTACATACGATCTCTTTCCATAATAACTACATATGCTTCTCGATTCCAGAATAGCAGCATACGGCGCATATCTTTTTCAGTTGTTACCACGCGCCATCCCTGCTGAGCATGTTTATTTAAAAATTCTGAAAATTTAATTGGATCAACTTTGGCTGAACCTAAAAACAATGAAGAAAGCATGCTTTCCTGATAGATAATTACTTTATATTCCTTCATCACTACATTCCATAAAGTTTAAGTTTATTTAATTTATTAACTATTAATCGCAAATTAATCTTGCTAATTTGCTCTTTATAGTTAAATTATGTTATCTTACTGAGATGCATTTAGCAAGATTTTTATGACAGTGTGTAATGATGATTGAGTCGTGTTTTATTTGTATTAATATCCTACAAGGCAATGGATTTGCCGCAATCAAAAAACATTATTCTCAAAAAAAGATAATTATTATTTTATGTTATATTTATGAATTTATTATAACGGCGCATCTTTGTGCCGTAAACCGGATAAATTATGCACTAATATGATGCAATTTGCCGTCAGGAATAACTACACTGAGTTAAACATTTTTAAGGAATAAAGTAAATTTAATGCAGATTGCAACAAAAGGAACTGGTTATGTTGCGAAAAGAGCTTAAGCTGTTGCAGATCGAAAACAATATCCCAAAGCAGGCTGTTATCCGTCCAAAGTAAGTAGGCTGAAATTGGTCGCGAATTATGTTGAGAAAATTGAAAATTTTTAACCGTATCTATTAAGTGTTCCAACGTAATTAATATTGACCTCTTGAGCAAAGAAAACTACTAATATGACGATGAGGTGGCGGAAGCAGCATTTAAATTATTAAAACTGGGTTTGCTACAGGAAAAAACTTATTACAAATTGAAGAATTGAAACAGACTTTTGCTACCTATGCTTTAAGCTAAATTTAAAATGATAATGCTATTTAGATTTTGTCTGATTTTGAATATTTGAATTGATTTTAGTAATTAATATTTTTTGAAGAAATTAAATAATTATCTCCATCGTTCATTGAACACTCTACATTTGAAGCATCACTTTTCATCGTTACTTCATAAGTTTTTCCTTTATTTTCATAAAACGCAATAATAAATTTGTGTATATAAACTTTTTTCAGATACTAATAGTGTTATTCGGGTTTTGGTATATCTAAATGTTGAAATCAACTATGCCAGCATTTCTCATCCACATCTTAGTTCATATTTACTGGCCAAGTGTAGCAACTAGATGCTTTTGCTAAATACTGGACAGGAAAATTCGTAATAATAGTGTTAAATAGAATTTTTTAGTTACATAATATTAAAAATTTTTTAAGAAGATTTATAAAAAAGTAAAGAATACGATAAGGTTGTTTCTGCTCTAGCAAATCCATATTGTTTTGTGTTTTGAGCAATACGAAAATTTTAATGGTCTAATCTATTATATTAAAAACTTTTATTGTATTTAGTAAAGAATACGACTTTTTGATATTAAATAGCTATTTACAGTACTCATTGAACATTCTTCATGTGAAGCTTCATTTTGAGTAATTATTTCGTAAGTTTTTCCTTGTTTGTCAAAAAACACAAAATGGTAGATTTGAATATATAAATCTTTTTTCTTTTTTTCTGATGCCAATAAAGTTATTTTTGTTTTGGATTCATCTAAGTTATAGATATCAACTATATTAGCATTTTTCAGCCATCCTTTAGTCATATTCATAGGCCAATTATGGCAATCAGGAGCTTTTGCATGAGACATCATTGGAAGTAACACTAATAATATTTTAGTTAGTTTTTTCATTCTATATACCTCGATTTTTTTTGTCACCACTTTCCTATAATAATTGTTTACGATACTTAAGGTCTATAATAATATATCTGTGAGAAGCCGTTCTGTTTCTTTTACTATTATCACAATGAATTAAAAAAACAGATATACAATACATTTTATTATTTTAAACTGGTAGTAATCTGATTAAATATTTACCCGTAGTAGGATAGGATGGAATTAGTTCAACTATTGTATAGTAGTCTTTAGGAATTGGGCTAATATTTGGTACATTTTCCATCTTGGGAACGTTTTTCCCATATCTTTAGCTGCATACTCTTGAGCTATAAACTTTCCAATATGTTTTAATATATATGTTTTTTTGATTATATGCTTATGAAATAAGGCTACTCCCTTATTTTTACTTGAGTTTGAAATCTCACATTTGAGCTTTTGAAGTTACACTATTTATTATCTATTAATATTGAATTAAATATGTTTTTATTACTCAGGATTCTGTATTAATATGTCTTGTTTTCTTATGTATTTATAATGAAATTTAGTAAATAATTTAAAAAGTTATCAATATTTTATTCTAATTTTTCATTTATATTGATATCAATATATGAGATTAGGTGTTATGAAGAATTTGTGGCAAAAATTTGACCGGTCATTTTTACGTGGGCAAAAGCTTTCAAAAGTATTGGTGGTCATGATTACGATTTGGCTGTTTCTGGCTACCAGTCTGGTAGGGCTGTCGCTGAATACATCGTGGCGGCTGGAGGAGCTGGGGATGGCGATTAATGAAGCCGGTAGTCTGCGCAAACGGGTGTTTTATATGGTGCTGGTGACGAAAACGCCGGGTGCAGAACAGCAGTTTGTACATGAGCAGCGCCAGTTTGAGGCGATTCTTGGTCATTTGCGTCAGTTGCATGAGGCCGGATTTGTTAATGGCTGGCGTCATCGGCAGTTACGGGCACAAGTGGTTAAGGTTGAGGCTCAGTTGCAGGATTTTTTCAGCGACCGTGAGGCATATTTGCAGGGCAGGTTAGGCGATGCGGCATTTCTGGCGCAGGCGCAGAAGTTTACAGCGGTTATTGATCAGCTGGTACTGCTGATTGAGCAGGATAATACGCATAATATTCAGTTGCTGCGCTGGTTGCAGGCATTATTGCTTGTGATGGCGGTGGTTTCGGCGATGGTGTCGCTGGTGCTGCTACATCATTTGGTGATTGTGCCGTTACTGCGTCTGAATCAGGGGATTAGTCAGATTGGGAAAGGCTATTTTGATACGCGTTTGCAGCTTGGCACGGCTAATGAGTTCGGGCAGGTTGCTGATGGTTTTAATCTGATGGCGGCAAAGTTGTATGAGGTATATGACACGCTGGAAAACCGGGTGGCAGAGCAGACTCAGGCAGTGGTGAAACGCAATCGTGAGCTGGCTGTGCTGTATGCGATGACGTCGTTGTTTCAGGAACAGCATGATTTGGCGGTGCTGGTGCAGGTGTTTATGCACAAGATGAAAGCCTTTAGTGGTGCGGATGCGTGTGTGGTGCAGTTGAAAAATCGTCATTCGCAGATGCTGGAGGTGGCCGGTTCGGACGGGCTGACGGAAGAGCAGGTAGACAGGTTTCGCGATTATCGCTGTGATGGCGGGCACTGCACGCAGTTGCTGCAATCGGGACAGATGATTACGAATGAGCAGCTGCGGATTCATGCTGCAAATGATGGTTGCTGCCAGATGAGGCAGACTTTGCCATTTTGTTTGACGTTTGCGGTGAAGTCGGTGGAAGATGAAATCGGTATGCTACATTTGTTTGCGCAGATGCCGTTTACGCTGAGTGGGGAAAATCAGCGCCTGATTTCAACGGTATGCAGCCAGTTTGGGATTGCGATTGAGAGTATGCGCCTGAATGAGCTGGACAAGCAGATGGCGATTCTGGAGGAGCGCAATCTGATGGCGCAGGGCTTGCATGACAGTATTGCGCAGTCGTTGTCGTTTTTGAATATGCAGGTGCAGGTGCTGGAAAAGGCACTTTCGGAGCAGAAGGAGCAGCAGGCGGCACAGACGCTGGATTTTATCCATGAGGGCATTCAGCAGTGTTATGATGATGTGCGCGAGTTACTGTCGAATTTCCGGGTGCGACTGGTGTCGGAGGGGCTGATCAGTTCATTGCAGGGGGTGATGAAGCGCTTTGAGCGGCAAACCGATATTGCGGTGGATTGGTCGGTAGAGGGGGACGTGTATGAGGTGGAATCGGATGTGCAGTTGCAGGTGGTGTTTATTGTGCAGGAGGCTTTGTCGAATGTGCGTAAACATGCGCAGGCCAATGCTGTACGGGTGCGGCTGGCGTATATGGCTGATCGTTTGAATCTGTGGATTGAGGATAATGGTGTGGGTTTTGCTGAGGATACGCTGGAGCAGAAGGAGCAGCAGGGGCATGTGGGTATTCATATTATGAAAGAGCGTGCCGGCAAGATTAACGGGCAATTAAGGATTTTTGCACGGGCAGGCAGTGGGGCGTGTGTGGAGCTGATGGTGCCACGTCAGTATATTCATACGCAGGAATAAATTGTTTTTTTGGGGATGTAGATGCTTGACGGGAAAAAGTACCGGATTCTGATTGTGGATGACCATACGTTGTTTCGGCGTGGTTTGCGTGCGCTGATTGACAGTTGCGCGCGGTTTGAGGTGGTGGGTGAGGCCACAGACGGGCTGGAAGGTGTGAAGATGCAGCAGCAGTTGCAGCCAGACGCGGTGCTGCTGGATTTGGATATGCCGGTGATGCGCGGGCTGGAAGCGCTACCGCAGATGATGAATCACAATCCGCAGCAAGTGGTGCTGATGCTGACGGTATCGGAGGATGGTAGTGATCTGGTGGAATGCATGCGACTGGGAGCACGGGGCTATCTGCTGAAAAATATTGATACTGAGTTTCTGCTGGACAGTATTGAGAAGGCGATTAATGGAGATAGTGTGCTGTCGCCGGAGATGACCAGTAAACTGGTTACGCAGTTGCGCCAGCAGGAACAAGTAGCTGATGAGGTGAAGGAACCGTTAACGCCGCGGGAGCGGGAGATTCTGCGCTGGCTGGCGCGCGGCAACAGTAATAAGCTGATTGCCCGTAATCTGGAAGTTACGGAAAGTACGGTGAAGGTACATGTGCAGAATATTCTGCGCAAGCTGAATGTGGTAAGCAGGGTGCAGGCTGCGGTGTACGCGGTTGAGCACGGTATGGATAAGTAGTTATGTGGTAGTTGCTGTGTGATAGTTGTGCAATTTTTGAGTTTGTATATGGCCTGTTGATTTTGTCAA
Organism: Snodgrassella sp. ESL0253; assembly: GCF_013344965.1. Taxonomy (NCBI): domain Bacteria; kingdom Pseudomonadati; phylum Pseudomonadota; class Betaproteobacteria; order Neisseriales; family Neisseriaceae; genus Snodgrassella; species Snodgrassella sp. ESL0253. The sequence goes on along the minus strand of NZ_JAAEDQ010000005.1, from coordinate 108,093 downwards.
TAGGCCATTTTGCTTATGTGAGCTTGTTCTTTTGGGTTACTGCTTCTGCATCTGATGACTAATGGGATATGCAGGGATGATTCCGTACACTAGGCAAAGTTATTTTTGGGAGTGGCGGGATGGATTCTGGAGTCAGGAAGTCTGTAACTGTGCTTACATCCAGCACGATTGCGTTTGTGACTTGTTTCATGATCTGGATGGTGTTTGCGGTGCTGGGTTTACCTATCAAGCAGCAACTGCATCTGAATGAAACGGAGTTTGGTTTGCTGACGGCGATGCCGGTGTTGTCGGGTTCGCTGATTCGGGTGCCGCTGGGTATCTGGGCTGACCGCTTTGGTAGCCGTATTGTGTTTTTTCTGGTGATGCTGGTGTGTGTGCCGGCGGTATGGTTATTGGAATATGCGCATACTTATAGCCAGTTTTTGTGGATTGCATTGTGGCTGGGCTTGGTAGGCGGTTCGTTTTCAGTGGGTACGCCGTATGTGGCCAAATGGTTTCGCAAGGAGCGGCAGGGGATGGCAATGGGGATTTTTGGTGCCGGTAATGCAGGGGCGGCACTGAACAAGTTTCTGGCACCGGCGCTGATGGCAGCTTATGGCTGGCAGGCTGTACCGCGGGTGTATGCGGTGATTCTGCTGGTGATTACGGTGCTGTTCTGGTTTTTCAGCTATCCGGAGCCTAAAGCTGTTAATGCTAAACAGCCAAGTCTGAAAGCACAGTTGCTACTGATGAAAAATCCGCAGGTATTGAAATACAGCCAGCTATATTCGGTGGTGTTTGGCGGCTATGTGGGTATTTCGCTGTGGATGGTGAGCTATTTCGTTAATGAATATCAGTTTGCTTTGACACAGGCGGCATTGCTGGCCGCGTGTTTTTCGTTGCCCGGTGGTGTGCTGCGTGCCTTTGGTGGGTGGCTGTCGGATAAATATGGTGCTTATAAGGTGACTTGGGCGGTGATGTGGGTGTGTTGGGTGGCATTCTTTCTGCTGTCCTATCCGCAGACACAGATGTCTATTCGTACGGTAAGTGGTCATCTGGATATGCATATTGGTTTAAGTGCGACAGTATTTACGGTGCTGCTGTTTGTTGTAGGTGTGGCGCTGGCAATTGGTAAGGCTTCGGTATTCAAGTTTATTTCCGATGAGTTTCCAGAGGATATGGGCACAGTATCTGGTGTAGTGGGTCTGGCCGGTGGTCTGGGTGGCTTTCTGCTGCCGATTATGTTCGGGGTGTTGGTTGACTGGACAGGGATACGTTCCAGTTCGTTTATGCTGATGTTTGGTACGGTATGTATCAGTTTAATCTGGATGCATTTTTCATTAAAAAAACAGAAGCATCAATAATGTGAGGTTAGTATGGGTAAGGTTTTGAAAGACTGGCGGCCGGAAGACAAGCAGTTCTGGCAGGCCGGCGGTCGTGCGGTGGCTCGCAGGAATTTGTGGATTTCAGTTCCTGCACTGTTGCTGGCATTTGCTATCTGGCAGGTGTGGAGTGTGACGGTGGTGAAGCTGCCGCTGGTGGGCTTTAAATACAGCAGTAATGAGCTGTTCTGGCTGGCGGCGTTACCGGCGCTATCTGGGGCAACTTTGCGGATTTTTTATTCGTTTGTGATACCAATTTTTGGCGGCCGTAAGTGGACGACAATTTCTACAGCCAGTTTGCTGATTCCAGCGCTGGGATTGGGTTTTGCGGTACAGAATCCGAATACTTCTTATAGCACGATGTTTGTGCTGGCACTGTTGTGCGGTTTTGGTGGCGCGAATTTCAGTTCGTCTATGTCGAATATCAGTCTGTTTTTCCCGAAAGCAGAAAAAGGGCAGGCGATGGGTGTAAATGCCGGTTTGGGTAATCTGGGTGTTTCTGCGGTGCAGATTGCGGTGCCGCTGGCAATTACTACCTGTTTGTTTGGTGCGCTGGGTGGTGAGGCGCAGACGATTACTACGCCACAGGGCAGTACGCAGGTGTGGCTGCAAAATGCTGGCTTTATCTGGGTGCCGTTTATTGTGCTGAGCACGCTGGCTGCGTGGTTTGGTATGGATGATATTGGCAGCCTGCATTCTTCGCTGAAAGAGCAGTCAGTTATTTTTAAACGTTTGCACAACTGGATTCTGTGCTGGCTGTACGTGGGTACGTTTGGTTCATTTATTGGCTTTTCTGCTGCTTTTCCTTTGCTGATTACTCGTTCTTTCCCTCATATTGATGCAATCAGGCTGGCTTTTCTGGGGCCGTTTGTGGGCGCGGTGCTGCGTGTGGTGGGTGGCTGGCTGTCTGACCGTATGTCGGCTGCGAAGTTAACGGAAATCAGCTATGCAATGATGATTGTCGGGGTGATTGGTGTGCTGGTGTTTCAGCCAATGGGCGGTAATGCAGGCAATTTTGTTGGCTTCTTCTGTAGCTTTATGCTGTTGTTTGCGTTCAGTGGTATCGGTAATGGTTCGACTTATGCGCAGGCGCCACGGATTTTCTCGCTGTTTCACCGTGAGCTGCATCAGAGTGATGTCAAAGCGGCTGAAATGCATGCAACCAAGGAATCGGCCACGGTGCTGGGCTTTATGGGAGCAATCGGTGCTTATGGCGGTTTTCTGATTCCGAAAAGTTTTGGTTCTTCAATTGAGGCTACGGGCAGTGTATCCATGGCGTTGTGGGGCTTTATCGTTTTCTATGTGAGCTGTCTGCTGATTAATTACTGGTTTTATGTACGTAAACAATCGGTGACACGCTGCTAGTTTGCTGTAGTTACGCCATTGTCGCTGATGATGGCGCTGAAAAAATATAAATCAATAAGAAACTGTTTGAGGCTGCGGCCTCTATGGAGCACAAATTCATGAGCCATTTTTTAGACAGACTGAATTTTTTACGTAAAACCAGAGAGACTTTTTCTGCCGGACATGGTGCTGTGGTGGCAGAAGGGCGTGAATGGGAAGATGCTTACCGTCAGCGTTGGCAGCATGACAAGATAGTACGTTCTACTCATGGGGTGAACTGTACGGGTTCATGTAGCTGGCGCGTTTTTGTGAAAAACGGGCTGATTACATGGGAAATGCAGCAGACGGATTATCCGCGTACTCGTGCGGATTTGCCTAATCATGAGCCACGCGGCTGTCCGCGTGGGGCATCTTATAGCTGGTATGTGTATTCAGCACAGCGGGTGAAATATCCGATGATTCGTGCATCTTTGCTGCGTATGTGGCGCGAAAAGCGCCAGAGTATGGGTGCAATTGAGGCATGGCAGAGCATTACTCAGAATCCGGAGTCAGCGAAGAAATATAAATCCCAGCGTGGTCTGGGTGGTTTTGTCCGTTTGGATTGGCGTGAGGCTTATGAAATTATTGCTGCCGCCAATGCATTTACGATTAAGGAATTTGGCCCTGACCGTGTGATGGGTTTTTCGCCAATTCCGGCAATGTCGATGGTGAGTTATGCTGCTGGTTCGCGCTATCTGAGTCTGATTGGTGGTGTACCGCTGTCGTTTTATGACTGGTACTGCGATTTGCCGCCGTCCAGCCCGCAAACATGGGGTGAGCAGACTGACGTAGCAGAATCAGCCGACTGGTATAACGCCAATTATCTGATGGTATGGGGCTCAAATGTACCAATGACGCGTACGCCGGATGCACACTTCTATACTGAAGTACGCTACAAGGGAACGAAAACGGTAGCGGTATCTTCCGATTATGGTGAAATGGTGAAATTCAGTGATATCTGGATGGCACCGAAGCAGGGTACGGATGCGGCGTTGGCGATGGCGATGGGGCATGTGATTCTGAAAGAATTCCATCTGCAAAATCCATCAGCTTATTTTATCGATTACTGCCGCCGTTTGACTGATATGCCCAATCTGGTGGTACTGAATCAGGATAAGGGTCGTTTGTTGCCCGGTTATTTCCTGCGAGCCAGCCAGATTGCCGGCGGGCTGGATGAGGACAATCATCCGGAATGGAAAACGCTGGTTATTGATGAAAATACCGGCGATATCGTGGCACCGAAAGGCTCGATTGGTTTCCGCTGGGGTGAGCAGGGTAAATGGAATCTGCGCGCGGAAAAATCCGATAATGCGGAAATCAAAGCACTGATTTCACTGGAAAAGAATCATGATGAAATTATGGGCGTGTCTTTTGACTACTTTGGTGGTGAAGATGCGGCTGAAGTGCTTGTGAAAAATATTCCGGTTAAACGGATTACTAATGCTGATGGTGAACAGATACTGGTAACAACAGTATTTGATTTGATGTGCGCCAATTATGGTATCGACCGTGGTTTTGGTGGTGATGGCGTTACTGATGATTATATGGCTGATGTGCCGTATACACCGTTGTGGCAGCAGAAACACACGGGCGTGAAACCTGAGCTGGTGATTCAGGTAGCACGTGAATTTGCACAAAATGCGCATGAAACGCATGGCCGCAGTATGGTGATTGTGGGTGCCGGTCTGAATCACTGGTATCACATGGATATGGCTTATCGCGGCATTATCAATATGCTGATGATGTGTGGCTGTATTGGTCAGAGTGGTGGTGGCTGGTGTCACTATGTGGGTCAGGAAAAGCTGCGTCCGCAAACTGGTTGGGCACCGCTGGCCTTTGCTGCCGACTGGAACAGACCATCACGGCAGATGAATGGCACGTCATTCTTTTACGCGCATACCAGTCAGTGGCGGCATGAAAAGCTGAGTATGGCGGAAGTGATTGCGCCCACTCATGCAGGCCAGATGGCGAATATGAGCCAGTTGGACTTTAACGTAAAAGCTGAACGTATGGGCTGGCTGCCCTCGGCACCACAGTTGGCATGCAATCCGCTGGATGTGACCCGTGATGCAGAAGCACAAGGTAAAGACCCGATTGCTTTTGCTGTTGAGCAGATGAAAGCTGGCACGTTGGATATGGCGTGTAACGATCCTGATAATCCGCAGAATTTTCCGCGCAATCTGTTTGTATGGCGCTCGAATATTCTTGGTTCATCCGGTAAGGGACATGAATATTTCCTTAAATATCTGCTTGGTACTCAGAATGCACTGATGAGTGATGAAAGCACTGCCATCAAGCCAATTGATGTGAAGGTACGCCCGGCTGCTGAAGGCAAGCTGGATTTGCTTACCGTGCTGGATTTCCGTATGTCTACTACCTGCCTGTATGCGGATATTGTGCTGCCAACAGCTACTTGGTATGAAAAGGATGATTTGAATACTTCGGATATGCATCCGTTTATTCATCCTATGAGCGAAGCGGTGAAGCCATTATGGGAAAGCAAGACTGACTGGGATATTTACCGTGGTCTGGCCAAAGCTTTTTCAGAAACCGCGAAAGATTATCTGGGCGTACGCAAAGACTTGGTATTAACACCATTGATGCACGACAGCCCGGAAGAACTGGCACAGCCGTTTGACCCGAAAGACTGGAAACTGGGTGAATGTGAGCCGGTGCCGGGTAAAACCATGCCGAAAATGACGGTAGTGGAACGCGATTATGGCGCGATTTACGACAAGTTTACTTCTGTTGGTCCATTACTGGAAAAAATCGGTAATGGCGGTAAAGGCATTAGCTGGCAGACCGCTGCGGAAGTTGATTTGTTGCGCAAGCTAAACAACACCCAGCATGAGGGTGTGGCCAAAGGACAGCCGAAATTGCACAGTGCCATAGATGCAGCAGAAATGATTCTGACGCTGGCACCGGAAACCAATGGCCATGTAGCAGTTAAAGCATGGGAGGCTTTATCCAAAAATACCGGTATTGACCATACTCATCTGGCAATTGCACGTGAGGATGATGCCATTCGTTTCCGTGATGTGCAGGCGCAGCCACGCAAGATTATTTCTTCGCCTACATGGTCTGGTCTGGAAAGCGAAAAAGTCAGCTATAACGCTGGTTATACCAACGTGCACGAATTGATACCGTGGCGTACGCTTACCGGCCGCCAGCAGTTTTATCAGGATCATAAATGGATGCGGCTGTTTGGTGAAGGATTGGTTTCCTATCGTCCGGCGGTAGACCTGAAAACCACGCTGAATGTGCAAGGCCATCACAGTAATGGCAATCCGGAAATTGTGCTCAATTTCATCACTCCGCACCAGAAATGGGGTATCCACAGTACCTATTCTGACAATCTGCGTATGCTGACTTTGTCTCGTGGTGGTCCGCATGTCTGGGTATCTGAAATTGATGCTAAACGCGCAGGTTTGCAGGACAACGACTGGGTAGAAGTATTCAATGTGAACGGTACTTTAACCGCTCGTGTGGTAGTGAGCCAGCGCGTACCGGAAACTATGATTCTGATGTATCACGCGCAGGAAAAAATCGTTAATGTACCCGGTTCGGAACTGTCTGGTAAGCGTGGTGGTATTCATAATTCCGTCACTAAAGTGGTGATGAAGCCAACTCATATGATTGGTGGCTATGCGCAACTTTCATGGGGCTTTAACTACTATGGCACGGTAGGCACTAATCGTGACGAATTGGTAGTGGTACGCAAAATGAACAAGGTGGACTGGCTCGATCAACCGGCCAAAACACCGGTAGCAGAATAAGTAAGGAACACAATCATGAAAATACGTGCACAAATTGGAATGGTGTTGAATCTGGACAAGTGTATTGGCTGCCATACCTGTTCTGTTACCTGTAAAAATGTCTGGACCAGCCGTGATGGGGTGGAATATGCCTGGTTTAATAATGTTGAAACCAAGCCGGGTATAGGTTATCCGAAAAACTGGGAAGATCAGGAACAGTATAAGGGGGGCTGGGTACGCGAACGTTCTGGTAAGCTGAAACTGAAACAGGGTAATAGACTGAAAATATTGGCTAATATCTTTGCTAATCCGAATATGCCGGCTATTGACCAGTATTATGAACCATTCACCTATGATTATGAACATCTGCAAAAAGCACCACTGATGCAGACTCCGCCCACGGCGCGGCCGGTTTCGGTATTGACCGGGCAGAAAATGGACAAAATCGAATGGGGGCCAAACTGGGAAGATGATCTGGGTGGTGAGTTTGCCAAACGTTCGAAAGACAAACTCTTCGATGGGATTCAAAAGGACATTTATGCCGCTTTTGAAAACACCTTTATGATGTATCTGCCACGTTTGTGTGAGCATTGTCTGAATCCGGCCTGCGTGGCTAGCTGTCCGTCTGGTTCGATTTATAAGCGTGAAGAAGATGGCATTGTGCTGATTGATCAGGACAAATGTCGTGGCTGGCGCATGTGCGTATCCGGTTGTCCGTATAAAAAGATTTATTACAACTGGGTAGCTGGTAAAGCTGAAAAATGTATTTTCTGCTATCCGCGCATTGAAGGCGGGCAGCCAACCATCTGCTCGGAAACCTGTGTTGGCCGAATCCGCTATCTTGGCGTACTGCTCTATGATGCCGATCGTATCAGCGAGAGCGCAGCTGTTGAAAATCCGCAGGATTTATATGAGCAGCAACTGGATATATTCCTCGACCCGAATGATCCGGAAATTGCTAAGGAAGCACTGGCACAAGGCATTCCGGCCGACTGGATACAGGCTGCGAAAAATTCACCGGTTTACAAAATGGCGGTTGAGTGGAAAGTGGCGTTTCCGCTGCATCCTGAATACCGTACCTTGCCGATGGTATGGTATATACCGCCGTTATCACCGATACAGTCAGCAGTTGAATCCGGGGTAATCGGACAAAATGGTTTGATTCCGGAAATCAAGGATATGCGTATTCCGCTTGAATATCTGGCTAATCTGCTGACTGCCGGTAAGACTGAGCCGATTGTGAATGCGCTACAAACCATGATTGATATGCGTAAATACATGCGCAGTAAATCTATTTACTCAGACGAGCAGGCTTTACAGGAGTTGTCTGGCCACCGACTCAGTGCCACACAGATTGAAGAAATGTATCAGATTATGGCCATTGCCAATTATGAAGACCGTTTTGTCATTCCAAGTGCGCATAAAGAACTGGTGAGCAACACCTTCGAAGAAAAAGCCAGCTGCGGCTTCTCTTTTGGTGATGGCTGCCACAATGGCCACAGCAAGGAAAGTCTGTTTGGTACCCGCAAAGCTGCGCCGATTGTTTTTCATGGTCTGCGCAAGAAAAATGACCGCCAGTCAATTTAAGAGGATAGAAATGTACAAGATTTTATCCATTTTACTTAGCTATCCGCGGCAGGAATGGCTGAACCATACTGAAGAGCTGTCTGATGCTGTCAGCAAGCAGGCTACGGCTGAGCAGGCAACAGCCTTACAGCCATTCTTTGCCCATTTGCGTGCCCACGATGAAATCAGTCTGCAGGAAGTGTATGTCGATACCTTTGATCGCAGTCGCAGCCATGCTCTGCACCTGTTTGAACATCTGCATGGCGAAGACCGTGCCCGCGGACAGGCAATGGTAGACCTGCTGGCTGAGTATCAGGCACGCGGACTGGAACCGGAAAATAATGAATTGCCGGATTATCTGCCCTTATTTCTGGAATTTTTGTCCAGTATCGATGTGCAGGAGGCTGAGAATCTGCTTGCTGATGCCGTACATGTGATTAGCTATATTGCGGAAAATCTGCATAAAAGCCAGTCTGTGTATGCGCCGGTAATGGATGCTGTAGTGGCTTTATCCCCTGTGGCTCCAGAACCGTTACAAGCAGCACCAGTGCGCAATATGGATGAAGCATTGGAAAAATTTGGCCCCACCGCAGAAGGACTGGAACCTTTATTAAACCAGCCATCAGTGCAGGAAGTGCAATTTTTCCGCAATAAAAAACTTAGTTAAGCCGGGAGACAGCATGTATTATCTCAATCAATTTATTTTCGGCATTTATCCGTATATTGCCGTCAGTATTTTTTTTCTGGGCAGCCTGATTCGTTTTGATACTAATCAATACTCATGGAAATCCGAATCCAGCCAGTTACTGTATCCGCGTCTATTGCGCGTTGGTAACATTTTGTTTCACATCGGTGTACTGGGGCTGTTTTTTGGCCATCTGGTTGGTTTGCTGACGCCGGTTATCGTCTGGGATACGCTTGGAGTCAGCCATGAAACCAAACAGCTTACTGCCATGATTGCAGGCGGTACTATGGGCACTCTGGCTCTGATTGGCCTGCTGATGCTTATCTATCGCCGTTTCAGCTGTGCGCGCCTGCTGGCCAATAGCAGCTGGCGTGACAAGCTGGTTTTAATCTGGCTGCTGATAACACTTTGTTTGGGGTTGGGCACAATTCATGTTTCTGCTCATCATCTGGATGGGGAAGAGATGATTAGCCTGATGCAGTGGGCGCAGCACATTGTTACTTTTAGAAGTGGTGCAGCAAACATTATTGCCCATGTCGACCCGATATTCAAATTACACCTGTTTATGGGGATGAGTGTATTTGTGATTTTCCCATTTACCCGTCTGGTGCATATCTGGAGTGGTTTCGGCGCCTTAGTTTATCTGAAACGTAAGGCTCAATTAGTGAGAAGCAGACGTTATTAATATAGCTTGCTAGTGATCAAAAAGGCAGTACTGGTATTCAGTACTGCCTTTAAAATATTTGTTATCCGCATAAAGCAATCAGGCAACCTAAACCAATATCGCTTCAATCACTATTGATTTTATACGGCCTGATAAAGCATAATTACACCAATCTTATTGCATCTATGATGCTGATCTCAGCCAGATGGCCATAATATCCAGGCAATGTTGTAATCTCTTTATATCAGGCCGACATTCAATCAAAACCATATATGGTGGATTAAATATATATTTTAAATTTTTCTACCACTACGCCGCATATATGAAAGCGTTGAGACATTTCGATAATCGGATAGCGGTTATTCAATGGCTTCAGATAGTGGTGGCTACCTTCATTGATATATTGCTTGAACATGGCTTCGCTGCCATTTTCACGCACTACAACAAAACATCCGTGGTGTACAGGTTGTTCCGGTTCAACAATAATTCTGTCGCCAGCCGTAAATTCAGGTTCCATACTGTCGCCTTTGATTTCCAGCGCAAATGCCTGTGCTCCTGGCTTGCGTAATGTGGGTACCCAGCTACTGCTGGCCGCAGTTAAAGTATCCCTGTCCAGTTGTTTGGCTGCATCTATCCACGATAGCAAGGGTACTTTGTAACCATTGAATAAAATTTCATTTGCTTCAAATGAACCTATACCAAAATGTTCTGGCTTTACTACATCAGCAAAATAAGAAACCAGCTTGTCAATATGTGCCTTATCTATGCGGCCGGTCTGAATCCAGCTGGTTACAGAAGGTGGTTTAATTGCGAAAGCGCGGGCTACATCAGCTTTTCGTACACCTTTAAGCTCAATTGCGGATTTAATCGCCTCACCTAATTTTTTACCCGTATACATAATGATCCTTAGTTTTTGCCTAATCTTATTTAGTGGCTGTATAATTAGGCAATGAATTGCAATTTATTAGTTATTAGCTTATTATTACGCTTATTCTATTGTGTGGCTATACTTTTTATTAATCAATATCCAATTTTTGTTAGGCAAGTAGTAAAATATATTTATTAAACTACAATATAATACCTACTACAAATTTTAATTTAAAAATACATCATAGCAATCTAAGAAAAGGGAAAAGTATGATTTTGCTAAATATTTGTTAAATAAGTATTTAATCTTATTGTATATCTAAGGTATTAATGAACCAAAGACAAATTCACATCTGGTTAAATACTTTATGAAATTATTAAGTATAACTTAAATGTTTTTAGCACATCACTTAGTTAAGGTGTATCTATGACAGACTATAGAGTAGAAGTTGATCTGGCAGAAAATGTATTGCGTGCTTATGAATACTGTATGAGAGATACCATTAAAAAAGGGCATTGCCGCAGTATTGAATGGAAATATCAGGCTACCACACATGTCAAAAATAATCAGCAGGCACTTTATCCTACCTATCAGCCAGAAGTATACGATATGGTAAAAATCACGTTGGGAAACCTGTTTTACAAAAATCGTGAAGCATTTGCTACATTATCAAGCAAATACTGCAAAATAAGTCCTTTATATAAGCGTCAGAGTCAGCATGGTGTTAAACGCAACCAGCGCCGGCGCTATTCCAGTAAAGACTGGAATCAGGCCATTGAACAAAGCCTGTGGCTTTTCTGGCAGGAAATGAAGCAGCAACCCCTATTTGAAAAATATTTTCGTTATACTACTTGACACATTCTGTACAAACTTTATAATAAGTTAAAAATTACAGGTATGCTTAACCTTAAACAGCTGATAGATAAAGTTCCCGAAAGGGAGCTTTTTTGCGCCCTAAAAAATATTTAGCATGTGAATGCTGATTATTATTTTGATTATTTGAAGCAAATGGCTATTATCTTAAAATTGGATACTGTTTGAATGGATCCGGTTTTTGTTAAGAGCTTGTTTTGAAAATTATGGAAACTTACATCCATGAGGTGAAGTGTACTATTTAAACTTATTTTACAAATATTTAATGAAGAAATTTATCTTTTAAACAAGATGTGTTTCAATTTTGGTCTGGTTATTAGAGCATAATCAAATCGGTGAATTCTTACTGCTTGTGATTGTGTAGCGGATAGAATCATTTTAATCACATAAAGACACAGCGTTAATAGTAATCAAAAGCTTCAATGTTTATTCATACTCCAAATAGTGAAATTCACTAACTAACCCAATTGCCAGCCATAGCTGGCGGTTATCTGAAGGTGAACTGCCTGCTACATTTAGATATAAATGCATAGAAATATTTCAAAACAAATTGTTAAATATGAAATGACAAAAGGTTATTTAACTAAGATTTTTAAGGTTAAGAATCTCTAAGTATTGGGCTGGATACTTTGTTTGGTATCCAGCTAATCATCTGCTATAAAATGATGACTATTAAGATTACTAATTGCCATTAATGTACTTATAAAAATCCTGCTTTGTAAACGATTTGCCCGATAAGTTCAATATCACTTAAGGCCACAATTTCATCAGGGTATTCATAATTGTTGTAACTTTTCATGCGTATTTGCTGATTTGGTAAATTTTGCAGAATTTTGATTCTGAACAGTTCTCCCTGATTAAAGGCATACATCTTGCCATCAATCGGATTTTTCTTGGAAATATCAATAATGAATTTATCACCATCATTCAACAGGCTTTGCATAGAGTTCCCGCTCATGGTGGCACAAACCAGATTATCTATCTGCAAATTATGTAGATTCAGTTCTGTTTTTAAAATGGATAATTGGGTGTTCCATAAAGTGGTACCCTGATTAACGAGTGGAGGAATATTAATGAAAGCACTATCATTGCTACTAATTTGGGCTGTAGTAACAGTTTGCTGAAAATTAAGTATTTCCATGATTTTATTGACTGTTTCTAATCTGGGTGTGATTTTACCCAATTCATATCTGGATATCAGGGATGGGGTAATGCTGGTTTTCTGGGCTAGTTCTTTCTGGGAGAGTCCGGCCGCCAGTCTGGCTGCTTTGAGTTGATTAGCAAATTTCATGATAGAAAAAATAAGATGTTAAGAAATAAAATTTAATTCATAAATGATAAAAAATTGGTCATAAATGGCCATAAAATGCTTGTAATTATCTTTTATAGATTTTAATATAGCCATATATGGCTATGGCTGATAACCAGTTAGGGGTATATTACCTTAAATTATATAGAGTCAAAACTGTCACTAAGTTTTAACTGAAAGTATTTGTAAATAAATTCAACTTAAATTAACGATTGATTGATACAAGGTAAAAATAAAAATTTTTAAATATATTTAACAATATTAGTATCTGAAATGGAAATACCTCAAAGGCTGCCACCTTTGAGGTATTAAGTAAACAAAAATCCCAAGATTGAAAAAGGAGTTTTGAATGAATAATAGTATCACATTTGTTTCTTTTTATGGGAGTAGCCTCGCTACAGTTAAAGTTAAAAATACGGTTTACGTATGTATGAAATCGGTGATTAATGGAATTGGTCTGGACTGGTCAACCCAGCACCGTAAATTAAAGGGATGCTATCAAAAATATGGATGCGGATTTTTGTCTATCCCGGTTAAAAACGGTACCAAAAAAATTCTAGTGACGCCACTAAAAAAGCTGACTAACTGGCTGCAGAGTATCAATCCGAAAAAAGTTAAAGATAGCGTGAAGGAGATGGTATTGGTTTATCAGCGCGAATGCGCTGAGGCTATTCAGGCTCACTGGCGTAAGCCCCGAACTGTGAGAAAACCACGTTGTGAGGAAGTGGCTGATAAGAATGGTTGTACTGGTTTGTTGCCTAACCAGATTTCTATAATCAAGGCCTTACACAGGCAGTTGGTGCTAGCTGTTGCCAAAGAAAAACAGGCTGAGCTGGCGATGACCTTATGGCAGGCTGTGCAAACACGCTATGGTGTCAGTTATGAGAAAGTACCCTCAGCCAAATTTGTAGATGTTATCTGCCTGTTAAGCCGTGTTGCAGTCAAGAAAGCCAGTATCTGTAGCCTGGAATCGGAAAAAGATTGTAGTGATGAAATTAACGTTCCATCTACAGTGCTGGTTAGCCTGTATGAATCATTTGCCTGTTCGCAGAAGATGCGCCTGATGTATGAGCATTTATTTCCGACTTTTCGTATTCTGGGTAGTAAATATGAAGCGCAGATTCATGAATTTGCATATGAAATGGATCGGATATTTAATAAATGTCACAAGGCTTTTTTACCATTGTTCGAAAAAATGCCAGAATCCGAAGCTAAAGAATCAGCACGTAATTATCTGGCCAAACTGATGTAACAGTCTGGTTGGTTTGAATAAAAGTAGTTGTAAGCTTTAGCCACACCTTGAGAGCATCTCGAAACCGGGCTGTCTAATGTGTGGCTAATAATGGCTGAATTAGCTGTAAATTGTTATCACTATAAATTTTAGCATGTATTTAATATGAAAAAGATAATTATAAATTAGTAATGATGTTTACTAAAAAATGATTTTTTATATAAAAGTAAGGAATGAAAAAAAATTTAGAACTTTAAAATAAACTTTTGAAAAATATGATTAATAAATGAATATTTTAATATTAATAGGTATTAAAACTGGCTTTTGAGCCAGTTTTATTGTTTTTGAGGATTTGATGGTTGATTTATGAAAAATGTGGAATTGGCATTGCAGCTACTTCATTCGCTGCTGGACTTGAGGTTTTTGCCTGATAAATTGCAAAAATGGTTATTTTGTACAGGTACACGGGTAATTACGGTTACCAGTGCGCTGATTATGATAGGTTTTGCTGGCATGTTTCTACTGGGTGGCAGTGAAATTTTTAATCTGAAATTGTATAAAGGCTTTTTGTTATTGCACCCTTATACATTGTCGATATTACTGATTGGGGTGGCATTGTTGCAGCTGATTATAGCGATATTTAAATCCAATCGTTGTAGTGTGCTTTCTGGTTATTTACTGATTTTATCTGCATTGATGTGGGCTGTAATATCAGCTACGTTCTGGGCATCATACCCGCCTTTAACAACAGGCATGACTACTTATCCTGTGTTAACCGTGGTGTGTGCTCTGGCAGGGCGTAATTTGATCAACTACACAAAACGGGTTGAAGATTTGAAATATAAAGGACGATAAAGTATGGAGTTAGTGAAAGATGCTTTTTCGGTCTGTATTTTATTTGCGCTGATGGGTGGGCTGGCTGGTTCTTTACTGGTTACAGATTACAAACGTTACGGCTGGTTTATGACGATTTTGTTTGTTTTGTTGGGAATGATATTTGCTGCGGCAGTAACCGATTATTTTTTCCCGCAAAATCATCCGTGGCTTTTTGCCAGCGTCGGGGTGTTTGCCGGTATGTCAACGACGTCATTTTTAGATGCGTTCAAGGCAGCCGCACCGAAACTGGCACAGCGCATAATTAATATTGTGAGCAAAAAAGCAGAGCAGTTTGTTGGTAGTGATGAGTCAACAAAAGAATAATTATAAATAAGTGTCCGGCAGCCTGAGGGCTGCTTTTTTATGGATTATAAAAATGTATAAATTGAGTAATCGATCATTGCAACGTTTATATGGGGTAGATGCTGGTCTGGTTAAGGTAGTCAAACGGGCAATTGAACTGACCAGACAGGATTTTATGGTAACAGAAGGTTTGCGCACGCATGAACAGTGTTGTATTAATTATGGCAAGGGCCGAACAGCGCAGCAATGCAGCCAGAAAGGTGTACCTGCTAAATATGCGCAGCCAGATTTGAGTAAAGTAACCTGGTTAAATAATCCGTTTGCCAGTAAACATGTTACCGGCAGGGCTATAGATTTGATTCCGTATCCGGTTGACTGGAATGATTTAAAAAAATTTCACTTGATTGCCGCGGCCATGAAACAGGCGGCTGCTGAGCTGGGAGTGAGAATTATATGGGGTGGTGACTGGAAAAGCAGTAAAGATTACCCACATTTTGAGATATAATAGGCCGGTTTGGCTTATATCTGGCCACTCTTCAAGCTTGTTGATAATTATCTGCTACATATAAGTTTATTGTGCTATTGGTTGTGCCAATCTGCTATAGACCAGAACTTTGATAATTGTCAGGCAATTTGGTTAATCTGACGGCAAAATTGAATTCTTCTAAACGGGTTGACTCTGATAGAGCAAATGGCGAGGAGTGAATGATATTCAGACAGTTATAAAATTGATTTAATCGGATAATTTGCCATTTATGATAACCGGCTTATCAGGCTGTTCTATCATTAGATTTAGACATTAATTTATTTTCTTTCGGAGATACTGTGCTTAGGGTTTATGAGCACGGATTTGCCATGGTGTGTATGGGTTGTACGACGGCCTATAGCTGATGATAGGATTTTGGCTGTAATGATATATTCAATATTATATTGTTTATCTCACGGAAATAAGTATTGGTTAATTGATATGGCATCAAATTAATTTATAAATTAAATTTATTTTTATTTCAGTATGTTAATATTATTATATTGACGTAAATCAGAAAAATAGCTATAATTTAAATTAATTAATAGGTATGCTTCACCTTAAACAGCTGATTAAAAAAGTTCCCTAAATGGGAGCTTTTTTGCGTTCTGAGGTGGGTAAATTGTTTATGATGTTTTTATCGCTGTGTCTATGTAGATGAAAGGCGGAACGCAGTAATTAATAAATTTAGATGTCGCATCTAAAAAACAGATAGGATAAGTGGTGGAGGCGGGGGGAATCGAACCCCCGTCCGAAAGTCCTCTACAGAGCGATCTACATACTTAGTCTTGCCAACTTCGAATCTTATTCACAAACCGCCGACAGACAGGCTGTTTGTAAACCAGTTGCCATAAATCTTGTTCAATGCCAGACAACACGACATTGAACCAGCCAATGTAAATGTCGTTGCGGTGAGTTACCTCACACGGCCCATTGGCGAACCGTTGCAACGTTTAGCCTTAAGCGGCTAAAGCGTAAGTTTCGTCGTTTGCGACTATATAAATTCAGTGTTTAACGGGAATCTGAGACCCCGGTATGCACGCATCTGCTTTGCAACCCCCGTCGAAACCAAGGTCGCCCCCAGATGGTTTGCTAATTATACTTTATTTTTGGTGCATATGCCTAGTCATGTAGCAATGGCTGCATACTATGTTGTTTTTTGCTGTTAATTTGTTGCTGCATGAGTTGTACTTATGGCTGAAATAGGCTCTGGCTAGCTTTGTGCTGATTGATAGATTGGCAGGAAATTATCGGTACTGATGGCATTGATTTATAATTTGCATTATTTTGTTTGGAACGAATGCTGTTATGTATGATGTTAATACCGATGATGTGCGCCTTTTTTTTGCAGATGTGTGGCGCAAGCGTCAGCAACCGCAGTTTCTGGATGCGTTGCAGCAGAAGGCTTTGCGGATTATTGCTGCGCATACTGAATATGCGCCTTATCTGGAAAATGTTGAACAGTTTCTCACCCGAACATGGCGGCCGGAAGAGGGGGAAACAAATCCTTTTTTGCATTTGTCGCTGCATTTATCGGTACAGGAACAGGTAGCGATTGATCAGCCGTTTGGGATTGCAGCTATTCATCAGCACTTGTGTGAGCGGTATGCGGGTGACTGGGTGAAAGCGGAGCACGATATGATTGAGGCGCTGGCAGAAACGCTCTGGCAGGCGCAACGCTACGGACAGGGGCTGGACGTGAATGCTTATATGACACGTTTGCGTAGTCTGGTGGGTTTGGGGCAGGAAGATGAGGCGCGTTTAAATCCTCATGAAGTGGGACAGGCTTCAGGCAAAGAGGTTTGAGTTTGCTCATGCTTTGATTATGGTTTATTGTTTGACACCTTTGTGTTGGTCAGCTGCGATGTTGGCTGGGTGCGCATGTGGAAACTATTTTCAATAATCTTTAAGCAGGGGATAAATATGTCTTTCTGGGCAAGTAATGCAAATGCTTTGTTGCTGTTGCTGTTTGTGGCTTTGGGTATTATCGGTAATAATCCTTCAGTAACCATTTCGGCGTTGATTATTTTACTGGTACAGCAAACGCCGTTACTTAAATATGCGCCGGTACTGGAAAAGTATGGGCTGCAACTGGGTATTATGCTGCTGATGATAGGTGTGCTGGCGCCCTTGATTACGGGCAAGGTGCAGCCGGCACAGATTGCTGCGCTGGTAACTAGCTGGAAAACCATTGCTGCTGTGGTGGTGGGTACAGTTGTTGCCTGGCTTGGTGGGCGTGGGGTGCAATTGATGCAGGTAAACCCGGCAATTGTGACTGGTTTAATGATTGGCACCATTATCGGGGTGGCTTTTTTACGCGGTGTGCCGGTGGGGCCACTGATTGCGGCAGGATTGCTATCGCTGATTTTATAAGCGCTGTGTTGCTGAAGTTCTTGCCAGAAAGTTAAGGTCTCGCTATAATGCGCGCAATTCCATTCTCACGGAGAGGTGGATGAGTGGTTGAAGTCGCACGCCTGGAAAGCGTGTATACGTGAATAGCGTATCGAGGGTTCGAATCCCTTCCTCTCCGCCAGATTGATTATTTAAAGCTGCCTGTGCAGCTTTTTTTTGTGAATGTTATATTTAATACCATTGGCATTAAATATTTTGTATTTACTCCAAGCCTACTTTTTATTGATATTCTGGTATTTGGGTTGGCTGTATTGGTTTTATGTTTGGTTTGTCAGAGTCGATATTCTGATTTTTTTGATTATTTTATTTATTTTTGCTGACAGGCTTGAGTTGTAATTAATTTTAGCCGCTAAAAATTATGCCCTCACAATTTTGGTTGTGAGGGTTTTTTTGTGCCTGCGGTATTGCATGAGGAGTGGAGGATGAATTTAACCCGTTCGGTTCTGGACAGTGTGCTGGTGCATGTTCAGCAGGCTCTGCCGGATTATTCGGTACAGCTGATGCCAAATAATTTAAAGAATTATCAGTTTGCTCATCCGTTGGGTGCAGTGCTGATTGGTTATCAGCGCAGTAAATTCAGTAAGCCATGTACTACTGACCTGATTACGCAAGAGCGGCGTTTGCAGTTGCGTTTTACTGTTTTTGCACGTGCTCTGGGTGGCGAACGGGGTGCGCTGGATTTACTTGATTCTTTACGCTTGGCTCTGGTGGGGGTTCAGCCTAACCATTGCCAGCAAATCCGGTTGTTGAGTGAGCGCTTTCTGGGGGAGGCCGATGGAGTTTGGCGCTATCGGTTATGCGCTCGCACTGAGACGCTTCAGGTGGAACAGCGTCCGGTGGTTAATCAGCAAAATCTGGTCAAATCGATACCAACTCGTGGTGAGATTAAGGCCAAAGCTATTTCACAATCTGTAACTTCGAAGGAGTAAAAATCATCATGGCAGCAGCTTATTTGCATGGTGTTGAAACAATCCGTATTGATGGCGGCAGTAGTCCGGTCTATACCGTAGACGGGGCGATTACGGCAATTGTCGGTACGGGTATGTCTGGCGCAGTAAATGAATTGACGGTGTGTCAGACAGTTAAGGATTTTAGTCAGTTTGGTTCGGTAACGGGAGCAGGTTTTACTTTGCCTGATGCGGCCAATATCTGGACGCGTTATCAGTCTGGAGTGGCCTATGTGGTCAATGTGCTGGATCCGGCCAAACATAAAACGGTTGTTGATTCTGAAGCTCTGGTTATCGACAGTGATACGTTGATGGCAAAAACAGCGCATCCGGCTGTACAGGCTGGTTATACGGTGCAGGCAGGTAATCAGACTTTGTCTGAAGGCACTGATTACACGCTGAATCAGGAAACTGGTGAGCTGACTTTTGTTCAGCCGCATTCGGATGTGTCAATTGCTTATACTTATCTTGACCCGAGCAAGGTAACGGTAGCGGATATTATCGGTGGCTATGAAGCGGCAACCGGTAAGCGCAAGGGGATGGAACTGCTTACTGAAGGTTTTACCCGCCTGGGTGCGGATGCGAAGATTGTGATCGTGCCGCAATATGATGCAGATGCGGCTGTGGCCGCAGCGATGGTAACGCTGGCAGACAAACTGGAAGCAATTGCCTACATTGCTGCGCCGAAAGGTACTACGCTGACGCAGGCGATTCAGGGACGCGGTTCGCTTGGAAATATTAATTTCCAGACTTCTTCAGACCGCGCGCAGTTATTTTATCCGTATGTTACCGGTTCCAGCGGCGAGCTGGAAAGTCTGGCCACGCATGCTGCCGGTTTGCGTATGAAAACTGATGTGAATCAGGGCTACTGGTTCAGTATTTCCAATCGTGAGCTTTTGGGCGTAACTGGTATGGAAGTATCGCTGACTGCACGGATTGATGATGCGCAGGCGGAAACCAATCGCCTGAATGAAAAGGGGATTACTACGGTATTTAACAGCTATGGTACTGGTTTCCGCTTATGGGGTAACCGTCTGGCCTGTTTCCCGACAGTAACGCATATCAAGAATTTTGAAACCGCTCAGCGTACTGGTGATTTGATTGATGAGTCGATTCGTCGTGCGCAGTTACAGTACATTGATTTGCCTATTGATGATGCGCTGATTGACAGCCTGCTGGGTACGGTACGTACTTATCTGGGTACACTCAAGAGTATTGTTGGTTTTAGTGTGAGTCTGGATTATGACTATGATCTGGCTGATGCTTTCAGTAAAGGGCAGGTACCAATCAAGTATGACTATACCCCTAAACTGCCAGCAGAACGTATCACCAATACCAGTGTGATGACCCGTACTTATCTGGCTAATTTGATTAGTAATCAGTCTGCCGCTTAGGAATCAGTTATGACAGAATTTAATGCAATTTATAATGCCAATGTTTATGTTAATGGTAATAGTCAGTTAGGCCGTGCCAGTCAGTTTAAATTACCGGATATTTCTGTTGGACAAACAGAAACCAAGGGATTAGGGCTGGTAGGTTCGGTGAAACTGCCCAGTGGTATTGAGGCGCTGGAGGGGGAAATTACCTGGAACAGCTTTTATCCGGATGTGTTCACTAAGGTTTATAACCCGTTTAAGGCCTGCCAGTTGATGGTACGTGCCAATGTGCAGGCATTTAATGCTTCCGGTCTGGCCGCAGAAGTACCGATGGTGGTTATGGTGATGGCTACATTCAGTAAAAATCCCTTAGGTACTTATAAACCAAAAGAAAAGGCAGAGTTTGCCAGTACTTTTCAGGCTACGGAAATTCATCAGACGGTTTCCGGCCGTGAGGTTTTGTATTACAACGCGTTTACCAATCAGTATCGGGTAAATGGTGTGGACATGCTGGCGCAGATGCGCGCAAATATCGGTATGTAGTTATTTTCAATTGGTAATGATGTTGTTAAATGCTCACTCTGCTTATCAGGGTGAGCGTTTTTTATAGTTGAAATGCTTTTTTTACGCTGGATGAATTTCGGCGCTTATTGATGATTCAAGGAATAGATATGGCACAAACTGAAGCGCAACAGCTGCAAGAACAATTGGGTACAGGTAAGGTTATCAAGCTGGCGGAACCGCTGCAAACGCCGAATGGTGTGGTAACGGAACTAACGCTGCGCCGGGTACGGGTTAAGGATTTTAAACGTGCCGCTGAGCAGTATCCGGATAATGCGGTATTGCAGGAAGCACAGTGTCTGGCTATGGCTTCAGGCCTGCAAAGTGAAGATTTTGATGAACTGTCGTGGGAGGACTACACGCTGGTGCGTCAGTTTTGTCTGGGTACTCACTGATTGGGATGGTTTTTATCAGGCTGCTGCGGATTTAGCGTGGTGGTTTGGTTTTTCTCCGGCAGATATTGATGAGATGTCTCTGGATGAAATTTTACAATGGCAGCAACAGGCTAACCGACAGATTAAGGCTAAATACAGCAAGCTGTAAGCGGTTGCTGCCCGTTGTGACAGTACCGTTAATTCAGCGCTGGTTTGTAGCAGGAGCTGTGAACCGGAGATGGGTTAACGGTAATGATTTATATGAATAATAAATAATAAGTTGGTGAATTCCAGTATCTCTTGAGTTATTGGATGAAATACATTGGTGCCGATATGGATAGTGGATTTGTTTCTGATTTTGGTGAGGTACAGCGTTCTGTTAAAGCCTTTGGTTCTGCTATTGGTATGGCAACCAGAAAAATAGAGGAGATGGGGCGGTCTGTACAGAGTTTGCAGGTGAAAATCCAGTCTATGGATAATTTGTCTGCAGCAACTGCGAAAGCAATCAGTGCTCAGAATAGGCTAACTGAGGCAGTAGACAGACATAACAAAATTCTGGGGCAGCGCAAGAAAATTGGTGAGGAATTAGCTAAAACCAAAAGTACCATTACAACCTGGATGAAGCCGGTTGAGAAGTCGGTGAAAATTCACATGGAACGGGAAACAGCGGAAACCGGGCTGAAACAGGCTATGATGCAGAAAGATGGCAGCATGGGCAGATTTAATCAGATTAATGCCCATGCTACGCAGCTAAGTCTTGAGCAACAGGGTAACAAAAATGATTATACTCACCTTGCTACCAGTATGAAGCAGGCCAATATGTCTGATGATGCGGTACTGCAGGGAGGGATGAAGGCAATTGCCAGTTTTAATGTGTTATTTGGCAAGAAGATTGAGGATATTTCGGTAGCCAAGGGGTTGATGCAGACTTATAAGCTGAAAGATACGGAATTGTCTGCTGGTCTGGACGCTGTGCAGAAAGTTGCGCATTCTGTAGGTATGAGTCTGGAGGATATTGAAAAATCCCAAGCTGTTATGGCTTCGCCCTTGCAAAAGCTGCATCTGACCGGTTTACAGAATCAGCAGAAAATATATGCCCTGGAGGGAATGGCAATACACGGTGGTGTCAGCAAGTCTGCGGCAGCAGATGGTATGGGGGAGTTTCTGGACAGGCTGGCACAGGGGCCAAAAGCCATGCAGCAGGCTACTGCTGCGATGAGTGTGGAAATGCGCCAGATGATGCAAAAATCTGGTGTGGCGTTTAGTCTGTTTAATAAAGACGGCTCGCTTAAAGATATGCATGTGGTTGTTGGTGAGCTGGAAGCGAATTTTAATAAAGTTAAAGCTAAATATGGTGACCGTGCTGCGTTGAATATGATGGATGCGGTATTCGGGAAGCGTGGCGGACAGATTGCTTCAGCCGCAGCTCAGGAAGGTGGTGCTGGTTTTGCCGCCATGCAAACTCGAATGGGTAATCAGCCTTCTCTGGATCAGCGTGCTCAGCTTCAGACTAATACGCTTGCTGTGAGTATGGGTAATTTACACGATGCAGTGATTGAGGTAGGCAATGCTTTTGGTGCCACGCTGGCACCTGATATTAATACTTTTGCTCAGGTAGCCAAAGATGTGCTGCTCAATACGGTATTGCCTTTTATTCAGAAGCATCCAGCGCTGATTAAATCTGTGGTGGCTTTTGGTGTAGGTTTGGCCGGGCTGCGGATGACGCTGCTGTTGGTTCGTTATGCTATTACCATGGTTACTGGTCCACTGGCGCTATTACGTACTATTTTTGCCCGTTTTCAGATTGCACGTGACCTCAAGCAGGGTGGTTCGGTGTTTCAGCGTTTACGTTTCGCTATTACCTCAGTGGGAAAGTCTGCCGGCTCATTGCGCCGGAAGCTGTTATCTTTTGGCAGCAGGCTGGCTGGTGTGGGCAAGAATTTTGCGGTGTTCAATAAGGGGCGCTCAGCACTGGGTTTACTGAAAAAGGCGTTTTCCAGTATTGGGCGTACTGCCATTGCGCCAATTAAGAAAATTGTGCAGTCATTTGGTCAGATTACCAAAGTAGCAAAACCTTTGTTTACGGTTTTTTCCAGTCTGGGCAGGGGTTTCAGTGCATTGGGTAAAGGCCGTATTGTGCTGAATCTGCTGCGTCAGGGAATTATAGCCGTAGGGCGGGCTTTTTTAATGACGCCTATAGGTTTAGTCGCACTGGCAATTGGTGCAGCTGCTTTTCTGATTTATAAGTATTGGCAACCAATTAAGAGTTTTTTTATTGGTTTATGGGATACCGTTAAAACTAAATTTGAAGCAGGAATGAAATTTTTTAAGGATTTACCTGCAAAATTCAGTGAGTTTGGACGCAATATTATTGATAGTCTGGTTAAAAGTTTTACTGAGGGTGTCAGTAGGGCTGTTAATGCAGTAGGTGAGTTCGCCAGTAAGATTATTAATAAGGCTAAATCTGTATTGGGGATTAATTCACCTAGCCGTGTATTTAAAAGCATAGGCGGTTCGCTGATGGAAGGTATGCATCTGGGGCTTGATCTCGGCGCAGACAAACCAGTTACAGCGATCGGTCTGGTTGCTGAGCGCTTACAGCAGAAATTCAAAAGTCGTTCCGGTACGTTGACTGCTCAGCTTAATGAAAAAATGCAGCTTAATGCAGCAGAATTTGCCCAGAATCGCTATCCGGCAGGACATGATTCCAGTGCAGTAACCATTAATTTTAATCCGACTATTCAGGTTAACGGCAATGCTGACCGTTCGGTGATTCAGCAGGCTTTGGCGCTGAGTCAGCGCGAATTTGAACAGATGTACCGGCGCATGATGCAGGCAAAAGAGTTAAGGAGTTACTGATGTATGCAATGCTAGGAGATATTCGCTTTGAAGTGTTGGATAGTTTCAGCAGTTATGAAGAAACGCATGGTGCTGTTTTTGCCAAACATGATGTGTTGGCCGGACGTCCGCGCCTACAGGCTACCGGCAATGATTTGACCACCATCCGTTTTGGTATGCTGCTGCACTGGAAGCTGAGTAATCCGGATAGTGCCTATACTGCATTGATTCAGGCCAAGGAAGCACAGCAGGCTCTGGCGCTGGTGTTTGGCTCGGGTCGTTTTGTTGGCTGGTTTGTGATTCAGCAGTTGAGCAGTACTACTCTGATTCAGGATGCTCAAGGGCGTACCGCCGCACGTGAAATCAGTGTTGAGCTGCTTGAGTTTGTTGGTGATCCGAATAATCCGTTACCAACACCGGGCATCATGACAGGTCAGAATCCGTTGCTTTCTTTTATGCCGGATTCGATTAAAGGGGCAGTTAACAAGGTTTCAGCGGCGGTACAGACTGGTGTGCGTATTTATCATGCTGTTGAGCAGAATGTCACTGAGATTCAGAACCTGATTACGTGTGCGCGTACCGTGCAACATAATACTTCTGGCTGGCTGGGTATGATTGCCGATGCGCTGGCTGTTGGCGGACAGACGCTAAGCAAGCTAAATACCTTGCCTGAGGTAGGTGCATGGTTTGGTGAGCTGTCCGGTGCGGCAGATTTTTTGTCATACACCGGTCAGGCTGCGCAGCAGCTGCAAGAATGTGTGAATTTAATACAAAGTGGTTATGACAGTGGTGAGTGGGGAGACTGGCTGGATAACAGTGAAAAACTGTTATCGATGGTAGAGGACAGTATTAGCAATGCAACTACCGGCGCTCAGTCGTTAACGGCATGGCTGGCTGCCAGAAAGGATGAGGCCTGATTATGGTTGATTCAGTTTTGCAATACCAGACCTGTGAAGGCGATCGGTGGGATTTGATTGCACATAAATACTATGGTGATGCCACGATGCTGGATCGGCTGATTGCTGCTAATCCGCATTTACCACTGGCTGAACAGTTTGCTGCCAATCTGACGGTACTGATTCCAGTCATACAGTCGGATACGCATACAGCGCAGGAGGATATGCCACCATGGATGCGTTGAGCCTGCTGACAGGAGTATCCGCTTTGGGACGAACCCATCCGGTGACGATGCCGGATTTCACTATAGGCTACGAAAAAAAAGACATTACTCTGGCAATCAAGCCTTATCTGCTCAGTATCAATTATACGGATTATCTGGGTGAGCAGTCGGATGAGCTGTCGGTAGCGTTTGAGGATACGGATGGCAGATGGTTGCGTAGCTGGTATCCGAATCAGGGCGATATGCTGTCGTTCACGCTGGGAGACCAGTTTACCGGTATGGTGAATCTGGGCAATTTTGAGATTGCCGATATTGATTATGCGTTCAAGCCCAATGTGATTACCCTGAAGGCTTTATCCACGGGGATTAGCCGTGCCAGTCGCACTTTGCAGCCCAGAGCATATGAGAAAACGACTCTGGAAAAAATTGTGCAGCTGGTAGCTGCGCGATTACAGCTGGTGCTCAAAAATCCGATTGCCAATCTGGAGATTGAACGTATTACCCAGTATCAGGAAAGTGATGTGGAATTTCTCGCACGGCTGGCAAAGCAGTTTGGCTATACTTTTAAAATTGTCGACCAGACTTTAGCCTTTATTGCCAATACGGAATTAACGGCACAGGAACCGGTGCTGGTATTGCTGCCGGAAGATGTGGAGTCTGCTAGTTTTCGTGATCAGCTCAAAGGTGTTCCAGATGAGGTAGTGGCTTGTGGTTATGATACTAAAGCTAAACAGGTGCGTACGGTCAAGCGAAAGGGGCAGCCGTTACGGCCGCAGAGTAAGCTGAGCGCAAGTGGTGATATGTTGAAAATTGTGGCCAATAAAGGGGAATCGCAACAACAGCTCACTGCACGTGCAGATGCTGCACTTACTGATGCGCGTCAGTGTCAGGTAACCGGTAGTCTGGAGCTGTTTGGCAATGTGAAGCTGGTGGCCGGCCAGATTATCCGTTTGAGCGGTTATGGCAAAATGTCGGGAAATTATCAGATTAAGCAGGCAGGCCACAATTTAAGCCGTAGTTCTGGTTATACCACGTCTCTGGAAATTAACATGATTGAATACATTGCTGATGATGCAGATACGGGGGAAAAACATGCAGAAACTGTATGAATTTGGGGCAACCTTGCAGTTTGGCCTTGTGGAAGCCATTGATGCCGGCAGGCATATGCTTAAAGTGAATATTCCGGCACTGGAGAATATGCATACAGACTGGCTGCCCATGCTTACTGCTGCCGCCGGTAGAAACTGTTTTTATTCTTTGCCGGATATAGGTGAACTGGTGGCATGTATTCTGGATGCCCGGGGTGAGAGTGGGGTGGTACTGGGTGCTTTGTACAATCAGAGTGATACCGCACCGGCACAGAGCAATGATATGTGGATGAAACAGTTTAGCAATGGTACGGTAATCAGCCATGATCGTAAAAGTGGCGAGGTTTGTGTTCAGACCAGCGGTACAGTGGTGGTGCAAGCAGATACGGTATTGGTTAAAGCCAGTGATATTACGCTGGATGCGCCATCCACTACAGCCACTGGCAGCTTACTGGTACAGGGAAAGTTAACCTATCAGGGTGGTATGGCTGGTTCTGGCGGCGGTAGTGCTGCTGCATCGATTGCCGGCACGATTAAGGTTAAAGGCGGTGATGTGGTGGCCGATGGTAAAAGTCTTAAGAGCCATACTCATCCTGATCTGACTTCGGGTGGTAATACTGGTACACCAAACTAATGTTCTGCTAACAGCTTATTCAAACCCAATTTTCATCCCTGTCATTGATGGCAGGGATTTTTTATTACTGGAAAAGCGTTATGACAATTACACCGCGCACTCGCCACTGGCAGTTAGCACCACTGGAATGTGGCTGCGATATTGTCACGGGCATTGATGATATTAATCAATGTATTTTGAATATTTTGATGACACGCAAGGGTACCGATGTGACCCGTCCTATTTTTGGTTCCAGCCATCTGGATTATCTGGATACGCCCGAGGATGTATTTATTCCCGGTGTGACGCGAGAGGTGATTCTGGCTATCCAGACTTGGGAGAAGCGTGTGGTGGTAGAGCGTGTTAGCTTTGCGGGTCAGGCACCTGAGTTAACAATAACAGTCCACTGGCGTATAGCTGAGGAAGTGGCAGGTGAAATTTATCAAACAAATATTGGATTGGTACGTAAATGACAGATTTAACTAAGCTCGCGCGGGCGGATATAAAGATAGTTGAAGATGATCTGGCAACCATTCTGGCCGATACGATAACTGATTACCAGAATCGTACCGGCAAGGTATTACAGCCGGCGCATATTGAACGCTTGCTGATTAATACCTATGCCTATCGCGAGGCATTAACCAGGCAACAGGTCAATGAAGCTTATCGGCAGCAGCATGTGCGCTTTGCTACTGGGTTGATGCTGGATTTATGCGGAGATGATGTTCATACCCCACGCTTGCAGGCACAGCCGGCACAAACAACGCTGCGTTTTCAGGCCAAGCTGGCCGGTAAAGAACAGGTAGTGATTCCGAAAGGAACCAGAGTTACTGTTGATGCGCTGATATTTGCCACTGTTGAAGCAGGTTTGCTTACTGCTACCAATAGCAGCATTGAGCTGGTTGCTGTCTGTCAGTCAACCGGGGTGGTGGGTAATGGCTGGTCAGCCGGGCAGATTAATACTTTAACAGACCATTTGTCTGATATTGCAGAGGTTAAAGTCAGCAATATTACCACTTCAAGTGGTGGTGTGGATATTGAAAGTGATGATGCCTATCGGGTACGCATTCTGCTGGCACCAGAATCATTTTCAGTGGCCGGTCCGGTTGGCGCCTATGAGTATTTTACTCGTCAGGTCAGTCAGGACATTATTGATGTTTATGTGACTAACGATACAGATAAGGAGGGTAAGCCCTTAGGTGGCGTGGTGGCAGTAACCATACTCACTAAAACCGGCCTGCCTTCAATGGAGCTGATTCATCAGGTACAGACAGCCTTGTCTGATGAGCGTGTACGCCCGTTATGTGATCAGGTAGTGGTGCGAGCACCGAAAATTTTCAATTATCAGGTTGCGGCAACATTAACTTTGTTTGTTGGTGCTGATGCTCAGGCGGTGCAGGCTGCGGCCAAAGCTACATGGCAGCAATATCAAAGCAGTCAGGAACAGCGGCTGGGGGTGGATGTGGTACCGCTGGTGATTCAGTCTTTATTAAAGGTTGACGGAGTCTATAACGTGGCCACGCCAGAGCTCAAACTGACTACAGTTGCAGCCGATACTTGGGCGCATTGCAACGATTTAATCCTCACCATTGCTGAGGAGGCTGTGGATGGCTAAGCTGACTTATGCCGCAGTAATTGAGCGCGATCAGCGCCTGCGGGCACTGGCCACACTGGGCTTGCGTCTGGAGCTGATCAGTACACCACAGCTTATGCCACGGCTGGTAAATTTAGTACTGGCTGATCATCTTGAGCTGCTGGCTGAAAGCCACTGTATTCTCGGCGTAAATGGTTACTGGCTGGCAGAAAGCGATCAGGCCAAGCGCCAACTGATAAAAGGAGCATACGAACTTCACCGCAGTAAGGGAACGCCCTGGTCGTTAAGAGAAATCGTTCGCCGTCTTGGTTTTGGTGAAATCACCATTATTGAAGGGCTCAATCATCAACAGCACAACGGTAATATTCAGCGCTCAGGATTATATGTGCATGGACATAATACTTACTGGGCACATTACCGTATTTTGCTGAATAGACCGATTACCAATCAACAGGCTGCCTTATTACGGCATACGCTGGCTGCTTTTGCGCCGGCGCGTTGCGTGCTGGCCAGTCTGGACTATACCGCAGTACCGCTGCAACACAATGGACAGGCACAGCGCGATGGCTCGTTTAATAAAGGAACTGCTTAATGGCAAGTTTAAAAGAAACTTTGTTCTGGGACAAAGGCGTTTATCAATGGGAAAGCAGTACAGCCATGATCGGCGTTCATGCTGTTTTTGAGATTTTTTATAGTAAAAACTATAGTTCATGGGCTGAGCTTATAAAAGTCGCATTAGATACGGCTGATGCACATGCCTCAGACTGGATTGGCGTTCTGCGTGGCAATCGGCAGTACCGTACTGTGGTTAACAGTGCAGCCTTAGGTTATAAGTCTCCTGTACAAATTGCGCTTTGTGATGTGGCAGGATTGATGTAACTAATTTTAGTACTCAGTGTAGATTACGATTGATTCTTTTTAATTTATTGATATTTACGGTTATTTCGTATTTCCACTTGTTTGATGTGCTCATTAAGGCCATCAGGTCCTGACGCTAATGCCTGCAATTTTTCATCAACAGCACGTCTGGCAAACTCGCAAATTCCTGCTTGTTTTTGAGACTCAGCTTTTCGAGCCGCATTCAGTATAAGCGAGCGATCATATTTTTCATCCTGCACATAGGAAGAGGGGATATTACTGTTAGCTTCAAGCTTAACAATTAATTCATCCCAGCGCTTAAAAACATCCTGACAGTTTTGTGGAAGACCGCTTGTACTGGTTCCACAAGCAGAGAAAGATATACAGCAACATAAAATAAATAAGACTTGTTTCATATTTTACTACCCTTCTTTGTTGATAGTGAAAGCATATCATCAAATCCAGCTAGGCACTACTGTATCACAATGGACAGGTGCAGCGTGATGGCTCGTTTAACAAAGGAATTGCTTAATTAGCAAATTTAAAAGAAACTTCATTTAACAAAGGAACTGCTTAATGGCAAATTTAAAAGAAACTTCGTTCTGGGAAGAAGGCATTTATCAATGGGAAACATCCGATCCGGTATTGGGGGGAGAGAATGGGATTGATAATGTGCCCACTCGCCAGCTGGCCAACCGGACTAAATGGTTAAAAGACAATAAACTGGACAAATCAGCAACCGCAACAAATGCGGAGATGGCTAATAGAGCATGCATTGCTGACAGGCTAACCGATGCCAGAAAAATGGGTGGTGTAGCATTTGATGGCTCAGCAGATATTGATTTACCCGGAGTGAACAAGCCCGGTAATCAGAATACATCAGGCAATGCTGATACCGCTTCCAGATTACTTTTGCCAAAACATATTGGTGGTAAGGTGTTTGATGGAACAGCTGATATTCATTTACCAGTCTCAGCGGGCTATGTTTCGACCGAAAAATATGAATCGGGTGATTTGATCAAAGTCGATGGAGACTGGTACGAGTGTTACCATCCTGATGGATGCAAGGGCAAGGACCCTCGCGACCCCTTACACCGTCCTTCTGGCTGGCAAAATTCCGATCAAAGTCAGCCTTATTATTGGTTAAAAATTGGTAGGTGGTTGGCGTTTCCAGAAACAGGAAGTGCAATATATTTGCCAACTACTAATATCCGCGAGGGTTTAATTAAATACCGCAATGACGGTAATCTTCATAAAGACAAATTCTGGCGGCTAGCCACATTGTATCCGCATCTCATATTGAACAACTACATACAGATTGCCGATTTACGCGGCGAGTTCTTACGCGGGCTGGACGATAATCGAGGAATAGATGATTGGGGGCGCGTGATTTTCAGTGCACAAGGAGACGCGATACGAGATATCACTGGATCCTTCAGTGGCACGGTCTTCGGATGCGCTGGAGCCTTCAGTCTCGCAGGGTATAAAGATGCTTGGATGCATTTTGGCGAAGGCACATATTTTGACCGCGCAATTTATAATTTTGCTGCAAGTAGTGTCGTGCCGACAGCTCTAGAAAATCGCCCTCGAAACATTGCAATGCTAATTGCGACTCGGATTTAACAAAGGATAGATATGAAAATTTACTCATATAACGAACAAACAAACGAATTATTAGTTAATACACTACGTGCAGCCGATTATATTGATGCAGCCACAATTTCAATTCCTTTTAATTCAGTAATTGCGGATGCGGAATTGCCTGCTAAGGTAAAAAAGCAGGTTTTTATGGTTACAGGCAAACGAAATACAGACGGGTATTTTACCGTATCCCAAAATATAGCTACTGTCGAGGATTATCGTAGTGAAAAAGTATATCTTAAAGAAACAGGTGAGCAAGTCACTATTACTGAAATAGGTGTATTACCTGATAATGTCACGACATTATCACCCATTCCATATAGTGAATGGTCTGAAGAAACAGGTAAGTGGGTAGAAAAATCTAATGTAGATGAATTGCGCTTGTGGGATAAGCGAAAAGACGCTGGAATACTGAGTCGTAGCCAGATATTGACAGAGATTGAATTACAACATGGAAAAAGTAAAGACAAATTAGTCGAAATTGCTGAACGCGAACTAATCGGTGCACACTTAATTAAGGTGCGTAATACTATTTTGGAGGCTCAGACGTTTACACTGGCAAATGATGATATCTGGCAGTTTTTTACCGAAACATTAAATATTGACCAAGATAGATTATTCCGACTGTGGGAAGAAGCGAAAAAGAACTATTAAAGGGTTAAAAGATTGCGCCGGTTAAGTTGCCGGCGCGGTATAAAATTTGAGTAAAAGAGGCAAAATTTTTTATCACCTTAAATTGGTATAATATATTATTATTTATCTAAATTTCTGTTGAACACTTGAATATTATACATATTGAGTTATGCGAAAAAGATTTATTGGTTAAATGATAAATCAGATACTGAATAAAAGCATTTGATAAAGGCAAAAGGTGTTATCAAATCAATTTAATGGAATTTTTTTGTTTGCTTTTTTTTGTAAACTAATTGAAATTATTAATATTGTTTTAAAATTATTTTTATCATTTATAGCTTGCTGATAATGGCTTAAATAATTGTTTTATACGATCAATTTTTATTTCTTTTCAAGTTTGCTAATAGGTTATATTCAATCTATATCATTTTATTAACTGCAATCTATTTTGTTTAACGTAGCTTAAATTCATAAAATTTAATTTTTTCAACGTTATACTTTGAATAGATTGGATTATCATTTCATAGTAATGTAATACATCACTTCGATTGAGTTGTTACGGGCATGAATTATTAAAAATTTCCAGTACGGAGGGTGAATGCGCTCATTTTATTCTAATTGCGCATCTATAATGTAACTAACCCTAAAATAGTACAGTCCCGAAGTAGAAAATTTTCTCTGTTAACCCACAGAGGATTTAAACGTGAAAAAAATGACTGAACATCAGATCGTATCTATTTTAAAAGAAGCTGAAGCCGGTATTCCTATTAAAGAACTTTGCCGTAAATATGACATCGGCAATTCGACTTTTTATAAATGGCGGGAAAAATACGGTGGTATGGAAACGTCCGATATTAAACGCTTAAAGGAGCTGGAGGCTGAAAACCGCAAGCTTAAACAGATGTTTGCCGAGCTCTGTTTAAAATCTCAGCTTCAGGAGGAAATCATAAAAAAGCTATAGTGCCTACCAAAGTACGTAAAGCCTGGGCTCTGGAGCTACAAGAAAGTCATCCTGTTACTATTGCCATGAGCTGCGCTATTGTTGGCCTAAGCCGCTGTGCTTACTATTATCAACCCAAGTTACCGGATGATTCAGTGATTATGTCAGTACTAAGTGCTATCACTGACAGGCATTTACGCTGGGGCTTTCCCAAATGTTTTAATCGCCTCAGAAAGCTCGGCTATAAATGGAATCATAAACGTGTGTATCGGGTGTATTGTGAATTAAAGCTTAATCTGAGGGTAAAGCGTAAACAACGCATTCCTCCACGAAGCCCGGAAAGGCTATCAGTACCCAATAAACAAGGTGAATGCTGGTCAATGGATTTTATGAGTGACAGCAGTCGCAATCAACGGCGTTTTAGAACTTTCAATGTGATAGATGACTTTAATCGTGAGGCGCTAGGTATTGATATTGCGGTCAGTTTACCGGCTGGCAGGATTACTCGTTATCTGGATAAACTGGCCGAATATCATGGTTATCC
Organism: Snodgrassella sp. ESL0253; assembly: GCF_013344965.1. Taxonomy (NCBI): domain Bacteria; kingdom Pseudomonadati; phylum Pseudomonadota; class Betaproteobacteria; order Neisseriales; family Neisseriaceae; genus Snodgrassella; species Snodgrassella sp. ESL0253. The sequence goes on along the minus strand of NZ_JAAEDQ010000005.1, from coordinate 75,154 downwards.
ACTAAAAATACGGGTAGATAATGGGCCGGAATTCACCGGAAACACGTTTACTAATTGGGCAAAATCACATGGTATAACTATAGAGTACATCAACTCCGGCTGCCCATATCAAAATGGCTTTATTGAACGATTTAACCGTTCGTACCGTACAGAGGTACTGGATTTATGTCTTTTTAATAACCTGGAACAGGCAAGGAGGGTAACCGAAGAATGGCTAACAATTTATAACACCGAAAGACCTCATGAAGCACTAAATAATATGACGCCGATTGAGTATAAAACACTAAAACAAGTAGCATGATTTTCTACGTCAGTTTTGTACTAGCTATGGGGTATTTACAGATCGTTCAAGCAGCAGACGGTTTACGCGTGCCAAAGGAAAATCGCGTTAATTCTTATATAACAACTAACCCAGTTAAGGTTCCAGCAAGTCTCTATTACCGCCGATTGGTAGCTGATGGTGACCTGATAATGATAACGGAAAATTTAAAAAATGAAACAGGAGTAAAGGAATGATTGATAATATTCAGTTTGATACTGTGCGCAATGATATTCGTGTACCAGGTCGGTATATTGAATTTAATACGCGTACTGCAGTAAGAGGCTTGCCAGCCAATCCACAAAAAATGTTACTGATTGCATCTAGATTGTCAAAGAGCAAACAGCCGGCACTGACACCAGTACAATTATTTAGTGATGCTGATGCTGCTAACCTGTTTGGTCAGGGTTCCTGGGCACATTATTGTGTAAAACAGGCATTTATTAATAACCCCTATCTGGATTTAACGGTAATTGGTGTTGATGATGCGGAGCAAAGTAATTCTGCTTATGCAAGTGTAACCATTAAATATTTACCAGATAATTCTGGCGTTCTGACAGTAACCATTGGTGGAATTGATTGCCAGACCCGAGTAAGTAATGATGAGGCCATTGCTGATGTTGTGGAGAGAATGGTTAGCATTATTAATGAAGCACACACTCTGGCAGCAGCAGAAGCTGATGGCAAAGCAATCATACTGACAGCCAGAAATACGGGTTCGATTGGTAATGAAATTTCTTTAATGGCATCTTTTAGTGGAGACAGTGCCAATGCGGATCAAGCTTTCTTGGATATAGAACCATTTCAGGATGGTCATGGGAATCCGGATATCGGTGCTGCCCTTGAGCAGGTAGCCGGCAAACATTTTCATATTATCTGTAGTGCTTTTTCCGATGATTTAAATGCCAGAAAATTATCTGATCATATTGATCTGGTATCCAATGCAATTGAAAAGCGTGGCTGTATCGGGGTGATGGGCTGGCGCGGTACACTCAGTACTGGAACCACTTTTGCTAATGAAATCAATAGTGGCCGTATTACCATAGCTTGGTATAAAAATGCCATGGAAGGCAACGCCATTATTGCAGCAGGTTATGCGGCTGTCATTGCTGGTGAAAATGATCCGGCTCGTCCACTCAATACACTGGAAATAAAAGGGCTGAGGAAAACGGCTGATGCCAACTGGCCTCTGTTTGCTGAGTTTAATAGTGCTCTGTATAACGGGCTGACGCCTTTGCAGATCGTGAATAATCGGGTGCAGATTATGCGTGCCGTATCTACCTATGTGAAAAATGCCACAGGTACAGATGATCCGGCATTGCTGGATATCACTACGATTCGTACACTTGACTATGTACGCGATGCTGTTAACCAGCGTATCGCCTTACGTTTTCCGCGTGAGAAGCTTTCAGAACGTACTCCGTTGAGAGTGCGCTCAGAAATTCTGGATGTATTATATCAGTGTGAAAATGCAGAAATTCTGGAGGCAGTTCTGGAAAATAAAGATAAATTGATTGTACAGCGTAATCCAAATGATCCAAACCGCCTGGATGCGGTTATCCCCGCTGATGTAGTCAATGGCTTGCATGTACTGGCTGCACGTGTGGATCTGTACTTATAAATTAATCATATAAGGTGTTAGTTTCAAGGTTAACACCTTGTCTATATAAAGGAAAAAATATGGCAAATAAAACAGGCGCTAAATATGCCGGCGCGGTAATTATGGAAGTAAATGGTCGTGAAGTAGAAATTATCAGCTTCAAGCCGGAAGTGACTACCGGACGTAAAGTAGTTAAGACCATGAACAAGTCCGGCAAAGTGCGTGGTTATGCAGATGGTGTAACAGAATACACAATGAGTGTCAGTGCAGCCATTCCGCTGGATGAAAGTGGTATTGACTGGGACAACATTACCAATGCAAAAATTACTATTTATCCCCGTAATGCAGATGAAGCACGTATTAGCTATATAGGTTGTACCAGCACTAAATGTTCGGAAGAATACAGTGTAGAAAATGAAGCGCGTCGTGATATTGAAATGTTTGCATTGGATAAAGTGGTAGAATAATGTTAAAAGAGACTGGAAAACTGGTTTATGGTTTGGCGTACAATGGCCAGATGTATTTTGATTATACTGTTAAGCCGCTGACTTTGGCAGATGAACTCAAAGCACTGGAAATACTGGAAGAAACCGGTTTGATTGAAGATGTATCAGGAGCAAAAAAAGCCATTCTGACCACACTGGCTTATTGGGCACAACAATTGGAAGTTTCTGGTATTGATGCAGAGAATCTGAGCGTTGAATTTCTATTGCACAATCTTGCCTCAGAAGATTATCAGTCAATTTTAACCAGTATGGAATCTTTACGTTCAAAATCGATTGCCGCTGGCCAGTCAGACCCAGCGGCATCAGAGGAAGCGGACAGCAACGTAGTTATGCAATAGCTCATAAAAATTATCGACAGGCATGTATTCTGCTGGCTAAATCAATGATTACGCCGGCTATGGTTAGCACGATGTGCCATGCTGAAGTATCTGTCTGGATTGAGACTGTTCTGGAGAGTATGGGCATAAAAAATGATGATGATAATGTTATTATTTCTTTACGCCAAAGAAAGCCAAAACCATTCCAGCCAGTTAAAGATAGTTTGTTAGCTAATCAGCCTGATTGATTAAAGCCCTGCTGTATGGCAGGGCTTTTTGCACGGGTGCTGCTCCGGCATATTCACTTCTTTCAATTATTTTTAATCAGTCAGAATAAATATAATTAACAATTAGGCGAGAGTATTGACATGTCTTCAAATCAGGAGTCGCTAGCAAAACAGGGGGCCTCCATTACCAGAATGACTGAGGAGGTAAAAAAATTAGAACAGCAAATCAAGCGTACAGCTGCTGTTGCAGTCAGGGAAAGTGAGAAAGCCGGTAAATCACAAATCCGAATTATTCAGCAGGTTCAGCGAGAGCAACAGCGTGCTGCGGATATGCGCTTACGGAAGGAAATACGGTCTGAACAGGAAATACAGCGGGAAATTGGCAAGAGCAAAAATGCATATAAGAATTTTACCGCTACTGCTACTGCGGCTCAAAAGCAGATTCAGCATGCAACCAGGGCTTCTCGTAACAGTATTCGCGAGTTAAATAAGGAATTAGAAAAAAGTTCTAAAATACAAAAAACTATTGCAGAACAACAAAAAAAATCATCTAAATGGGGGGCGGCTAAAACAGTCGGCAGCGAAATTATCAAGGGAGGAAAGGCTGTCTACGGCGCAGTTAAGCCAGCAATAGATGATGAGAAAAAATTACGTTCAGCTGTCATTCAGGCTGCTGTAAAAGCATATGGTACAGATAAAAGTAAATCAGCAGACTGGATTAAAACTCAGGGTGTAAAAGAAATTCAGGGTTTGGTTCAGGGACTGGTAGCCAGAAATGGCGGTACATCACAGGCTGCGCTGAATCTGTTTACTGATATGTTACAGCAGGACATGACTCTGGATCAGGTTAAGGCAACTATTCCTTATGCCCATCGTACCATGGTCGGATCAGCTACCAGCGCCGGTGAGTATGATCATGAAAATACAGCCAGACTGTACAAATCATTGGCAGACTATGGTTTGCAGGCTAAGGATTATAACTCGGTTTCTGATCATATTATTGCATCAAGCAGTCAGGGTAAATTTACTATTGCCCAATTGCAGGGTGAATTACCAGATTTATTGTCTTCTGCTAAAAAGGCGGGGCTAACAGATACCGGCGGTATCGATTATTTAATTTCAACCTTACAGGCTACATCAAAAGAGTCAGAATCTAATGACGATGCAAGTAAAAGCGTTAAAGCTTTTCTGGAAGCATTGGCTAATCCGGAACTGGCCAGTACTCTGAGTAAAATTAAAGACCCTGATGTTTCAGGCAAATATCTTGACTGGGATAAAATCAGGGAACAGGGCAGTAAGCAGGGCTTAAATGATGCTCAGTCCCTGATTAAAGTTTGCAGTGATATTCTTGCTAAAGACAGGAATTACCAGAATTTAAAGCAAAAAGCCGATGCTGGCGATGTACATGCCCAGCAACAGATGCAAGCTCGTCAGAATAAGCTGTTATCTTTTATTCCTGTAGATGCCAGAGATGCTGTTAATGCCAATTTGAATAATAATCTGTTGCTGCCACAAATAAACGCGTTGCAGAAAGATGCTGATGGTTTGGCTGCCAAACAGTTAGCTGTGTTATCTGCGGATCCGGAGCGGCAGCAGGAAAAGAATCATGCTCTGGCTACTTTGGGCAGAAGTGATGTAGTAGAACCGTTAGTTAATTTTCAAACCAGGTTAACCGAGTTATCAGCTGAATTTCCTACTCTTACTTTTGCTGTAACCGCTTTGGCCGCTGCCGCCGGTAGTGCAGCAACTGCACTGAAAGCATTGGGTACTTTGTCTGGTCAAGGAGGCGATATCGATATTGATTCAGGGGGTGATTTTGACAGAGAAAGAAGAAAATCGAACAGAAACAAAAGCACAAAAACGCCAGCCGGTCGGAAAACAGGGGTGAAAGGCAGAAAGATTCCGGCTAGAGTTCCTGGCAAGTTATTAGGCAGGGGTAATTCCGCAGTCGCTGTCCTTGGTGGCGCTTATAATGTATATGCGATTCAGAATGATGACAGCTTAACCCATGAAGAAAAGAAGACGGCTCAGATAAAAAATGCAACCAGTACCGCTGGTGGTCTGGCTGGAACCTGGGCTGGAGGTCAGGTTGGTGCAGCAATCGGAACACTAATATTACCTGGTATAGGTACTGCGGTGGGAGGGCTGATTGGCGGTCTACTTGGCGGAATTGGCGGCAGCATTATGGGAGAGAAGGTAGGCGATGCTGTTACGCAAAATAAGGATACCGAAGAAATAAAAGCCACAACAGGTGTAGGGAGCAGCGAGCCGTATACACCAGATTTTCGGCATGCCTATGGATTCAATCCTGCATTATATGGGCAATCAGTGTTTGCCTGTGAAAAGGATCAGCTGATAACAAGTGCCAATATGACGCCATCTGCTGCGATGATGCTTTCGTACAGAAATATTCCGGCTAATCTACCCGCAATAGAAAGCCAGTCTGGTGCCGGGCAGCCTGTGCTTGTGCAGCAAAGTGCTGAGTTTCAAAATGCTTTTCAGGCTATTGTACAGGAGTTGGGTATACGTTTAGACAAAATAGCTACTATTCTCTCGAACCAGCAACAGGTTATTCAGAATAATCTTACGGTGACGCTTGATGGCAGAGTGATTAGCAATCTGGTTTCACGCAATCAGATGGAAATGTATAACCGTGGAGGTGCACAATAATGACAATGTGGAAGAATAATCTGCAAAAGGCCAGTTACAAAAATGTTACCTTTGATGTCATTTCTATTAGTGATAAAAATGAGAAAGCACTGGTACGGCATGGCCGTCCGTTTGCAAATGGAACTGATATTGAGGATTTGGGTACACAGGGACGACAATGTCAGGTTGCTGCTGTCTATTTTGGTGCAGGCTTTGATACACAGTTATCACAGTTACTGGCTGTGCTGGAAGAACCAGGTGCAGGCACATTGGTTCATCCGGTTTTAGGCCTGTTACAAAATATGATTGCTGCAAGCTGGTCATTTCGTACTGAAGCTGATTCAGTTAATTATGTTGCACTGGATATCACTTTTTTTGAAGCAAAAGAGTCAGCTCCGATATTTTTATTTGAGAATCAGTGGTTAGCCAAGTTAGAACAGATACAGAATACTCTGGAAAAGTATACACAGCAGTTACTGGGTTATTCTGAAACGCTGTTAAGCGTTCGGGAGGGAGTTTCGTCTTTATGGGGCAGTACAAATGGTGTATTTGCCGCATTGTGTGGCGTAGCTGGCAGTGTTCGCCGCTTTTTCGATCTGGATCCCATGAAGTATTTGACCAGTAAAGCTTTTTCTTCTGCATCTTACAGTCAGGACGTCAGCAGGCTGATTCATTCTGTAGTCACAATGGTGACAACAGGTCTGGCGAGTGATACACAGTTTGCTACTGGCAGTTTAAGTACCAGACAGACTTTTGATTCTGTCAGTAACCGTGTAGATGGCCTGAATAAATTGCCTGATAATATTCTGTATAGTCAGGATAGACAGGAAACTGAGGAAGAGGCGATCAATCATGTACAAAAGATTGCTGATATTCAGATGCAACCGATTGCCCAGATTCTGCAATTCTTGAGTATTGGTGCTTTGATGCAGAATACTGTCACGATGATTGAAGCGAATAGTGACATAGTGACAGCAAATGAGTTGCTGTATATAAATAATAATCTTCGTCTGCGTATTCAAAAATTAATAGATATTTTACGTGAAACTTACGATTATGCTGATAATGTCAAAAGCATTAATGCTGCCAATATTTATACGCAAACGACGATAATGATTCAGTTGCTGGCCAATATGGCCGCACAATTTAATGACTATGCTTTGGCCGTCATTAATCAGAAACCGCCAATGCGTACCAGAAAAGCAGATATTAATGGCACCATTCATCAGTTGGCATATTTACTTTATCGAGATATTGAGCGGGCAAATGAATTAATGCGCCTTAATCCTCATTTGTGCCATCCATCATTTATTCAGCGTAATGAGTGGATTAATTATTATGTTAAATGAAACTGAAATGTTGCCTTATCCATATGGCAATGAAGTGGTAGTGAGAATAGGGGGGAAAGAACATAAAGACTGGCTTAGCTATGATATTGACAGTGATTTTCTGATTCCTGCTGATGCCTTCAGTTTTGAAACCAATGTTTCTCAAAATCAGAGTGTTCTGGCCGACTATAGCTCCTTGCAATGTGAAGTGTTGATTAATAACCAGTTGGTTATGACTGGAATTATTGGCCATCAGAATGAAATGGTTGATAAAAACAACCATAGTATCGGTTTTAATGGCCGTGACCTTGCCGGTTTACTGGTGGATTGCAGTGTTAAACAAATTAATGTTAAAGGAATGAATGTTTTAGCTGCCGCACAGAAGATAGTTGAACCCTGGCCACAAATCAAAAAAGTGATATTAAAGGCTGAAAAAAATCCAGTTCTGGACAAAGTAGATATCGAACCCGGGGAAACTGCATGGCAGGCATTGAGCAAAATTGCCTATAAGGCAGGCCTGCATGTGTGGCTGGAACCAGATGGTACATTGGTTGTTGGTGGTGCTGATTACGCCAGCCCGCCAGTGGCAACCCTGTGCCACAGTAAAAATGATCGCCGACGTAATATTCAAAGTATTCATATTGAGTATAGTACTGAAAATCGCTACTCGGAAGTTACCTTTCTTGGCCAAAGTCACACCCGTTATGCCAATTCGTCAAAACACGATTTGAAATGGGTATACAAAGACGAAACAATGGTTTTATACAAGCCGAAAACAGTAGTAATCGGTGATGCAGAAAATCTGGAACAGTTGAAGGTGCAGGCAAAAAAAATGCTTTCTGACTGGCGTCTGGAAGGTTTCACTTTAACCATTACGGTTGCAGATCATAAAACTCAGGATGGCCTGCTGTGGCAACCCGGACAACGTGTGCATGTGATTGATGAAGACCAGCAGATAGATGCCATTTTTTTTCTGATGGGACGCCGTTTTTTACTGAACCGAAGTGGCGGCACGCTGACTGAACTGCGCTTAAAAGAGGATGGAATATGGACGCCGGATGCTTATGTTAAAAAATCCGCAGCAGCACGATCACGTAAAGGAAAACGTAAAGGTGTGACTAACCGGCAGATAAAACAGGTCAAGATATAACAGCGTATATATTTAATTGGAATAAATTTTAATTGGAGAGTCAGATGAGTTATGTTGCGAAGCTGGTAAATAAAACCAGAACGACAATTAATAATACCACCAGCTCAGTCCGGCAGGCTTTTCGAGGCAGGCTGACACGGGTAAATGCCTCTCAGCCGATTCAATCTGCTCAGGTAGCAGCTCTGGCCGATGAGGTTTTACAGGATGTGGAGCAGATACAGCAATTTGGTTTTACCAGTAATCCGCCCGTGGGCTCGGAAGCTATTGTTTTGCCTTTAAGTGGTCAGACCAGTCATGGCATTATCATTGCCACTGAGCATGGTGAATACCGGATTAAAGCACTGGCCGCAGGAGAAGTAGCTGTTTATAACCAGTCTGGCGCCTCTATTACCTTAAAAAATGGCAAACTGATTGAGATTGATTGTGAAACTTTAAATATTAAAGCACCGGCAGGAGTAAAAATTGAGGCTGCGGCTGGCATTAATATCGATGCTCAGGCGGGAGTGAATATCAGTGCCCAGAATGTTAATTGCTCGCAGGAAATCACTGCCGCAGGCCAAATCAATGGTAATGGCGGAATGGATATCAAAGGAGGGCAAGGGGCGACATTTTCAGGCAATATTGTACAAACTAACGGTAGCTATACCACTGTCGGCGATGTTAAAGCCAGTGGAATCAGTCTGGCAGGCCATGATCATGCAGTCAGAGTGGGCAAGCCTGTCTGATAGCTGCTGAAGCTCTTGAGCTTCAGATAAAAATAGTTATTTTAGTAAACTATAAAAATAACATAACCGGAGTAGTTTATGGATAGAGAAATAGACACCAGAACAGGTGATTACACCGGACAGATTATAAATCACTTACAAAATGCAGTTTATCTGCGTCTGATGACACCACTGGGTAGTTATTGGGCGGATAAAAAATTAGGCTCACTGTTGTATACGCTTGAACGGGAAAAAGATTTGCAATCAGTTAGCTTACTAGCCAAACAGTATGCGCAACAGGCTTTACAGCCAATTATTGATGATGGGCGTGCGGCAGATATTTCTGTCGCCACCATGCAACCACATAATGGCATGCTGAATTTGAATATACAGGTAACGCAATTAACTGGAGAAAAATTTATATTTGAGTGTCCGGTTAAAGTAATTTAAAAAAATAATTAAATGGATTTTGAAAATGCACAATATTCCAACATTTGAGGAAATACGTCACGCTATTTTGCGTGATATGGTTTCATTAAACCCTCAAGCGGATGTTTCTTCAGATAGTGATAATTATATTCGAGCCAGCAGTCTGGCCAGTTGTGCCACAGGACAATATGCTCATCAGGCATGGATATTAAGACAGTTTTTTCCGGATACTGCGGACACAGAATTTCTAGAGAGACATTGTAATCTGCGTGGTATACGCCGTAAAAATGCTACTTCCGCCAGCGGAACAGCTATTGCTCGTGGTATTCCGGGATCATTAATTGAATCAAAATTACAAATTATATGTGGTGAACATTTATATACTGTGCAGCAACAGGCAGTGATTGGTAAAGAAGGTACTGCTGTTTTATCCATACAGGCGCATGAGGCTGGTTCTGCATCAAATCAGCATAATAAAGCAGCACAATTTATGGCTGCACCGATAGGTATATCCAGCGATGTGGAAATCATACAAGCTACCGGTGGTACTGATGTTGAAAGCGATACTTCATTATTGAACCGTTTATTGGATTTATTGCGTCGGCCACCTGCCGGAGGCAATAAATATGATTATCGGGCCTGGGCATTGAGCGTGGATGGCGTTACCAGTGCATATGTATACCCATTACGCCGCGGGCTTGGTACGGTAGATATTGTCATTACCAGCAATAATAATTTACCCAGTGATGAGATAGTCAGCAAAGTACAGGCTTATATTGATTCAGTGCGACCGGTAACGGCTAAAAACAGCTTTGTTATCAAGCCAGATGTCACCAGAGTTGATATTAAAGTTAAAGTGCGCTTGTCCGATGCAAACCTTGACAGGGCGACAGCAGATATCCGACAGGCCTTGCAGGAGCATTTCAGCGCTTTAAAACCTGGTGATAGCGTGATTGCATCCCAGCTGGAAGCAGTAATCAGTGATGTGTCTGGTGTGACCGATCGTAAGATGACTCAACCAGCAGCCAATCTAATCGCAGAGACAAGCAAAAAGATTGAATGGTTTATGCTGGGTAAGGTCGATGTGAGTTTGCTATGAGTTACGTCAATACTTTATTGGGATTATTACCTCCAGTTGCATATAACCGTACTGCACCGGCAGTAAGAAATGCCGCCACAATTGATAGCAACTGTCTGGATGAAATACAAAATGCTGCCCGTCGTAAACTGGGCGTTATTGACCCACGCACATCGGGAAATTACATCGTGCGCTGGGAGGAATTGCTCAATCTGGACAGCACCGGCAAAAACGGCCAGCAAAGAATACTGGCAGTTATCACCAAAATCAATGAAACCGGTGGCTTGAGTATTCCCTATTTTATGCAGATGGCCGCTTCAATTGGCTACGACATCACCATAACCGAGCCGCAGCCATTCCGAGTGGGTATCAGTCGTGCCGGTGACAGACTGGCGCGTGAAGACATTATGTGGGTATGGTGGGTAAACGTTAAAAATGCCGATAGTCGCGTAACCCGCTTTCGTGCAGGGATATCAACGGCTGGCGACAGATTGACAGCATATGGTGATGTCATTATTGAAACTGTATTAAAAGAGCTGAAACCAGCATTTACCGACATACGATTTACATATAAGGACAAATAAAAAATGTATCCAATTGATACGCAAGACGGACTGTTTCATGATGGTAATGGAATAAACGAACTGGGCACTGTATTGCCGGCTAGCTGGCTGAATCAGGTGCAGACTGAATTAATTGCCATTCTGGCCGCAGCTGGCATCAAACCGGAAAAGGCCACACAGAATCAGGTAATAACAGCAATCAAAATGTTAATTGCATCAAATACGCCAGCAGCCGCAACTGCCGATGTTGCCGGCGTAACCAAAATAATTGATAAATTAAATTCCGATGATGCATTAGCAGCTTTATCTGCACGGCAGGGTAAAGTACTTAATGAGAGCAAGCTGGATAAGAATGGTACCGCTAAAAGTGCTGATACTGCATCTAGATTGAAAACAATGTGCACTATTAATGGCGTGCCATTTGATGGTAGTAGGGATATAAATGTTACACCTGCCGGTGCTGTTCATTATTTTGCTAGTGACTGGGCACCTACAGGTTGGTTAAAGGCTAACGGCGCGGCTATATCACGAACAACATATGCAAATTTATTTGCCGTTATAGGCACTCGATTTGGTGCGGGAAATGGTTATACTACATTTAATATACCGGATTTGCGTGGTGAATTTCTGCGAGCTTTGGATGATGGGCGTGGAGTTGATGGGCAGCGTTGGTTAGGTTCATTTCAAGGTGATACCATTCGCAATGTTTGGGGGGAGCTTGGTTGGCAAAAGGGTACTGAAACAAATTTCGCATCAGGTGCATTTCAATTTTTTAGTGAAGGTAATTTACCATATGCTGGTCACTCAAATGCTATTAATGCACCAACGACGCATTTTACATTTGATATATCTCGGGTAACACCTGTTTCAAATGAAATACGGCCACGCAATATTGCATTACTAGCCTGTATTAAAATTTAAGGAATAAAAAATGAAAATATATGCTCCCACAATTCCTGTATGCCAGCTTGACGAAAACAACTACTTTGTTGGTATGACTACAGCAGACTTGGATCCTTTGGAAAATAACGGCCATTATCTAATTCCCAGACTATGTATTCAGGTTGAAGAACCGGTGCTTAAAAAAGGCTTTATTGCACAATGGACAGGTGATAACTGGCAATATATCGAAGATCATCGAGGCGAAACAGTATATAGCAAGGAAACTGGAGAAGTAGTAGCAATCGATGAGCCGGGCAAATTGCCAGCTACTGTTACTACCATGCCTTGCCCTGATATTTATCATCAGTGGTCAGAGAAAGCGAATAGCTGGGTAGAAAAAGTTGATGCTGCACAGTTACGCTTACAGAATAAACGCAGCACTGCCGGTACTTTGTCCCGTATGCAGATGTTTTCCCAGTTGGAAATTAGCTTGGGTAAAAATAAGGAAGCTCTGGTTGAAGCTGCTGAAAATGTAATGTCAGGTATAGAGTTGATCAAGATTCGCAATTACATTCTGGAAACGCAAATTTTTTCGTTGGATAATGATAATTGGTGGAAATTTTTAACTGATGTTCTGCTTCTGAATGAAAAGCAAATATTTGATTTATGGAATGATGCTATTCATATTTGATGGTTGCGAAGTAATATTTAAGTAATTTTATGCAATATTTTGCTGCTAAATAATAATCGATTTATCTTGCAGCTTTTTTGTTAGCCTTTATTTCTGAGCAGCAATTAATCATTATATTTTTATCTGCGAATTACCGATTGCAGGCTGAAATACATTCTGCAATCGGTATTCAATATTCCTGTCATGTGTTCAATGTTAGATTATTTTCAATCTAATTCAATCACTAAGCTGTAATTTGTATTGCAGCTTAAATCAATAATATTTAATTTCTCGAAGCACATAAGCGAGATAAATTAAATTATCATTTAATAAAAACGCTATTTTGTACTGTAATAAAAATACTAACAGACTGTCAGTCAATCCAGTAATTAAACGTCGAAAAGAGAAGTTTAATAGCTGTTGCAAAACTGATATTCAGGCTGTAAAAGCGTCATTCCATTTGCCATTTATACCAGAATTGCTGTACTGATTAATATATAAGAAGTAAATGATTCATTGCTATCAACGACGTGCCAAGACTGCTGTAGATAAGTAATCTTTAATACCGCTGGCAATGGAATTGGCCATTTTCTGACGAAAATTGCTGCTTGATAGTAACCGTTCTTCAATCGGATTGGAAATAAAAGCGGTTTCAACCAGTATGGATGGGACATCTGGTGCTTTCAGAACGGCAAAATTAGCCTGATCGACACTGCCCTTATGCAGGTTATTGATTTTGCCAAGCTGATTTAAAACATCCTTGCCCAGTTTCAGGCTATCGTTGATGGTTGCTGTTTGGGTAAGGTCAAACAGGGTGTTGTTGACATTTTTATCGGTGGAGTAACTTACGCCACCAATTGAATCGGCTGCATTCTGGGTTTGTGCCAGATATTTGGCTGCTGCACTGGTGGCACCTTTGGGATTAAGGGCGTATACACCGGTACCTTTGGCAGATGGATTGGTAAATGCATCAGCATGGATGGAAACAAATACATCGGCTCTGAGTTTACGCGCTTTGGCTACGCGCACACCTAGCGGAATGAATATGTCTTCGTTTCGGGTCATGTAGGTTTTGTAGCCATAGGAGTCCAGTATTTTTTTTACTTCGCGTCCAATAGCCAGTACCACATCTTTTTCATGCAAGCCGGATGGGCCTGTGGCACCGGGGTCTTCACCACCATGTCCCGGGTCAATCATGATAACGGGCTGGCGGTTGAATTTATTCGGCTTGCCTGAGGTTGGGGGCTGGTTGATAACTGGCGGTTTACTTTCAGGCGGTTTTTGCACCGGAGGCGTGGAAGCGGTAGCCTGTGGACGTGTGGTGCCGTCACTGTTGACCTTGCCGTGGCTATAGTCTTGTAAGAGTGCCATTAATGGGTCGTTTTTTTCCTGTTCCATGGCTACTGTGGCGGTGGGGTATAAGTCCACTACCAGCCGGTTTTTGAAATTGGCTACTGGCGTCAACGAAAATATCTGTGGATTGACGGTTGTTTTCAAGTCCATCACGATACGTATGGTTTCTGGATTGAATTGCCCGATGCGAACACTGGCAATATACGGATCCATGGGAATGACTTTGTTGCTCAGTTCACGCAAGACCTGATTGGTGGCTGAGCCCTGAATATCGATAACCAGTCTGTCAGGGTTTTTGAGTTGAAAGTATTTAAATTGGATTGGTGTTGTGGATTCCAGCGTCATTCTGGTATAGGCTGTGGCTGGCCAGATGCGTGAAGCCACAATGTCTGCGCCAGCTTTGGCGGCGCGCGCAAACGGGGTAAGACTGATTAATAGCGTGCCGGTAGAAGCAAGTAACAATTTTCGGCGGCTGATATGGTTAGGCATGGTTTATTCTGTAATTTTGTCTAGGATGTGTGTGCCATTGGCTGTAGCCGCACTTATCTGCACTGTGCGGCCGCTGCTGTTGGAAGTAATGTTCAGGATGATGTCAGCCGATGGAACCAAATCGCCACCGAGTTGCGGCCATTCAATCAGGATAATGCTATCTGCGGTGATGAGTTCATCCAGTCCTGCATCCAGCCATTCTTCCGGGCTTTGAAAACGGTATAGATCAAAATGATGCAGGTGAAATCCGTTAAATGGATAGGTTTCAACTATATTGTATGTGGGGCTTTTAACTGCGCCATGATAGCCCAGTGCGTTAAGTAGGCCGCGGGTAAAGGTGGTTTTGCCCGCACCTAAGTCTCCTACTAGCCAGATGATTAAAGGTGGGCTGATATGCTGGGCAAAACGGGCGCCCAGATTTAGGGTATCGTTTTCGCCGGCCAGAGCGATTTCACGGATTTGAGGTGCAGACATGGTATGTTTAATTAACAAAACGGGTTTATTATGCGATAAAGTTTGTAAGAGTGAAAGTAGTAAAGTTCTGCCGGTTTGCCAGATTGCAGACCAGAAGCCGGTTTTAAGCCTGTTTGGCCGGATTTGTACTATGAGTATATTTTCAGGTCAATGCTATAATCCCAATGATGACTGGTCTGTGACTGATTCAGTACGTGGTGTGCTGAATTGTCATGGCTACAGATGAAGAGACAAATGATTGCAATACAACAACGCCCGATAGGTGTATTTGATTCCGGGGTAGGCGGCCTGACTGTGGTTCGGGCTTTGATGGAACGGCTGCCTAATGAGAATATTATTTATTTTGGTGATACGGCACGGGTTCCGTATGGGGTGAAGTCCAGACACACAATTGAAGTTTATACTGAACAGATTGTGTCGTTTCTGCTGGAGCATGATGTTAAGGCTCTGGTTGTGGCCTGTAATACCATAGCTGCTGTGGCGCGAGAAAAGATACGGCAACTGGCCGGCGGTATGCCGGTACTGGATGTGATTGATGCCGGTGCCAAGGCTGCACTGGAAACAACGCGGAATAATCACATCGGTGTGATTGCCACCAGTACCACCGTCAATAGTAATGCTTATGCCCGGGCGATTCATAAACAGAATGCACAAACACGCGTATTTTCACAGGCCTGTCCATTATTGGTGCCACTGGTGGAAGAAGGCTGGCTGGATCATGAAGTAACACGATTGACAGCCAGAGAATATTTAAAGTCGATTCTGGCGGAAGATGTGGATACACTGGTTTTGGGCTGTACTCATTATCCATTACTCAAATCATTAATCCGGCAGGAAGCACCTGAACTGAAACTGGTTGATTCAGCAATTACGACAGCAGAAGCAACGGCACAGGCACTGCAACAGCAGCAGTTGGTTAATCCGGATCACACGGGGGCGCAATACCGTTTCTATGTGAGTGATATTCCCCTGCGATTCCAGACAATCGGGGAACGGTTTCTTGGGCGTAGCCTCGAACAGTTGGAAATGGTATCTTTGGGCTAGATTTTCTGTTGGCAGGAGAAAAATAAGCGGTATGAAAAGAATTGTGATTCTGATTTCTGGGCGTGGCAGTAATATGCAGGCGGTGGTAGAGGCGAATATTGCGCAGGCAGAAGTGGTGGCGGTAATCAGTAATCGGGCTGATGCAGCTGGTTTGCAGTGGGCTGCACAGCATGGTGTGGCCACTGAGGCAATCTGCCATCAGGATTATGCCGGTCGTGAAGCGTTTGATACCGCTCTTATGGCGCGGATTGATGCCTATCAGCCGGATCTGGTGGTGCTGGCAGGCTTTATGCGTATTTTGACGCCTGAATTCTGTGAACATTATGCCGGCAGGCTGATTAATATTCATCCATCTTTATTGCCTGCATTTCCCGGACTGCATACGCATCAGCGGGCGCTGGACAGTGGCTGCCGGATAGCAGGATGTACCATTCATTTTGTCACTGCACAACTAGATTGCGGCCCGATTATTGTTCAGGGCGTTGTGCCTGTACTAGGTAATGATACTGCTGATACTCTGGCGCAGCGGGTATTGCGGGTTGAGCATGAGTTATTGCCACAGGCAGTGGCTGATTTTGTTGCTGGCAAGCTGGTTGTAGAGGGGAATCGAGTTAATAATTTGTCTGTGGCTGATATAGATGATTCGGTTTTCCTGAAAAATTAGTATGCTATGAGAGAAGTATGAAAGTAAAATTCTGGCTGGATATATTGCTTGTCTGGGTAAGTTTACTATTGCTACCAGTAACACGGGCTGCCGATTTGCCGCAACGGGCACAATTGCAGTTTGTAGACAGTTATGGTTTGCCGGTAAGCATGGACTTTGTACAGCAAGGTGAGCAGTACCGGATTAATACCCAAATTAATCTGATTTTTTACCAGATGCAGTTTGTTTCTACCGGTACGGTAAATGGTTCTACGCTGAATCCGCTTTCCTATACGGATAGTCGCTTCGGTAGACCTTATGCACAGGCGCGCTTTACTGAACAGGGTATTGATTATGGTAAGGTTTCTGAGGCCAGTAAGCATATGGCGGTAAACGGACCGGTATATGATATGTTTGCACTTGGCTGGCAACTGGGCTTTAATCACGGTAAATTGTCCGCAAATACTTATCTGACTAATGGTAAAAAAGTTTACCTGCTGGATGCAGTTCGTAGTCGTGGCAATGCACAATTACTGGTTAATGGCCGGCAAATTGATATCAGCCAGTACAGTATCAGTCGTGGTGATGATGTGGTGGAATATGCTTTTGCGCCTCAGTTTGAGAATATTCCGGTACAGATTAGCTATATGGATAATGGTAAGGTTTATACCCTGCAACTGAAAGGTGGCCAAATTGACGGGAAGGCTATTTAAGAAATTATGATAAATGCGCAACAACTTGATTTGACAGCTGCTGCTCTGGCTCAGGTGTTAACGTTCAGACAGCCGGCAGATGTTGTGTTGTCGACCTTTTTCCGGCGCCAGCGCAAGCTGGGTGTACGTGACCGGCATGAAATAGCCGAAACTGTATTTGCTACTATTCGTCACTTGCAGAAAATCCAGAAAATGCTGCCCAGACCTCATAACAAGCCACGCCGTGCTGCTCTGGCGGCGCTGGTTTTAGGGCGCGGTTTAAGTATTCATGCTGTAGAAAGCTTATGTGATGCTGAAGAGAAGCAGTGGCTGGTTGAATTAAAGCAGCACAAGTCTGATTTTGCTGCTACGCTGACAACTGCTGCCGAGCTGCCTCAATGGCTGATTGATTGTTTGCAGCAGCAGGACTGGGATGAGAATCAGATTATCGCTTATGGCCGCAGTGTGATGCAGGCAGCGCCGCTGGATGTACGGGTTAATACCCTGAAAGGTAAACGTGATAAGGTTTTGGCTGCGCTACAGGCAGAAGGCTTACGCGCAGAAGCTACTCCTTATTCACCATGGGGAATCCGGCTGTATGATAAGCCGGCATTAAACCGTCACCCGTTGTTTCTGGATGGAGTGCTGGAAGTACAGGATGAAGGCAGCCAGTTACTGGCTCTGTTAACTGGTGTAAAACGTGGGCAGATTGCGGTAGATTTCTGTGCTGGTGCTGGCGGTAAGACTCTGGCAATGGGCGCGATGATGGCAGGCAGCGGACGCTTGTATGCGCTGGATGTGGCCGAAAAACGTCTGGCTAATCTGAAACCACGTATGGTGCGTGCAGGTTTGACCAATATCCATCCGCAACGCATTGATAATGAACATGATGCGCGTATTGCCCGCTTGAAAGGTAAGGCAGATTGTGTCTTGGTGGATGCTCCCTGTTCCGGGCTGGGTACTTTGCGGCGCAATCCTGATTTAAAATATCGTCAGAGTGGTGACAATGTGCAGGCATTGCAGCAACAGCAACGATCGATTTTGCAGGCTGCTTCTGCTCTGGTACGCTCGGGTGGCAGACTGGTATATGCTACTTGCAGTATTCTGGAGGCTGAAAATCAGCAGCCGTTAAATGATTTTCTGGCAGCCAATACAGGCTGGCATATTGAGCCGGTACATACATTGCTCAAGGGTATTGCTTTGCCATCCATGCAGGGTGATTATTTGCAGTTGAATACCAGTGAACATCATACAGACGGCTTTTTTGCCGCTGTGCTAACACGCATTAAGTAAATGAAATAAGGAATGTACATGAGTACTCAGGAAAGAATTAAAACACTTGTTACCGAACATCCGGTTGTGTTGTTCATGAAAGGGACAAAACAGTTTCCACAGTGTGGTTTTTCATCCCGTGCTGTGCAGATTTTGCAGGCGGCCGGCTTGAAGGATTTCTATACTGTTAATGTGCTCGAAGATGATGATATCCGTCAGGGTATCAAGGAATATGCTGACTGGCCAACGATTCCGCAACTGTATGTAAAAGGTGAATTTGTTGGTGGTTCTGACATTATGCTGGAAATGTATGAAGCAGGTGAATTGCAGACTTTACTGGCTTCTGTCTGACTGAATTCTGTTCGGGGAATTTCCCGCTAACTATTTTGATTTAAGTGTTAAAGGAATTATTTTTGGAACAGGCTATGAATATCAATGTGATTGACCATCCGCTGGTGAAGCACAAACTGTCATTGATGCGTGAAGAGGATTGCAGTACCTATCGTTTTCGCACGCTGACAAAAGAACTGGCACGGTTAATGGCTTATGAGGCCAGTCGCGATTTTGATGTAGAGATTGTCAAAATGCAGGGCTGGTGTGGTGAGATTGATGCTTACCAGATTAAAGGCAAGACTGTTACTGTGGTGCCTATTCTGCGCGCCGGGCTGGGTATGCTGGATGGGGTACTGGATTTAATTCCTACGGCTAAAATCAGCGTAGTAGGTTTGCAGCGTGATGAAGAGACGCTGGAGCCGGTACCTTATTTTGAAAAATTTGTCAGTCAGATGGATAAACGTCCGGCACTGATTATTGACCCCATGCTGGCTACCGGTGGTTCAATGAATGCAACCATTGACTTGCTCAAGAAAAAGGGTTGCAAGGATATTAAGGCACTGGTATTGGTAGCAGCTCCGGAAGGCGTTAAAGCGGTTAATGAAGCACATCCGGATGTGACAATCTATACCGCTGCTCTGGATGATCATCTGGACGATAATGGCTATATTATCCCCGGACTGGGCGATGCCGGTGACAAAATTTTTGGTACCAAACACTGGTAAGCTACTGGCCGGTTTTTAAATCAGTCTGTTGGTGGACAGGGAAAAATTTGCCAATTTAAAAAGACAGAATGCTCAATATGGGCTTCTGTCTTTTTAATTTATGTTTAATAAAATCAGGTTTGGCTTGCGGAGTGATGTGCAGAAATCTATCTAACCAGTTATCTGATTGCAATCAGCCTTGCAGATAAATATTTTGAGTATTGCTTGGGTCAATGAGTATTTAAGTTTTTATTCTGTATCCGTTTAGGGGAAAACAAAGGTTGTTATTGATGCTATCTGGTTTTAATGAACATGAACCGGTGTAAATGGCAGGGTTTTGTCTGAATTTATTGATTACAGATGTTAAATATCAGCCCAACAGCCAGTCCCGGCTTATGTTGGCTATTTATCAGGTTTGAGTCTGCCAGCTGAATGGTTATATGCCATTGGTCACACAGGGTTTTAACGATGGCCAGTCCTAAGCCGCTGCCGTTTTCATTATTGCCCAGAATGCGGTAAAACGGTTCGAATATCAGCTTTCGTTCAGTTTCAGAAATACCATAGCCACTGTCTTCTATCCATAAAGCCAGCCGGTTGTCTGTGGTTGGTCTGGTTTGAATACATATATGACCGTTAGCGGGTGTGTATTTGATGGCATTAACCAGAATATTCTTCAGAATGGTTTGTAAATCATTGCTGCTGATGGGCAGTTTGATGTGTTCACCGATGTCGACACTCAGGTTCTGCTGCTTCTGTTCAGCCAGAGGAAGTAATTCTGCAATCAGGTCGCGTAGTAAGGGCATTAAGGCAGTACAGACATTATTCGGCATAAGGTGCTGTTGTTGCTGATGTTGTGCTCTGGCCATGGATAATAGTTGGGTAAGCAGTTGTTCGGTGCGTGCTATACCGGCTTTGATCTGACCAATAAGTTTGTGCTGTTCCTGAATAGTTAAATTTGGTTCGTCAAAACGGGCTATCTGTATGGTAAGTGCAGTGATGGGGGTACGTAACTCATGTGCTGCATGACTGATAAATTTTTTATCAAGTTCAATTGCAGCCTGTAGCTGGCTGAACAGACGGTTTAGTGCGGTGATGAAAGGGCGGATTTCAGTGGGTACGTGCCTGGTATCCAGTGGTGATAAATCATTGGCATTACGTGCAGTTAATTCGGTGCTCATTTCCTGTGTTGCCCGGAACAGGCGGCGAATCCAGATGGCGGTAAACAGCCATAAGATAGGCATAAGAATAAGAAATGGCCACACTACACTCAGTGCGCTGTCTTTGGCAATATGATTACGGTATGCTGTGCGCTGGGCAACAATAATGCGTTCGTGTTCGCGACTAAGGATGTAAACCCGCCAGTGCCGGGCTACGGTGGTAAAGTTGTGAAAGCCATCTTGTAGTTGCTGCAGATTCTGTACAGCATTGTCATCACCCATCAGGATATTGAGATAGGGTGAATCAAGGGTTTGTGCCAGAATACGGGGTTTGGGCAGTGTTCTGGTGCTTTCGGGAAAGTTGAGGTCTTCTGGTTTATCTCTGCGCAATATGGCACTGCGCGGGTCAAGTAAGTGCGCAATCTGTTCCAGTTGTGCATCCTGCAAATCCTGAGTTTCTCGAAAAGCGGTCTGATAGGCAAGAATGTCACCAATAATGGCGATAAAGGTGACCACGATGGTTAAAACCAATAATAAACGCCATTGTAGTGATGATACTATCCGCGTCGATCCACTAGCCATCCCAGTCCTCGCACATTTTTAATGACATTGCTGCCGAGCTTTTTGCGAATTCCATGAATGACCACTTCCACGGCATTGCTCTCCACTTCTTCATTCCAGCCATAAATTTTTTCTTCCAGTTCCTGCCGGGACAGTATGGTACCCGGTTGCAGCAATAAACTGTAAAGCAGAGCGTATTCCCGTGCTGACAGGCGGGTAACCAGACCATTGGCGCTAACTTCTCTGGTGGCCGGGTTTAATGTGATAACGCCATTGCTCAGTACAGGATTGACATGTCCACTGCGCCGGCGCAATAAAGCCCGGATACGGGCCAGTAATTCAGCAGGAGCAAATGGTTTGATCACATAGTCGTCGGCACCACTGTCCAGACCATTAATGCGTTCTTCTACGGTATCACGGGCAGTAATCAGGATGACGGGTAAATCGCTGTTTTTGGCGCGCAGGTGGCGCAACACACTTAAGCCATCCTGTTTGGGTACACCGATATCCAGTAAGGCAATATCGTAGATATCTGGTTGTAATGCACTTTCTGCTGCTAGGCCGTCTGTAACGCAATCGACAGCAAAACCGGCACCATGAAGCATGTCGCTTAGCGCTTCTGCAATCATTTTGTCGTCTTCAAGAAGTAGAATTCGCATGGGTTAACATTTTTCCACATAGACTGATAAGCAGCCTGTATGAAATCAGGCTTAGAGATGTCTATGATAACAAAAACCGCTTCAGTGTTCCTGAAACGGTTTTTTTCTAATGTTAACCAGCTGGCTGATTAATTGGTTTCAGTAGTGGTGGTGGTTTGCTTGGTAGTAGTCATGCTGGCATCTGCTTTTCTGGTATGGGCTTTCTTAGCATGTACTTTTCTTACGTGAGTTTTTTTCGCAGCTGGTTTAACAACTTTGGCGTCAGGTTTAACCGAAGTGGTAGTTGGTTTAACGGATGTGGTAGAAGCAGAAGTGTTAGTGGTAGTAGTGGTAGTTGCAGCAACAGGAGCGGCAAAAGAAGCAGCAGCAGTTAAACCGAAAATAGCACTTACAACAGCAGCAGTAATTTTTTTCATGACAGATCTCCATTAAAAAGTAATTTGGGACAATAACCATCTCGGTTCTTGTTAATGCACAGTATGGCTCTAAATACTTAGGCGAGACTTAGTTAATTGTTTTTTATTGTTAATTTTTTGTAATTATATAATAATATATCTATTATATTTTATGGTTTTGTTAATTTTATTCTTTAAATTTAAAGCCATTGCCAAGAACTGACTGTACTGAAAATATAGCAGAAAAATCATGGATATGAACATGACTGCAACAAATGTAAGGGCGGTAAAAAGCAAATTTGCTGTGAATCACTATTTAAAAGGGTAGGCAAGGAAGAAGGTAGAAAAATAGATAATTTATAGTTATGACAATTGGATATAAGTAAACTGGATTGATGACTTGCAGTAAATAACGAGAGTGTCGATGGCAAACAATGACACAAATTTTGTGTGTACGCACTTTATCAAGCGGCTTGCTCAGGAGGTATTCTAGTCAGAAACTCTATCAGCGTGATTGACCGATAAATTAAGTACTGCGTTCAATAAGTAGAGCGCTATAGATTCAGTAATATGAAAAAACGGGTGTGTTGTGCTTGAACAGAAAAGCAATACTGGAAATGCATGGCTATCAGTTAAAGTTGGTTTGCTGAGCTGGTAAAAAATACCGGCGTCTGCCCCAAATGAGGTGTACGCCGGTAATAATTATTATATTCAGACAGTGCGTGCAATTTCGGTAAATGCTTCTGCGGCCAGACCGAGGGTATCGGCAATGATTTCACTGCTATGAGCAGCGGAAACAAAACAGGCTTCATATGCGGATGGCGCAAATGCCACACCGCGTGACAGCATGGTATGGAAAAACGCTTTAAACAATACCTGATTGCAGTGCTGCATGTCTGCAAAACAATTTGGCAGCTCGGCGGTAAAGTAAAAGCCAAACATGCCACCGATACTGCGAGTACTGAATGGAATATTGGCTTCATGGGCTATTGCTGCCAGTCCATTACTGAGTTCTTGCGTGCGTGCGCTTAGGGTGGTGTAAAAATCGGGGCGCTGTATGATTTCCAGTGTTTTCAGTCCGGCTGCCACGCATACCGGATTACCGGATAGTGTACCTGCCTGATAAACCGCACCTAATGGTGAAACACAGGCCATGATGTCTGCGCGACCGCCAAAAGCAGCAACAGGCATACCACCGCCAATGATTTTGCCAATGGTGGTTAAATCGGGTTTGATGCCATGAATTGACTGTGCGCCGCCCAGAGCAACACGAAAACCGGTCATCACTTCATCGTAAATCAGTACGCTGCCGTGCTGTTCAGTAAGGGTGCGCAGCGCCTGAACAAACTCTGGTGAGGCCGGAATCATGTTCATATTGCCAGCAATCGGCTCAACAATCACACAGGCAATACTGTCGCCCTGGCTGGCAAATATCTGTTGCAGTGCCTCTACATCATTATAAGGCAGAACCAGAGTGTGACGGCTGAAGTCTTCAGGCACACCGGCTGAGCTGGGATGGCCGAAAGTTAGCAGACCGGAACCGGCTTTAACCAGCAGGCTGTCGGAATGACCATGATAACAGCCTTCGAATTTGATGATGTTGTCGCGTCCAGTAAAGCCTCTGGCCACACGAATAGCGCTCATGGTGGCTTCCGTACCGGAGCTGACCAGACGGATTTGCTCCATGCTGGGCATAATATGGCGAATTTCCTCGGCCATACGGATTTCATTCTCAGTGGGCGCACCAAAAGACAAGCCTTTTTCAGCAGCCTGACACACTGCGGCAACTACTTCTGAATGCGCATGTCCGACAATAGCCGGCCCCCATGAACCAACATAATCGATATAACGATTCTGGTTTTCATCCCATACATATGCTCCCTGTGCTTTATTAATAAAGCGGGGAATACCGCCTACGCTGCCAAAAGCGCGTACTGGGGAATTCACTCCGCCCGGAATAATGGCTTTTGCCTGTTCGAAGAGTTGCTGGTTTCGATCCATGATTTGAGCCTTTGCTAATAGTAAATATGTCGAATGATTCGATGTCAGGGATTAATCATACTATCGATTGCCCGACAGGGTTAATGACCTTTGGTGGTTTTTTAGCCAGTATTGTCGGGTATGGAAAAAATGACTGCCTATGCTTACCGGTATTTTTATGACATACAGGGAGAAGTAGTTGTGAAGTTATTTAGCCTTGCGAAATTTGCTGTAACAGATTTCAGTTTATAAATAACTGTAATAAAAGGTGAAGTGTGCTGATTCTGTCAAAGCGGGGATTTCTGAATAAGTTTATACAGGAAGATAGTGAATTCGAAATAATTACAAGAATCTGGTGTGTAACTTATGGATAAGCTGCGGAAAATGTGCCAGAAGTTTTACCCATTGATACATCATAAGTGTATAGCTTTCCTGTACCAGAAAACGCAATTTAGATTGAGTGGCGGTATAACGGGTAGTGGGGGTAGGCGAAACCTGAACATTCAAACCCAGATCACGTGCCATAAAGTCGGCACGTGCCAGATGATAGGGGTCGCTGACGATGATAAAACTGTTTAAGTCATTATCTTCGGCAATAGCTTGTGCATTAACCAGATTCTGCCAGGTATCACGCGAATGGTTTTCGTAGATAATATCACTGGCATCTACGCCGTGGCGGATTGCATAGCGCCGGCCAACTGCGGCTTCAGTCATAAAACCACTCTTGGGGCTGCCACCAGTAAATAAAATTTTTTTTACTTTGCCGGTACGGTACAGATTGATAGCATGATTAATGCGTTCGCGAAAAACCGGAGACGGGCGTTTATCCCATGCTGCTGCACCAAGTACGATTGCTGCATCGGCCTCACTAAGTACTTGCGGACGGCTGAATTGGTAGACTGTAGCAACACTAATGGCAAAATTGGTTCCGACAAAAAGGCTGCCGGCAACGATAACGCTACGCAAACAGTACCAGAAACCAAAATTAGTGCCGGTGTTCATTTACTGTTCAAGTAAAGCTTCGATATTGGTTAACGGGCGCCCTATGGCGGCATGTTCGCCAATTACTGCTATTGGCCGCTCTATCAATATCGGATGTGCTGCCATGGCTGCTATCAGTGTATCTTCATCGGCTTCGCGCAAATTCAGTTGCTTAAAGAGATCGTCTTTGCTGCGCATCATTTCCCGTGCTGAGTTAATCGCGAGTTTCTGTTTCAGTACGCGAATCTGTGCTTCGGTTAATGGTTCGGTCAGGTAGGGGATAACTTTGGTGTCGACATTGCGTACCTGAAGTAAGGACAAAGCCGCGCGTGATTTGGAACAATTCGGGTTGTGGTACAGTATGACGGTATTTGTCATGATTATCCCTGAACTTCTAAAGAAATGAAAAATCTAAATTGGAAGTGTGGACGAAACTTTCAATTTTGACAAGTATTATTAATGATTCTAAGGGTTAAGCTGATTTTTGTGATTGATGTAAATGGATTATCTGATTTTAGTTACATAATTCAGTGGATTGCTGCAGGATAGAAGAATAGAAATGAAAGCTAACTGCTTCCCTATTATTTGTGCTGCTAAATTATATATGAAGTATTCTATAATTAATGCTATTAAAATGTAATATTCAGGTAAGGATATGTCTCAGTCAGCCGGGCTTTTAAAAAAAATATTTTTATTTAGTGTGTTGTTTTTAGGTTGTATTCGTTTACAGGCCGCAGAATTGCAAAGCTGGCCTCAGGGTAAGGCTGCAGTTTTACCAAAGGATAAGCCGATACTTGTGGTCAATATCTGGGCAACCTGGTGTACGCCCTGCCGGAAAGAAATGCCCATGTTGTCACGCTGGTATCAGCAGCAACAGCGTTCTGGTAAAGGTACGGTTGCTGTGGTAGGGGTGGCTCTGGATACTGATGCTAATTTACAACGTTTTACTCAGCGAGTGCCTGTACGATATCCATTGTATCGCTATACCGGCACGGATAGCCGTGCCTGGATGAAGCAATTAGGCAATGGTATTGGTGGTGTACCATTTACACAGGTACGGGCCCCCAGATGCGGGTTTCAGCAGGCATTGCTGGGCTCGCTTACTGAAGCCAGACTTAATCAGGCAGTTGAAGCAGCCAGAAAACAGTGTGCGCAACGTAAAGTTCACATATAACTTCTCTTGCCGGTCAAGAATAAAATGCATCCCCCAGTTTATTTGCTGATTAAGGTCAGCTTGCTCCAGCAGTAAGGCGGGGTTTCCAGTGTTAGTTTATTCAGATTGGGCTGTTTGGATACAAATCGGTGTGTACGGATGGTAAAAGCTCCTGCTATTGGAAATTGGGCAGATTTATATCCAAATTTAGCGGTTTCGCCGGAGATTGTTGTGGTGGTGCTGCAATAACAGCGGCGGCAATCCGTTGGATTACAACACATTCAAGCGGAGGAATTACTGGCCAGATGATTGGTGCCATGCAGTCTGCTATGGGTGGCTGTTTTATCAATGATATACAGTTGAGATACATCAGTGTGACCAGCTATCGGTGGTGGTGCTGGCGTAGACGCAATTCCAAATTATGCAGTAAGAAATGGGCTGTAGCTGAAATTACTGTTGTTATTTTAATTTAAAGATAATTATATTGCTTTGGCACGGAAATGCTATTGTGACCACTGTGCGTCAAGCCCAAGTTGATGCTGGCCATCTGATAGCGGTGGAAGTAGATACGCAAGGAATTGGGTATAGGTATCAGCTTAGTGTTGTTCGGTTATGCTGATAGAAAAACCGCACAAGGCAGTAAGCAGGTGTAAAGTACAGTGTCAGACTGAGGCTTTAGATAATCTGCATGCGGATACAATATTGGCTGTAGCAAAAGCCGGTGTAGATTTTCTGGTGCAGGGGGGGATCTGACTCACCTCATCATGCCTGTTATCAGGATATTAGTATGGATTATGTGAATACTCAGATTATCAAGTAAAAGCGAGAGTCATTAAATTTTTTGCAATTGGATGAAAATATTTGATTTTTGTTAAATGTAGATAATATATATCTTTTATTTACTTGTTTAGCGCAGATAAAATTGCTAATTGGCTTTGGCTATATCGAATATATATTACTTGATAATGAAAAAATTAAATTTGTTGTACTGCTGTCTTTGCCTGCTGTTATCGTTTAAAACACATGCCGTGGTTGTAAATGATGTTACTGGGATGACACCAGTGCAAGTAGCTGCTGTCGTGCAGCCAGAATCTACCCGACAAGTCGCCGAGCTGGTTAAAAGCACTTCAGGCTCAATCAGCATCGCTGGAGGCAAGTACAGCATGGGCGGACAAACGGCGATGCCGGGTGCGCTCCAGATAGATACACGCAAGCTGAATCATGTGATTGCTTTTAATCCTGAACAGAAGCTGTTAACCATTGAGGCCGGTGCAAGCTGGCGTCAGGTACAGGAATTAATTGATCCTTATGGATTATCGGTAAAAATCATGCAAAGCTATGCCAATTTCAGCATTGGCGGTTCATTAGGTGTGAATGTGCATGGTCGTTATATTGGTGAAGGGCCTATTATTCTGTCTGTTGAGCAGTTCAAAATTGTATTGGCTGATGGTTCGGTAGTAATAGCTACTCCGCAAGAAAATCAGGACATATTTTATGGCGCTATTGGTGGTTATGGTGGCTTGGGTGTTATCACGGAAGTAACTTTACGGCTTGCTGATAATGTTAAGGTAAAACGGATTAGTAGAGTGATGCCAATTACACAGTATTCTCAGTACTTCTCTCAACATGTTCGTTCTGATAAGACCGCAATATTTCACAATGCTATAATGTATCCGCCTGATTTTAAAAAAGTTCGTGTAGTCACTTTTGAACAAACGCAAGAACCACTAACTATTTTTAGCAGGTTAAGACCGCCCTTTAAACGTTCACGCAAGCAGGAACAAAAACTGAAAATTGTGGCTGCATCTGATTTGGGCAAAGAGCTGCGCAAATTACGTGATGATCTGCATTATGTAAAGCAACCGGTAATGTGGCGTAATTATGAGGCCAGTTATGATGTAGCCAGCTTGGAACCTATTGCTGAAAAAAATAAAAGTTTTGCTCTGGAAGAATATTTTATACCAGTAGAGCGGTTTGACGATTTTTATCCTGAGCTAGTTGCTATCCTGAAAAAACATCGGGCTAATGTTGTCAATATTTCTATTCGGCATGCAAATCCCGATAGCGGTTCGCTGCTGGCATGGGCCAGAACTGAGGTATTTGCTTTTGTTATTTATTATCAGCAGGCTACTGATGGACGCAGTAAAGAGCAGGTAGGTATTTGGACTCGAGAGTTAATAGATGCTGTACTGGCAAACGGCGGTAGTTATTTTTTACCTTATCAGTTGCATGCAACTCCTGAACAGTTTCAGCGCGCATATCCACAAGCAGAGCAGTTTTTTAAACTTAAAGCGCGGCTAGACCCTGAAAATAAATTCAATAATATGCTGTTGGATCGATACCGTCCTAAAACTGTTCAGTAGGGTAAGGCGGAAGTTGCATCTTTTAAGAGAAAAAATAGGTACAAATTAATGATTTGTAGTGCAAAATAATGATTGATTCTGGATAAAACTGAAAACCGGTGTGGCACCTTGCTGCTACACCGGTTGAAGAAAAAAATCAGGGAAATTAGCCGTATCGGCGCTGAAATTCCTGCATGAAACTTACCAAAGCTTCTACGCCCTGAATGGGCATAGCGTTATAAATGCTGGCGCGCATGCCACCAATTGATTTATAGCCGTGTAGCGCACATAAACCATGAGCATTAGCTTGCTGAACAAATATTTTATCCAGTTCTTTTTCCGGGGTATGGAAAATGACATTCATATGTGAACGGGCATGTTGTTGCACATTATTGGTATAGAAGCCATTGCTGTTGTCAATAGCAGAATACAGGGTTTCAGCTTTCATGGTATTGATGGCATGCATTTGTTCCACTCCACCCTGAGCCTGTAGCCAGCGGAATACCAGACCGGAAATATAAATCGGATAGGTAGCGGGCGTGTTATACATCCCCTGACGGCTGATATGGCTCTGATAATTCCATACGTCGGGGATTCGTTCGGAGCAGCGTTCAAGCAAATCTTCGCGAATAATAACGATGGTGGCTCCTGACGGACCGATATTTTTCTGGGCACCGGCATAAATAACACCAAAATCGGCAACATTAATCGGCCGTGAAAGAATTTCACTCGACATATCACACACAATTGGCGGCATCCCGTCTGGCTTGGGAATATCGCGGTATTGCAGGCCATGTACGGTTTCATTAATGCAATAGTGGACAAAAGCTGAATTTGGGTCAACGTCCCAGCTTGCGGGAGCAGGTACGTCGGTGTAGTTATACAAATCGCCGCCATGTGCTGCCAGGTGTATTTCGGCATTGGAAAGTTTGCCCATTTGGCTATGGGCAATCCGGCTCCAGTTGCCGGAAACGACTGAATCAACCCGTTTAAAGCCATTGGCCAGATTCATAACTACCATATTGAATTGAGCACTGGCTCCACCCTGCATAAACAGTATTTTATAATTGTCTGGAATATGCAGTAGCTGACGCAAGTCTTGCTCGGCATGATACAGAATACTAATAAATGCATCTGAGCGGTGGCTCATGGTCATGACTGAGCTGCCGATACCGTTATAATCCAGCATTTCAGCTTGTGCTGTTTGTAATACGGCCTCTGGCAGTATTGCAGGACCGGCAGAAAAATTGTATTTGTTCAGTGTTGTCATGAATAAATTTATACCTGTTGCTAAGGTGTACGGTTGATGGGTTTAGTACACTATCGACTGGCTCTATACCGGTATCCGGATAACCGCTAAACCAGATATTGCTGTAAGTTGCTGGAATTCTAGTTGCTTGACAAATGAAACGCAAATACAAAACCATTTTGCATGTAAAGTGGTAAAAGTATGGTTTTTTCAGCCTGTCAGCACGATGAATATAGTTTTAAACCCTTTTTTTTAGCATTTAAACAGGTAATTTTTCTATAAATTACAGGATTTATCCTGATATTAATCCACTATATCGGATGCAGATTCAGCCTTCACTGCTTTTATCCAGTGGAGTGATATGGGTGGCGCCAAGCTGTTTCAGTTTCTGTACAGCCTCTTCCCAGATTTCTGGCAGAGTGGCGCAGTCTTTACCCCAGCTTTCAAACCAAATTCGAGCCGGTAGTGATGTATTTGTTCATTAGCTGGTAAATCATCACGGATGGTGGGCAGGCTGAAAGTTTTGATACTTGGCCATTTTTGTTCAATCTGCTCCATCAGTGGCGCAATTCGCGATTCGGGTATGCCGTCAACTAATGCGGCTTTAGTGGCCAGTTTGTATTGGAAAAAGCTCTGCCGGTAATATTGGTCTAATACCCATTGAGCCATTGGGTGTGCCATTTTGGGGAAGCCGGGTAAAAAATAATGTTCTTGGATTGAGAAGCCGGCGATGTTGTTAAACGGATTCGGAATCAGTGCCGCTCCCTGAGGAAAATCCGCCATTTTTGCCCGTTGTAAATGAGCAGGGCTGTCTAATGTGTCGCCATGTTTGACTGAAATGGCTTCAATCGCTTTCAGGGCTTCGGGATGAGGTGTTAATGGCAGGTTTAAAGCATTGGCACAGGCCTGGCGTGTATGGTCGTCTGGTGTGGCCCCTATGCCTCCGGTGACAAAAACAGGTATTTTTTCTTTAAATGACTGCTTTAACTGCCGGCTGATTATTGCCCTATCATCGGGTAAATATTGCGCCCAGGCCATATATAGCCCGTGCTGCTGAAGTAACTGTCTGAAAAAAATAAAATGGCTGTCCTGACGTGAACCATTCAGAATTTCATCGCCGATAATAGTAATACCGATTTGCATGCTGATTTTCCTGAATTTGTTGCCGCTGTTGCATAATAGCCAATCTTGCAGTGATATAAAACATGATAGTTGTTTTATACGTAGATTTATTTTAATGTGCAGGTGTTGTGTCGTTTAAGCAAGGATATACTTATGACTATCAAAAAAATGGTGGTAACTGCCCTGATTGCCGGCAGTCTTACTGCCTGTGCACATACATCTGACCATAAAGTTAATATGCGTGCTGCTAGTGTGCAGCAGTTAGGCGCTTATGAATGGCAGCTAGTAGAAGCTACTGATCGACATGGCCGGCCATTGGCTAATTTCAAGACGAATTCAGCCTTGAAACTGAGTTTTGCTGGCCAGCGGCTAAATGTTTCCGGCGGGTGTAATTCTATTGGTTCTGCTTACCAGCTAAGCGGGCAGGATATGCAAATTCAGGCACCAATGAGTACCATGATGGCCTGTGCACCTGATGTGATGGCACAGGATGCAGCGATTATTGCTTTTATGAATGGGCAGAAACTGCATGCCGGATTGCTTAACACTGAAAATGCCCAGAATGCTCAACCGCAGTTATGGATTGAAAATCGGCGTGGCGAACATCTGCTCTGGCGTGGTGTGCCTACAGCCACTTCCCAGTATGGCCAGCCTACGGTAGTGTTCTGGGAAATAAGTCCGCAGACACAAACCTGTCAGACGGATAATGGCTCAGCTCAATGCCTGAAAGTTCGTGAAATTTTCTATAATGATCAGGGTGTGAAGGTTAAAACTGGTGTATGGCGTAATTTTGCCGGCACGATTGATGGCTGGCAGTTTAATCCGGCAGAAAATCAGGTATTACGCTTGAATGTCTATGAGGTAAAACCGGCCGGTGCTGCGGATGATGCTACTGCCAGCCAGTATGTTTATAAATTGGATCAAATAATTGAACGCTCTGTAGTGAATTCATCTAAATCCAAGCATAAATAAAATTTACCTGATAAATAGTTAAATAAAAAGGCAATGATTTTTTCATTGCCTTTTTATTTGATCTGCTATTTTCTAGATAAATGTCATTCTGAGATTCTGGAAATTTATTGATGCAGATACACATCTGGTTGGCCATCAGCATTATTCAGTATCAACGTTTGTTTGCTCTTGCGATGGTTAAATTTGCCACTTCGAGTAACAGATTTGGTCAGACCATCTCTACTAATCTGATTCTGATAAGTAAAATTTTGATTCGGGTCGAGGCTGAAAGCTGAAGTTTCACTGTATTGATGACATTCTGGCTGTTTACAGTTTTTAAACAGCTTAACCTGATTATCATCCTGAAAAAACGATGCAGATAATTTGTCGATTTCTCTTTCAATCTGCTGTTGCTGGTTGTACATCTGAATGATGATTCTTTCAGCATCATCAAGCCCATCATTATCAGCAATATTTCGATGGCTGGCCGCCAGTGCTGAATTGGCCAGTGTTAGAGTGGTTGATATTAGCAGGAGTGATTTCAGCATTTCCATATGTCTGCTCTTTGTTTTTCTTGTCAAGAACTTAATTACTTGCTTGAGATTACAAGGTTAAATATTGAATCTTTTCGTAATTTTTCAACTATTATTATAACTTGATAGGTAAATGTAAGGTTATTAAAGTAAATATACTACTGAAAACTATACGGTTTTCAGTAGTATATGTTGTAATCTGAAATGCATGAACGTGGATTTAATAAGGATTGCAGTCTTGTTGCTGAGCATTCTCGCACAATAACATACCCTTTAAACTGTCATAAATAACCACTCTAGTGGCACCGCTATTGGCTGCTGTTGGTGTAGCCACCAGACGATAGGTGCTGGGTTGATAGTTGCCTGCCAACGTAAAATATTTTGCACTTTGAGTTTGTTCGAGTAGGTTATCCGCATAACCACTGAAGGTTTTATTTTTAGCGTAATAGCGTTCCAGCTTATTGACATTCCGCACTATATCAGCACGGGCATTTTGTTCGCGAGCTTTAATTACATAGTTATTGTAGGATGGATAGGCAATTACAGCTAATATGGCAATAATGGTGACAGTAATCATTAAGTCAATGAGTGTAAAGCCCTGATTGTGACGTTGCATGACGTTCTCTTTCTATTTTAAATATTAGTTTTAATGTTTTTGGCTTACTTGCTTTCGACAATAGTATTGTCTGGCTGGATCAGCACATATGGCCTTACCACAACAGCCCACATTGGCTGGTTACAATCAAAATACTGCTGTGCCATGATATCGCTGACTTTACCAATTTTACCTTCATGTATCAAAAGTGCAATGGTTGTGCTGTCGTCTGCAGCTATCATGTGTGCAATATTGACTAAGTCCAGTTCTGGTGCAACATAAATACAGCAGCCACGGGCAAAATGAGGTTGGAGTTCATGCCAGTTAATACGTGCAGTTTCCAGATTGATTTTCTGTTCTAATGGTAGTTCATCGCTGGGGATAAAATTGTTTGGCTTCATGTTTGTTTACATTATGGGTAGTAAAAGCATTCCGTTATCGACGCCTGTAACGAAATGCCTATTCAGGGCTGATTCGGGTAATTATTGTACGGGTACTGATGCGGTTTTGTCGCCGTGTATACCCCAGGATTCAGGATATTTGTAACCGGCAAAACGTTTGAACGCATACTGTTTAAATGCAGCTGAGTTGTATGCGGCTGTTATGTCTTTTACCCACTGTCTGTCTTTGTCGGCAGCACGAATTGCAGCCCAGTTAACATAGGTATAGCCGGGTTCAAGGAACAGGGCTGATGTAAATTTCAGGCCTGAGCTGGTGGCAAAATTGCCATTTATCACTGCAAAATCCACATCGTGACGGGAGCGTGGTAATTGGGCGGCTTCCAGTGGTACCAGTTTGATGTTTTTGTTATTGCTGGCAATATCAGCCAGTGAAGCTTTAAGGGGGTTAATGTTGGCTTTTAGGGTAATCCAGCCTAGCTTGTCCAGCATAACCAGTGCACGTGCCAGATTGGAGGGGTCATTGGGTACGGAGACGCTGGAACCACTTTTTACTGCACTCAATTCATCCAGCTTGCCGGTATATATGCCCAGAGGGCCGGTAGGAACCTGAAAAGCCGGTATGATTGCCAGATGGCGCGACTGGGCAAAATCATCCAGATATGGCTTGTGCTGAAAAATGTTGATGTCAATAGATTTATCTGCCAGTGCCAGGTTGGGACGAACATAATCGGTAAATTCCAATAGTTGTACTTTATAGCCTTGTTTTTCCAGTTCGGGCTTCACCTGATCACGCACCATATCGGCAAAGTCGCCTACGGTAGTGCCGATAATAATTTCTTTTTTTACCTGTTCCGATGAAGCAGCAGATTGCGTGGTTTTTTCACCACTACAGGCAACCAGAGTGAGGATGCACAGACTTACAAGCAAGGTTTTCAAGTATATCTTCACTAAAATTTCTTTCATTTAATCGTTTGTAATTAGAGTTGATGTTTGCGGCATTAGTATTCAGGTATCTGTATTAGCGTAATTTCAGATATAGGCATAAACACAGATAAATTGTGCCAGACTGCCCAGCATTACAAATAAGTGCCAGATGCCATGTCCATGGCGGATTTTTTCATCATTGATAAACCAGTAAATGCCGATACTGTATGCCAGACCGCCGCTAGTCAGCCAGAATAAACCTGGTGAAGACATGCGCTGTGTCAGCGGATAGATGGCAATAATAATCAGCCAGCCCATCAACAGATAAAGAATCAGTGACAGGATGCGGGTTTCGCTTTTGCGGCCAATAGTCACTTCCTGAATGATACCAA
Organism: Snodgrassella sp. ESL0253; assembly: GCF_013344965.1. NCBI lineage: Bacteria > Pseudomonadati > Pseudomonadota > Betaproteobacteria > Neisseriales > Neisseriaceae > Snodgrassella > Snodgrassella sp. ESL0253. Next base: position 40,333 of record NZ_JAAEDQ010000005.1, on the reverse strand, counting down.
ATATTGCCAGTCCCCACGATACACCGAGTAATGACCAACCCCAGCCACCGTTTAATGTTGTGAGGGTAAAAGGGGTATAGCTGCCGGCAATGAGCAAGTAAATGGCACAGTGGTCAAATTTTTGTAACACTGCCTTGGCGCGGTGTGAAGGAACGGAATGATACAGGGTTGATATACCATATAGAAGTATCAGGCTAGTACCGTAAATAACTGAACTTACAATACGGTAAGTATCTCCATAATGTGCAGATTTGATTAGGAGAAATCCTGTACCTACAATGGCAAGGATAAAGCCGATAAGATGAGAATATGCGTTAAAGCGTTCGCCACGATACATTTTGAGAGATGGAATTAATAAATGAAAAGGCTATCGTTTCACCGCCAGCCAGAAGGTGCAAGTGTTTTTTGATTTTATTATTTATCCGGAGGTTATTCAGGAACGTGATGATGGCTGTTCAACTGCTGGCAAGCACAGTAAAATAGACAATTTTGCAGACTATCAGAAATTTCCCGTCATGCTGACTTTCCAAGAAATTATTTTTACTTTACAGAATTACTGGGCTCGCCATGGCTGTGTGGTGTTGCAGCCTCTGGATATGGAGGTGGGCGCGGGCACCAGCCATCCGGCCACCTGTCTGCGCGCTCTGGGTCCTGAACCTTGGTTTGCAGCTTATGTGCAACCATCCCGCCGCCCTAAGGATGGCCGCTATGGTGAAAATCCGAATCGCCTGCAACATTATTACCAGTTTCAGGTGGCGTTAAAGCCGGCACCGGATAATATTCAGGAGTTATATCTGGCCTCTTTGCAGGAGCTGGGTATTGATCCGCGTAAGCATGACATCCGCTTTGTTGAGGACGATTGGGAAAATCCTACCCTGGGTGCCTGGGGATTGGGCTGGGAGGTATGGCTCAATGGCATGGAGGTGACACAGTTTACCTATTTTCAGCAGGTAGGCGGTATGGACTGCTCACCGGTTCTGGGTGAAATTACTTATGGCATTGAACGGCTGGCCATGTATTTGCAAGGCGTTGAAAATGTCTACGATCTGGTTTGGGCTAAAACTCAGGACGGGCAGATTGTGACTTATGGCGATGTATACCATCAGAATGAAGTAGAGCAGTCTACTTATAATTTTGAGTTCAGTAATGCAGAATGGTTACTGGCGCAGTTTAACCATTATGAAGCGGAGGCCAAACGCCTGCTGGCCGTAGAGGATGTCAGTCTGGCGCTGCCAGCCTATGAGCTGGTACTCAAGGCCGGGCATACATTTAATCTGCTGGATGCACGTGGCGCCATTTCTGTGACTGAACGCGCCACTTATATTGGCCGTGTACGTGCTTTAAGCCGTGCAGTTGCGCATAAATATGTGGAAAGCCGCGAAAAACTTGGTTTCCCGTTACTGAAAAAAAATACTAACGGCCAGACAGCCTGAACCGAATGAAAGTAATACTTGCATGAATGCTCCTTTATTAATTGAACTGCGTACCGAAGAATTACCACCAAAAGCTCTGAATAATCTGGGCGAAAGTCTGGCTGCTGGTGTTGTTGAAGGACTGGAGAAAGCACAACTCATCAGTGGTGTGGCTGATTATCAGGTATTTGCTGCACCCAGACGTTTAGGTGTTCTGGTACAGAATGTTAAACCGGTGCAGGCAGACCAGCGCATGGTGAAAAAAGGCCCGAGTGTGGCTGCTGGCATGAAAGATGGTGAACCTACCAAAGCCTTGCTGGGATTTGCCCGCAGTAATCAGGTAGAAATTAACCAGCTCAGCCAGATTGATGATGGCAAACAGATGGTGTTTGCATATGAGTATACTCAGGCTGGCCAGCCATTGAGTGCATTGTTAAGTGATATTCTGAATCTGGCCATTAAGAAACTGCCTATTCCCAAGGTAATGCACTGGGGTAGCAGTACTTATACCTTTGTTCGGCCAGTGCATGGGCTGGTTATGCTGCACGGTACTGAAACCGTTGCCGGCAGTGTGCTGGGATTAAGCAGTCAGAACTGGACATTAGGCCACCGTTTCCTGAGTGAGGGCCGGATTACATTTAACCATGCAGCAGATTATGCGCAACAATTACTGGAACAAGGTAAGGTTGTAGCCAGCTTTGCTGAGCGTCGTGCCCGCATTGAACAAGGTTTAAGTGAGGCTGAGAAAGCAATGCATGCGCAGGTGGCCTATGCTGAAGGTTTGCTGGATGAAGTAACGGCACTGGTTGAGTGGCCGGTAGTATTGCAGGCAGGTTTTGATGAGCGCTTTTTACAGGTACCACAGGAATGCCTGATTTTAACCATGCAGCAGAATCAGAAATATTTCCCGCTGTTAAACAGTGAAGGCAAACTGATTAACCGCTTTTTGCTGGTATCCAATTTACAGACTGAAAATCCAGTTCATATTATTCATGGCAATGAACGTGTGCTGCGTGCACGTCTGGCTGATGCTGAGTTCTTTTACCTTCAGGATCAGAAAACCTCTCTGGCCAGCCGTCTATCCCGTCTGCAAAATGTCGTTTACCACAATAAACTGGGCAGTCAGGCAGAAAGAGTGCAGCGCATTACCCAGCTGGCCACAGCAATTGCACCGCTGTTAGGTGCTGATGTTAATAAGGCAGCTCGAGTGGCCGAGCTGGCTAAGGCGGATTTACTTACTGATATGGTTGGTGAATTTCCTGAATTGCAGGGTACGATGGGTAAATACTATGCACTGCATGATGGTGAAGATACCGATGTGGCTGTGGCAATTGAGCAACATTACTGGCCGCGTTTTGCTAATGATGCATTACCGGATAATTTACTCGGTACAGTAGTGGCTCTGGCTGACAAGCTGGAAACTTTGCTGGGTATCTGGGGTATTGGGCTGATTCCAACAGGAGACAAAGACCCGTACGCATTGCGCCGCAGTGCGCTGGGTATTCTGCGGATGCTGATGCAGCATAATCTGGCGCTAACACCGCTATTACAGGCTGCATTTGATACTTTTCCTGCTGGCAAGCTGGCTGCTAATACAGTGAGCGAGGTAGCCGAATTCATGCAGGCACGTCTGGCCATTCTGTTACAGAATACTTATGCGCAGGATGTGGTAGCTGCCGTGCTGGCTGGTAATGTGGAGAATCTGGGTGAGTTGGAAGCGAGACTGGCTGCTGTAACTCAGTTTAAACAGCTGGATGAGGCTACTGCATTAATAGCCGCGAACAAGCGTGTGCACAATTTGCTGAAAAAAGTCGATATTTCTACTTTACCTGCTATGGCAACTACACTTTTACAGCAACAGGATGAGCAGAACCTGTATCAGGCAACTGAACAGGTAGCCGTAAAAATTCAGGCTGCCCTGAAGCAACAGAATTTTGTTCAGGCACTGGCGGAGTTGACTGGTATCAAAGAAAAGGTGGATACATTCTTTACTAATGTGATGGTAATGGATGAAAATGAAGCGATCAGAAATAATCGCTTGGCTTTGTTACTGTTTTTGTCACACCAGATGAATGCAGTGGCCGACATTGCTTTGCTGAATGAGTAATATCTGTTTGTACAGTCCGTTCTTATAGTGGATGAGAGTCAAATCATGATATTTGATAATGTAGTGTTTCATACAGAAGAAGATTATCCGCCAGCGCTGGCTATGGCCAATGCTGCTACGCATATGGGCTATTATTGGTCATGGATTGTCCGCCGTGGATTATATAACCCGCAATGGGATGAGGCGGCAGAAGAAGACATGGCTGCGCTAAAGGCACAAGTGATGAGCGGAGCTGAATTTGTTCTGAATAATATGGCTGGTTGTCTGGAAGACAGTGATTTCAATGATGAAGGACGCCGTTTTTCGCTTTATTACTATGAGGATGAAGAGGAAGGCTATGGCCGTTTTATGGAAGACTACGTGCAAACCCTGAATACGCCAGCTCTGGAAAGTTTTTATCATGTAGAAATAAATGATAAAAATCAGGTTTTGCTTGACGGAGTATTTGATAGTGCCCTGATTCAGTGGCGTCAAAGTTTGAAGCCAAACCAGTAAGGATCATTATGGCATTGAGTGGAAAAGGCAAATTAATTATTCTTGATCGTGATGGTGTGCTGAATGCAATGCGGCCGCAGCCAATTAGCGACCCTGACCAATGGCTTCCTTTACCCGGCAGTATGGATGCTGTTGCCTTTTTAACTCAAAGTGGGTACACCGTAGTTGTGGCCGAAAATATGTCTGGAATCGGACGCGATCAGGTGAGTATGCAGGAGCTTAATGAAGTACATGGCAAAATGCATACCCATATTCAGAAAGCCGGTGGCCGCCTGAGCGGAGTCTGGTTTTGCCCGCATACCAATAATGCCAAATGTAACTGCCGCAAGCCCCAACCGGGTTTGTTGTTGGACATTCTCGACCGTTTGCATATGAAGGCTGAAAATACCTGGCTGGTAGGGGATGGCATTCGCGATATGCAGGCAATCGCAGCAATTGGCGGACATCCGGTGCTTGTGTTAACAGGAAAAGGCAAAGAAACGCTGAAAATGGAGACTTTGCCGGATGATACACAGGTGTATGACGATTTGCTGGATTTTGCCAAATTTTGTCGCACACAGGCTGAAAAGGCAGCCGAGGAATAATATAACATGTTGTTGTTACGTAATTTAATTTACTGGTTTTGTTTATGTGTATTTTCGCTGGTATGGCTGGTGGTAGTTATTATTTCCATGCTTATTCCCAAAGGTATTACATGGACAACTACCGCATGGGCAAAAGTGCTGTTCTGGATGCTGGAGCACGTTATTGGCTTGAAATATGAAGTAATTGGCCGGGAGAATATTCCGCATGAGCCGAGTATTGTATGCTGTAAACATCAGTCTGGCTGGGAAACCCTGGCCATGCTTTGCTTTTTTCCTGATCTGGCCTTTGTTGCCAAACGTGAGCTTTTCCGCATTCCGATATTTGGCTGGGCACTGAAATGGCGCGGCACAATAGGTATTGACCGCAATAATCCGAAAGCTGCGAATGCTCAGATTATCAGTCAGGGTAAAATATGCCGTCAAAAAGGGATGTGGATTTGTATTTTTCCGGAAGGTACACGGATTAAACCCGGATACCGCGGGCATTATAAAAAAGGGGCAGCGCGTATGGCTCAGATGCTGCATATGAATCTGGTGCCAGTGGCCTTAAATAGCGGCGAATTCTGGCCTAAGGATTCTTTTTTGAAATATCCGGGTAAAGTAACCGTAGTGATTGGTGCACCGATTCATTATGAAATCGCACACACGCCAGAAGAATTAATCAAACTGTGTGAACAGTGGATAGAAGACCAGCAGATTAAGATTCAGGGTGTTGGCCCGTTCGCACCGCAAAACCCGCAAACGCCCACTCCGGTATTGCAGCATTAACGTCTTGTCTGATTGCCAGCCATCATCATCTACGCATCAAAGCAGCTAGTCTGGGCATTGATACTGTGATGCCAGCAGTAAAATCATTACGTTTACCTTTGAAGCATCACCGTATCAATCCGGCTACGATTGTGGCTATTATGCATAGTGGTAAAAACTACTGTTTTATTGCTACAGACAAACTCAGGGTTAATATTGTCATTCTTTCAGGTGATTATGAATTTATTGGTAATGACGGTAATATATAGCTGTTAAGCTTGAGTGCCTGTCATCAAATTGCCAAACAAAATATTCTTTTATTCATAAAAAACCAGTCTGATGGCCAATTGTTAAATTGCTTTTTTCGGCTGATTCTAGTTTGATGTGGTTGTACACAAAACAGAATAAATGGGTTTGTGTATTGGTATGTAAAAATAGTAGTCTATAACGAAGTTATTTTTTACAGGGTTGTGACAGATTAGTTGTTATGTCGGTGTTTATTCATACAACTGCGGATGGCTGTGCCATCAGACTGAAACTGCGACGTACTGCGCGGAAAAATATTATTGTACGTACAGCTTCGCGCGATTTGCTGGATATCAATGTACCACCATTTGTATCGATGAAGTCTTTGTATCAATGGTTAAGTGCTCATGAACCTTCTATTAAGAAGTTGTGGCAACAGGCGGTACAAATCTCAACGGCTTTACCCGCATATATTTGGTTTCGTGGCCAGACTTATTCTTATACGCTGGTGGCTGTGCTTACTTGTGTGCAATGGCATGCACAGCAGGGATTTTTGTTGCCACTGGCGGCTGCACAATTACCGCATGAGGCTTTGAGTGCATGGCTAAAGCAGCATGCTCAAACTGAATTATTATCGCGCTTGCAATACTGGGCTCAGGTAATGCAATTGCAACCGGCTGCAATGGCTTTAAGTCAGGCGCGTACTTTTTGGGGGGTGTGCCGCAGACGTACCGGTATCCGCTTAAATTGGCGCTTGATTGGTGCACCTGCTTTTGTGGTGGATTATGTCTGCATTCATGAGCTCTGCCATTTGCGTCATGCCAATCATGGTAAGGCATTCTGGGCGATGGTGGCCGAATATACAGCCGATACAGTTAATGCGCGTTTATGGCTAAAACAGCATGGTACTGAGCTGTTTGCACTGGATAAGGTGAGCTGAAATCTACTTGTGGCTAATACCTGTTACGCTGCCAGTCTGCTTAGATAATACTAATTAGCGGTAATACAGCCTGGGCTGTATTACCGCTAATTTTATGGTGAAATTATAGAAGGTTTTATTATCAGTCTGATTTAGCCATATCGACAGCAAGCTGCTTCATGATGTTTTTAATTATCTGTACGCGTTGCATAACATCTTCAATCGCAATATTCACCCTGAGTTTGTCTGCACCAACGAGACGGTAGTTTTTGTCACTTTGCATAATAGCCACAATCGTTGCCGGATTGATACGGTGATGCTTGCCAAAGGTAAACGTAATGGTTTCACTGCTGGCATCAATGGTATCGATGCCCAGACCGGCTGCTTCAATGCGCAGATGGTGGCTGGCAATCAGAGTAGATACAGCCGGTTCGGGCAAGCCGAAGCGGTCGATGAGTTCTTCGTGTATCTGATCTATCTCAGCTTCGGTTTCGCAGCTGGCCAGACGTTTATAAAGCACCAGACGGGCATGAATATCGGGGCAGTAACTTTCTGGCAGTAAAGCAGGGCTATGCAGCTTGATGTCACTGGTGATACCCAATGGCGCATCCAGATCAGGTTCGCGGCCTTTTTTCAGGTTACGTACAGCCTGTTTCAGCATTTCAGTATACAGAGTGAAGCCTACCTGAATCATTTCACCCGACTGTCCTTCGCCCAGAATTTCACCTGCACCACGGATTTCCAGATCCTGCATGGCCAGAGTAAAGCCTGCGCCCAAATCATCGGCCATTTCAATGGCTTCCAGACGTTTCTGCGCATCTTTAGTCATCGCTTCCGGTACCAGTAAATAAGCATAGGCCTGATGATGGGAACGGCCTACGCGGCCGCGTAGCTGGTGTAGCTGAGCAAGGCCGAATTTATCTGCCCGTTCGATGATAATGGTATTGGCATTGGGAATATCAATTCCAGTTTCGATAATGGTTGAGCACAGTAAAATGTTATAACGCTGCTGGAGAAAATCGCGCATCACCTGTTCAAGCTCACGTTCACGTAATTGACCGTGAGCAATACCAATGCGTGCTTCGGGCAGTAAGGTACTCAGTCTTTCATAGCTGTTGGCTATAGTATCTACTTCATTATGCAGAAAAAAAACCTGACCGCCACGTTTCAGTTCACGCATTACAGCCTCGCGTATCAAACCATCACTAAAAGGACGAACAAAAGTTTTCACCGCCAGACGGCGGCTGGGCGCTGTGGTTATGAGTGAAAAATCACGCAAACCTTCCAGTGCCATGCTCAATGTCCGTGGGATAGGTGTGGCGGTGAGGGTAAGTACGTCGACATTAGCGCGCAAACGTTTCAACTGTTCTTTCTGACGTACTCCGAAACGATGTTCTTCATCTATGATAACCAGCCCCAGATTTTTAAAATGTACATCTGGTTGTACCAACTTGTGTGTACCAATTACGATGTCTACTGTGCCATCAGCTAGACCGGCCAGCGTAGCCTGTGTCTGCTTGCTGGTATTAAAACGGGATAGCTGTGCCACTTTAATGGGAAAATCAGCAAAGCGGTCAGCAAAATTCTGTGCATGTTGCTCTACCAGCAATGTTGTTGGCGCGAGAACCACTACCTGTTTACCAGCCATGGCGGCAACAAAGGCTGCGCGTAAGGCTACTTCGGTTTTACCAAAGCCTACATCGCCGCAAATAAGCCGGTCCATGGGTTTTTCAGCGCATAAATCCTTAATGGTGGCAGCAATTGCAGCCGCCTGATCTTCGGTTTCTTCATAGCCAAAGCCATTGGCAAAGGCCTGATAATCCATTTCATTCAAACTGAAACGGTGTCCTTGCTGGGCTTCTCGCTGGGCATAAAGATTTAGCAGCTCTGCGGCAGTGTCGCGAGCTTTTTCAGCCGCTTTATGGCGCGCTTTATCCCAGGCACCATGGCCGAGTTTGTGCAAGCTGATATTTTCATGGGCATTGCCTGCATAACGTGAAATCAAATGTAGCTGGCCAACAGGCACGTATAGCTGTGAACCCTCAGCATACTCCAGTAGCATCATTTCACTGGCGCCTTCGCCCAAATCCAGTGTAACCAGTCCCTGATAGCGACCGATACCATGCTGTTCGTGAACGACTGGGTCGCCAATTTTGATTTCAGCTAAATCGCGCAGCATGCCGTCGGAAACAGCACTGTGTTTGCGTCGTGTACGGCGGCCGCGCACAATATACTGGTATAAATCAGCTTCAGTAATGATGGCCAGTTGTTGTTCTGGTAACAGGCAGCCATAACTTAATGGCGCAATTGTCAGGCACAGGCTGGTGGTGCTGTTGAGAAAATCCTGCCAGCCGTTTACGACGTTAGGTTGTAAATTATACTCGCGCATGAAATTCAACATGGTTTCACGCCGTCCGAGGCTTTCAGCGCAAATCAGCACCCGGTAAGAATGTTGTTGCAGGAAAATTTTCAATGCATGCAGTGGGTCGTCTGCCTGACGGTCAACAGCGACACGGGGCAGGGCATAAATATTATCTTCGCTTAATTGAGGTACCAGACGTGGGTAAGATTTAATGCGTGCGCCAAACTGGTCTTCACTCAAATACAGGTAACTGGGCGCCAGAGGCGGATAGGCCGGATCGCCCTGTGCCAAGGCATAACGCTGTTTAACGTCTTGCCAGATACGGGCGGCTTCATTATGTATATCACCCAGACAAACCAGAATGGCGTCTGCATTGATGTAGTCAAAAATGCTGACACATTCTTCTTCAAAGAATAAAGGCAGGTAGTATTCAACACCTGCTCCGAAATGGCCTTCGGATACCGCGGTATAAACAGTGGCCTTGCGGGCATCGCTGCTGATTTCTTCACGAAAGCGGCTGCGAAAGATTTTTTGTGCATCGCTGTCGGTAGGAAATTCATGGGCAGGTAGCAGGCGGATTTCATTTACACTGGTTAATGTGCGCTGGCTGTCAGCATCGAAGGTTTTAATGGTATCAATTTCGTTATCGAATAAATCCAGTCGAAACGGTATATCGCTACCCATAGGGAAAATATCCAGAATACCGCCACGAGTAGCAAATTCACCTGTTGCCACAACATGCGTAACATGATTGTAACCAGCTTCAATCAGGCTATGCTTAAGTGCATCTACGTCCAATTGCTGACCAGCTTTCAGCCAGAAAGTGCGGCCCAGCAGAAATGAAGGCGGCGCAATTTTTTGCATTGCTGTGGCCAGAGGCAGGAGTAAAACATCAACCAGCCCATTTTTTAATTGCCATAAGGTACTGAGGCGTTCGGATACCAGTTCCTGATGAGGGGAAAAATGTTCATAGGGTAAGGTTTCCCAGTCGGGAAAAAATACTATCCGTGCTGACGGATCGAAAAACTGCCAGGCTGACTGAATGCGAATGGCCTGCTCAGCATCGGCAGTCAGAATGATTTTCAGTTTTTTTTCTGGTAAATGTTCGCTGAGCAGCAATGGCAAGCTACCAGCGTTTAAATCTGGCCAGAATACAGTCTGACTGACTTTAGGCAATGCAAAATGGGTAACAGCGGGCATAATTTCAGTTTTACAGGTAATAATTAATTTGATTGTCAATACTTATGGGCAAGCTATGATAAGACAAGCCTGTACTGACAGGCAATTACATCCAGATGGGTCTGAACAGGTATAGGAAAGCGGATAAATGGCTACAGTACTCGTTCAGATACCGTAGCCACAATTTTTTTGCGAGAACACAGACGGCATCAATATAATGAATACAGATACATAACAGCAATGGTTATCAGCATGGCGAATGCGCAGCCAATTTTGGCTACTACGCCAAGGACCAAGCCGATAACCGTAGCAAATCCCACTTTACCAGCGGCCACCAGATTACGTCTGGCTACAAATTCGCCAGCGGCTGCACCCAGCAAGGGGCCAAGTATCATGCCGGGCAGAGCAAAAAACATACCTATAATGGCACCAATAAACGATCCCCAAATAGCTTTTCTGCTCGCGCCGCTGTGTTTGGCTCCCAGCATGCCGGCCATATAATCCATGGCACAGCCCAGTATGGTTAAAATACCCAGACTAATCAATGTTCCTGCACCCATTATCTGGTAATTGCTGCTTAGCGCCAGTAACCAGACACCACCGAACATTAAGGGCAATCCGGGCAAGGCGGGCATGAATGTGCCTAACAGGCCGATAAGCAATAAAACAATAGCCAGTATCACCAATACTGCGGTCATGGCAAATTAGTCCTTACGAAAAACGAAATAACGAATGTTGAGATGGGGGATGCTGTTTTCACAAACAAGAGAAATTTTTGTTGTGAAAATAAAAAATATGTAATCTGAGAGTTAGCAATTGGTAATTTTAGCAGTTTGAAATGGTATTTGTATATTGGCTTTGGATTTTAGAGCTAAGAGATTGTCTGAAATAATTAATGACATATGGAGCTATATTATTTTGCTGATGTTTTTGCTCATGTTGTATCTTGGCAAATGCAAACTTTATAGAGTGATTTATTTTAAAGACAAAAGCTTTGTTTATCTGCATATTTACACTAATCTAAAAACAGGCAGCCCGTAAAAGCTGCCTGTTTTTAGATAAATAACCAGAATTAATCCAGTTTTTTAAAGTGTTTGCGCCGTTCCTGCTCGCTTAGGTAACGTTTACGCAGGCGAATGGTTTGTGGGGTGATTTCTACCAGTTCATCATCATCAATGAACTCGACCGCAGCTTCCAAAGACATCAGTACCGGTGGCGTCAGGCGTACTGCTTCGTCTGTACCAGAGGCACGGACATTGGTCAGTTTTTTGCCTTTCAGCGGGTTGACTACCAGATCGTTGTCACGGCTGTGAATGCCAATAATCATGCCTTCGTAGATTTTTTCGCCCGGATTGATGAACATGCGGCCACGGTCTTCCAGATTCCATAAGGCATAGGCCACGGCGTCACCCTGTTCCTGCGATACCAATACACCATTGCGGCGGCCGGGTATTTCAGCTTTAACCGGTGCATAATTGTCAAATACGTGGCTCATCAGGCCTTGGCCGCGGGTCATGGTCATAAATTCACCCTGAAAACCAATCAGGCCACGCGCAGGAATGCGGTATTCCAGACGGGTGCGTCCTTTGCCATCACTTTCCATATTGGTTAGTTCACCACGACGGCGACCCAATTCTTCCATTACCGCGCCCTGAGTGTTGTCTTCCACATCTACGGTGAGATTTTCGTATGGCTCGCATTTTACGCCGTCAATTTCGCGGAAAACCACACGGGGTTTACCAACCGCCAGCTCATAGCCCTCGCGACGCATATTTTCAATCAGAATGGTCAGGTGCAGTTCACCACGGCCGGAAACACGGAAAACATCTGCATCAGCGGTGTCTTCAACTTTCAAAGCCACGTTGGTAAGCAATTCTTTTTGCAAACGCTCGCGAATCTGGCGGCTGGTGACAAATTTGCCTTCGGTGCCAGCCAGCGGGCTGGTGTTAACCATGAAATCCATGGTCAGTGTAGGCTCGTCCACGCTAAGCATGGGTAAACCCTGAGGCTGTTCACGGTCGGCAATGGTGACGCCGATACCAATGTCTTCCAAACCGGAAATGGTAACAATATCGCCCGCTTCAGCTTCCTGTAGAGGAATACGTTCCAAACCCTTGAAACCAAGTAACTGGTTAATCCGTCCCTGACCAATCTGCTGATCTTCATTCATGATAGCCACTACCTGACCGGGTTTAATACGCCCGTTCAGAATACGGCCAATACCCAAGCGGCCAGTGTAGTTATCATAATCAAGCTGGGAAATCTGCAATTGCAGTGGTTTATCCGCATCACCTGATGGTTCGGGAGTGTATTTCAGTATGGTATCAAACAGCGGGCGCATGTCGCTGGATTCGTCTTCTTCATTCAATTTGGCAAAGCCGGATAGGCCGGAAGCGTATACAATGGGGAAGTCGAGCTGTTCGTCAGTAGCGCCCAGTTTGTCAAACAATTCAAAAGTCTGATCGATAACCCAGCTTGGACGGGCACTTGGTTTATCAATTTTGTTGATAACCACGATAGGTTTCAGCCCCAGTGCCAGTGCTTTTTTGGTCACAAATCGGGTTTGCGGCATCGGGCCTTCCTGTGCGTCTACCAGCAGTAGTACGCAGTCCACCATGCCCAGTACACGTTCTACTTCACCACCGAAGTCAGCGTGTCCCGGGGTATCAACGATATTGATGTGAAAGCCTTCATATTCGATGGCGGTATTTTTAGCCAGAATGGTAATGCCACGCTCTTTTTCCAGATCGTTGCTATCCATCACCCGTTCGTCTACCTGCTGATTGGCACGGAAAGTACCGGACTGGCGCAATAACTGGTCTACCAGTGTGGTTTTGCCGTGGTCGACGTGTGCGATAATGGCAATATTACGAATTTTTTTACTCATGGGAGTGTGTAACCTAGTTGTATTTGCTATTTGGATGGTAAATTAACCTTGAATTATAACATTTACTCTGGTTTTCGTGGAATATTTAGCAAAATCAGACTGTCTATCTGTGCTAAAGTGGCTGATTTATGCCAGAGTATGCACCACAGTTATTGTTTGCCTTATCTACCTATGGCCGGCAGGCGCAGAGATTGGTTACTATCGCTGCACTGTTGTGGCTCACAGGAATCTGAGCGATGGAACAGTTAGAATTTTTTGTTATTCCGAGCCCTTGCCGTGGTGTGTGCGAAAGTAATCACAAGGGCTATTGCAAGGGCTGTCTGCGCAGCCGGGATGAGCGTCTACACTGGTTGCGTTTATCTGATACACAGAAGCAGCATGTGCTGCGTTTATGTGTCTTGCGCCGGCGCAAGCTGGAACAGCTATTATGGCAGGCTAAGCAAACAGGTGAGGGTGGAGACAGGCTGATGGCGCAATTATGGATACAGGCGGATTTTGATTTTTAAATTCCTGAATAACAGGCTAAGCAGGCCTAAATTTATTTTGTTTTAGGAGGGGAAATGCATTTCTTAATTATTAGTATTTTGTGTAGTGTTTCGGTCTCAGTATTATTAAAACTGGCGCGCAGAAACGGGGTAAATATTGCTCAGGCTGTAGCGGTTAATTATCCGGTAGCTGCATTGTGCAACTGGTTTTTTCTGCGCCCGGATTTTGCTAACTGGCATATGTACACAAGTCACTGGATTATTTTTCTGGCACTGGGGATTGGTTTGCCGCTAGGCTTTATTGTGCTGGGGCGGGCTATTGAGCAGGCCGGGATGGTTAAAACCGATGCAGCACAGCGCCTGTCACTGTTTTTGCCTATTGTGGCTGCATTCGTATTTTTTGGTGAAAACCTGAGTAGCAACAAGATTATTGGTATTGCGCTGGCTCTGATGGCACTGCTAACACTACTGTACCGGCAGAATCCTGCTAAAGGTAAGGGACAGGGTGGTTTTTTCAGTACTGCTGGCTATTTGTTCGGCGTATGGCTATGTTACGGTACAACAGATATTCTGTTTAAACAGATGGCCAAAAGTGGGACGGCCTTTGCACCAACTTTACAGGTGACATTTATTCTGGCTGCTATTCTGATTACAGGTTATCTGTGTTTGCGCAGAACGGTCTGGAATGTAGCCAGTATTCTGGCCGGTTTATTATTAGGCGGTCTGAACTTTGCCAATATTCTTTTTTATATCCGTGCCCATCAACAGTTTCAGCAGGATCCATCGCTGGTGTTTGCTGGCATGAATCTGGGGGTGATTACGCTGGCTACCATTATTGGCGCTTTTGTGTTTAAAGAAAAAATTAATGGTTTGAATGCCACTGGCATTGTGCTCGCCATTGCTGCAATCTGGTTTTTATTCTATGGCAGCAGCCTTAATTCATGGCTGCCGGGGATGTAAACTAAAAAGCTGTTCTGGTGTCCAGAACAGCTTTTTGTAACTGCTTTAGCTGGCATTACTCAGCAGTGCCAGTTGTTGAGCCTGATGCTCAGCAATCAGCGCCTGTGTCAGTTCACTTAAATCGCCGTCCATAATAAAGTCTAGTTTGTGCAGGGTAAGGTTAATGCGATGATCTGTTACCCGGCCTTGCGGGTAATTGTAGGTACGGATGCGTTCGCTGCGGTCGCCACTACCAATCAGGCTTTTGCGTTCCGCCGCTTCTTTGGCTTGTGCCGCATGTTTCTGTTGTTCATACAGACGAGAGGCGAGTACACGCATAGCCTGTGCCTTATTGGCATGCTGAGAACGGCCATCCTGACACTCCACCACCATTCCGGTAGGCAGATGGGTAATCCGCACTGCTGAGTCCGTTTTATTAATATGCTGGCCACCGGCACCGGAAGCACGGAAGGTATCAATACGTAAATCATTGGGATTTAATTGTACTTCGGCTACTTCATCAGCTTCGGGCATGATGGCAACAGTGCAGGCAGAAGTATGAATTCTGCCCTGACTTTCGGTGGTGGGTACGCGTTGAACCCGATGTCCGCCGGATTCAAACTTGAGCTGGCTGTAAACATTCATACCAGCAATACGCGCAATGACTTCCTTATAGCCACCCAGATCGCTTTCACTGGCAGAGACAATTTCTACCTGCCAGCCCATGCGTTCGGCAAAGCGGGTGTACATGCGCAGCAAATCACCGGCAAACAGAGCTGCTTCATCGCCACCGGTACCAGCACGGATTTCAATAAAAATATTTTTATCGTCATCTTCATCTTTTGGTAGCAGCAGTTTTTGCAGTTCACTATCCAGTTGTGCAATCTGGCTTCGTGCGTTGCTGATTTCCTCGGCTGCAAATTCTTTTAATTCAGGGTCTGCAAGCATTTCTTCTGCTGCCGACAGATCGGTTTCTGCCTGCGTATACTGGCGGTAGGTTTCTACCACAGGAGTGAGTTCGGCATGTTCACGGGTCAGGCGACGATACTCGTCAATATTATTGGTGACGTCAGGAGAAGCCAGCAAAGCGGTTACTTCTTCCAGACGCTCAGTCAGGTGCTGTAACTTGTTTATCAATGAAGGTTTCATCTGGTGTTCCGTATTAAAATAAGTTAGTAGTCAATTGAAGCTAAGTTGGACAGGTGTAATGGAAGCTGGATGCTGAATAACGTGCTAACGCTGCCGATTCTGGCCGTGCAGGTGATAAATCAGGCTGATGGCTTCAGCCAGTTCAGGGTGCTGCCGGCTGTCTTTATTTAATGCTCTGGTCGGTGCATGCAAGAGACTGTTGGTCAGTTCGTGGCTTAAACGTTGCAACACCTCCTCAATAGATGTGCCTTTGCGTAACCGGCGCAGCGCTTTGGCTACAGCCTTGCACCGCAGTTCTTCTCCCTGAGTGCGCAATGCACAGATTAAAGGCACGCTGCTGCGGGTTTGTTGCCAGGCAATAAATTCAGCTACCTTGCTGGCAACCATCTTTTCAGCAGCAGCAGCAGCCTGCTGCCGTGCAGCCTGACCGTGCTGCACAATATTGACCATATCGTCGACACTATACAGATAGGCATCGTTCAGTTCGCCAGCTTCTGCTTCAATATCGCGTGGTACGGCCAGGTCGAGCAAAAACATCGGCATGCCGCGCCGCTGCTTGAGCGCACGTTCTACCAGCCCTTTGCCGATAACCGGAAATGGGCTAGCAGTAGAAGAAACAATTACATCGTATTCAGCCAGAATTTCAGGCAAAGCAGTTAAAATGCGTGCATCCGCTTCTGCATTCAGCTTGCTGCATAATTCCTGTGCCCGCGCCAGTGTACGGTTGAGTACCGTCAGGCGCTGCGGATGTTCAGCGGCAAAATAAGTGGCCACCAGCTCAATCATTTCACCGGCGCCCACCATCAAGACATTCAATGCAGAAATATCAGGAAAAATCTGGGCAGCCATTTTTACTGCGGCAGCAGCCATAGACACCGAATTTTCACCAACTGCACTTTCGTTGCGAATTTCTTTTGCTGCGGCAAAGGTTTTCTCAAATAACGCGTTCAGATGCTGGTGTAACGTATGCTGGCTACGCGCTGTACGCACGGCTTCTTTCAATTGTCCCAGAATCTGCGGTTCACCCAGAACCATTGAATCCAGACCACATGCTACCCGAAAGGCATGCTGCACAGCATCTTTGTCATGGAACTGGTATAAATAGGGCGAAAATTCAGCCAGTGGTAATTGATGGTAGCCGGATAGCCAGTGTATTACTGTGGCTGCGTCACCAATACAGTAGATTTCTGTACGGTTACAGGTAGACAAAATCATCGCTTCCGCAATTTCCGTCTCACTGCCAAGCGCAGTTAAGGCTTCCGCCAGCATGATAGCCGGAAAGGCCAAACGTTCACGCACAGAAACAGGGGCAGTTTGGTGATTGAGTCCGATAACGGTTAAAGACATGTTACCTGAAGTAATTTGCGTTTGCCCGCTACCGCGGGTAGGATGATTACTAACCAGACTTTACATTCTGATTAAATAAAAGCGGTTAAAGTGGTCAATTATACGCTATTGGTGTCGAAAAAGCAGCTAATCAGATCTGGTGGCAGTATAAATAAATTTTTCGCATGCAAGAATAAATACTATGAATAATCTGGATTTGCACGATATTCGTCAGGACTACAGCAAACAGTCACTCAATGAGGCCGATTGCTGTGCCAACCCGCTGGAACAGTTCCAAAAGTGGCTAACGGCAGCCATGCATGCCAAAGTGAATGAACCCACTGCCATGAATATCGCTACAGTTGACCAGCATGGCCGCCCCAATGCGCGCATTGTGGTGTTAAAAGAAGTAACAGCTCACGGCTTTGTATTCTTTACCAATTATCATAGCCGCAAAGGCCGCGCTTTAAGCCAGCATCCCTATGCGGCACTCACATTTTTCTGGCCGGAACTGGAGCGACAGGTACGAGTGGAAGGAGTGGTGCAGCCATTACCCGCAGCCGATTCCGATGCATATTTTCATTCTCGGCCATATAGCAGCCGTATCGGTGCATGGGCAAGTGAACAAAGTACCGTTATCAGTAGCAAAACCGAGCTGATGGCACGAGCGGCAAAACTGAGCGCAAAATATTTGCTGAATGTACCGAGGCCACCTCATTGGGGTGGCTATATCGTACAGCCTGAACTGATTGAATTCTGGCAGGGGCGGCCAAGCCGTTTACATGACCGTATCCAGTATGAACTACAAAATAACTTGTGGATTAAACAGCGTTTATCACCATAGATTAAGATAATTTATTTCTGAATTAAATATCAGTCCATGGTTATTGAGAGGATGCACTTTCTGCCGATGCTGTGGATGTTATCGGGCTATCGCTGAGTACTTTGGTCTGAATAAAATCTTCGGCCTGAGTTTTCAGGCTGAAACGGTCAGTAATTTTATTATCAGCAGTGTTCAGTAAAGCAGCAAAATCAACTTTCACCATGATTTCCGGCAGGGAAACAATATTCCACAGACTGCGCAGTAAGGTGGTTCTGCCGGCAAAGGCTACTTTAGGCGTGCGCTGTCCCTGAGAATCATAATAGCGTATTGCTACAGCCATTACTGGCCTGTCGGCATCAATGGCTGCCTGAAACAAAGCAGCTTTAAACGGTAGCATAGTTAAACCTTCGGATGTATA
The DNA here is from genome assembly GCF_013344965.1 of Snodgrassella sp. ESL0253. Lineage (NCBI taxonomy): Bacteria > Pseudomonadati > Pseudomonadota > Betaproteobacteria > Neisseriales > Neisseriaceae > Snodgrassella > Snodgrassella sp. ESL0253. The sequence continues at coordinate 22,255 of NZ_JAAEDQ010000005.1, read as the reverse complement.
GGCTTCTGGAAAAAACAGCACATTTTTTCCTTCTTGCAGTGCCTGTACTATAGCTTTGATTACTGGATTAATGTCCTGCCGCGACAGCCTGTTAATGTAAACCGTGCCCCCATTGGTGACCAATTTACCCAATACCGGCCACGACTTGATACTTTCTTTGGCAATAAAGCCACCGGGAATATAGGCCATCAATACAAAAATATCCAGCCAGGTAACATGGTTGGCAACAGTTAACCATGGCATGCTGGCGGTATCTGGTACAGCCTGTTCAGGTTTTACTTTTATGTGCAGTACATGCAGTAAATTGTGCGCAATTGAAATTAATTCATTATTACACTCAGTGGCGCTTAAATTCTTGAAGCGCTTTACACGCCTGATGGTTTGTCTCAACCATAGAGCCAGTTTGAAAATACGCGCACAGCGGGTAAGCAAAGAAGTATGTTCTGATTTTGTCATTGTTATTTATCATTATCGCTGGCATTGGGGACAGTAAAAACTGCTGCGTTGACCCAAAACCATTTTCTCAATCGGATGCCCGCATTGCCGGCACAGCTCTCCTGCTCGCCCATATACATCATGCTGTAGCTGAAAATAGCCACTATGACCAGCACTATTCACAAAATCGCGCAGGGTGCTGCCCCCGGCACCAATCGCTTCCTGCAATATCTGTTTGATTGCTTCAGTCAGCGCGCTAACCTGCATTTTGTCCAAATGCATGGCCGTGGTGGCCGGATGAATGCCGGTGCGGAATAGTGCCTCATTGGCATAAATATTGCCTACTCCAACAACCGTTTTATTATCCATGATTGCTAACTTAATCGCACGTTTCTGTTTAGCCAGTTTTTGCTGTAGATAGTCAGCATCAAAATCCGTGCTTAGTGGTTCTGGTCCCAGATTAACCAGTAATGGATGCTGCTCAATCAGGCCAACAAACCATAACACAGCCCCAAAGCGTCTGGGGTCATGAAAACGCAGCAAAGTACCATTAGTAAAAACAATATCCACATGATCATGCTTTTGCACAGGCGGCGCACTGAAATCAGTAAAGACCCGCAAACTGCCAGACATGCCCAGATGAATGATTAATGTGCCAGAAGCCAGCTCGATTAACAGATATTTAGCCCGTCGTTTAACTGATAAAACCTTTTCACCCTCAAGCTGTGAGCCAAGATTATCCATCACCGGCCAGCGCAAACGCGGTTGACGCACTTCTACTTGTGAAACAGTCTGATTCACAATAAAAGGAGCAATTCCACGCCGAGTGGTTTCTACTTCAGGAAGTTCAGGCATAATTTAATGATAAAATCCAGAATAAAATCGATACAATAGCATCGTGAAAATAAATTTGAAAGCACAAGTTGTGCAGGCTATAACCAGATAAAATTGGCATAAGTCATGCGCAGTTAAAAATGTCTGTGTTAAAGTAGCAAACTATTTTACCCCAATAATTTAGTCTTTAAATGGGTAGCAGACATTTCTAAGGCAGCTATCTCAACAGAAGTTAGTAAAAATCTGCCTGTGCCGGTACAGAATTGTTATTTGTTCATGAGTCAGTGTATACGACAACTGATCAGCATACATGGAGAAGTTTAATGCCTCGTTGGATTCATCGCATTACCCCGATTGTTCTGAGTTTAATGGCTGCAAGTATGGCCAATGCAAATAGTACTCAGGAGCGGCAGACATCCGTACCTTTGATTCAAACCAAAATTGAACGCGTAAGTCAGCTTACCGCACCAGATGATGCCGCATCCCTGCAACGGCGTCTGGCCATTGCCGGACGTGCCAATGACATTTTTACCCTGTTTGCCAGCGAACTTACCTATTCGCAGGGCAAAACCGATAAGGCTCTGGCAGCAGACATGCGCATGCTCGAACATACGCAGGAACCAGAAGTAGCAGAGCGAGCCATGGAAATGGCACTGGGTGCCAATAAAATTACAGAGGCGCAAACCATTGCTGATCGCTGGCAGCAAATCGAACCAACTGAAACACCAGCCAGACAGCGCCTGATGTGGGAACTGGCCATAGCAAAAAATGATGTGCCGCAAGTGCTGAAAAATACAGATGCAGTTCTGTCTCATGTCAATGATTATCAGCTGCGCCGGCTGTTTTTAAAACTGGCACAATTGCGCTTAAACAATCTGAATGCCACTGATGAACTGAATGCTCCAATTCACAAAAAGGCAGTTCTGCATCCCGAAATGGCGGAAGCATTGATTGCAGATGCCATCTATGGCGTAACTGGTGCTCATGAAGAGCAAACCATCAAAGCATTACAATCGCTGCTTCGTCTGGATACCGATATCTTTCCGGCCACTCAGCTCACCCTGAATCTGATCAATCTCAAACAGCCACAATACCTGCTGGATTTTTATCAGCAAACTGGCGTGGATACCATGCCAGCTAAATGGCAAAGTCTTTATATAGAATTACTGATTAAAAATAACAAATTGCAGCAAGCATATCAAACCCTGCAGCCATTACTGGCCAAAAGTAAAAGTGCAGACCTGTATTTACAGGCCGCTTATCTGGCCGTCAGCCAGAAAGCAGACACAGCTACCATTGCTTCGTACGCAGAGAAAATCGCCGAACTGGGTAATCGCAATCAGCGCAGTAAAGTGGCAATGATGGTAGCCATGCGCTATTATGATGAGCATAATTTATCTGCTTCCCGTTTATGGGCAGCAAAAGCAGATGATCCGAAGTTTGCCTTTGATCAGGCACTCATGATGTGCTCATTGGATGCCGAAGAAGAACACTGGGCAGCAGCGCAAAAATGGCTGAATAAAGCTCAGTCTACCAATAAACAGGGCACATTTTTCAATTCCAGAGATTTGCTGCGTCTGCAAACCTTTATAAACGGCTCCTCGCTTACAAACCGTCAGTATGAGCAATACCTCAACAGAATGCTGGCGAAAGCCGAGCAGGGCGATGCCAAAACACAGGAACTGGATGTTCCGCCATTATTACTGCTGCGCGGGCTATTATATGCAGATAAACTTAATGAGCCGGCAAAAGCCGTGGCAGACATGCGCCGCTATGTCAGGATGAGGCCTAATCAGGTGGAGGGTCTCAATGCACTGGGTTATACCCTGCTGAGCATGCCTAAAGCCAACTGGCCAGAAGCCCAGAAATTACTGGAACAGGCTTATTCCCTAAGCAGCCAGTCTCCGGCTGTCAATGACAGTTTGGGCTGGGCTTATTTTCTCAATGGTGATGCAGAGAAAGCCCTGCCTTTACTTGAATATGCCTATCAGCATCAGCCTGAAAGTGAAGTAGCTGCCCATCTGGGTGAAGTTTACTGGCAACTGGGACGTGAAAACGAGGCTCGCCAGATATGGGCTCAGGGCTGGCTTAATAAAAAAAGCGAGCATAAAGTTCTGAGCCAGATTCTGAGCAAGCATGGAATCAAGCCAGCCAGCTTGCCCCTGACAGCAGCAAAAACAGAAATGGCTCAGGCGGATGCGGATTCTTATCTGCGACAGGCCAGTGCATTAGATGTCAATAAGGCAAATACACCAGCTATTATCGATAACATTAATAAGGCAATTCAAGTAGGTAATGTTAGCCAGCGCAGTGAAGCAGCACTTCAGGCCGCATTTTATTTTTATAAAAATAACAATAATGCTGAAGCACGAGAATGGTTAAATAAAGTGACAGATAACAAATTTGCCACCGATAAAGCCTGTCTGATGGGCTTGATTGAAGTAGAACAAAACAACATACCAGCAGCACAGCAATGGTTGCAGCGCATTAATCAGAGCCAACAAGCACCAGAATTTTTTGATAATATTGATGTACTTATTCTTTCAATTAACATCGACCGTAAAATACTTCAGCCAAAAGCTTATGTACGTAAACTGACACAGCATCTGAAAGAGGCGCAGCAGCTTGTCGATACCACTCATGACAGCAAATCTGTGGAATTGATCACGTATATGCGTGGTGTGGCTTATGCTGAAAATCTGAATCAGCCGAAAAAAGCAATAGAAGATTTTCGTGTCTTTACTAAATTGAAACCTGATAGTGCTTATGGCTGGAATAACCTGGGTTATGCCATGCTCAATATGCCAAAACGTTACTGGGCTGAAGCGCTAACCATTCTGCAACATGCAAATCAGCTAGACGGAGAATCTGAGGTGATTCAGGATAGTCTGGGTTGGGCCTATTACCTTAATGGTGAACCAAAAAAAGCCTTACCGCTCCTGCGCTCTGCTTATCAGGCATCACCGGAAAGTACCGTTGCAGCACATCTGGGTGAAGTATTGTGGCAAATGGGTGAACAAGAGCAGGCACGGCAAATCTGGGCTCAAGGGCTGGCCAATAAAAATTCAGACCAAAAAGTTTTACAGCAGACTTTAAAAAAATTTGCTGTCGATCCGGCCAGCTTGTCTGCTCCCGCAGCCACAGACCAGTAAATAGACTTGGTAAATCTAGTGGCTTAATTTAATCTGTCAGCCAGATTATCTGGTGATATCGCAAAAAAAGCTGCCGTACACATATTGTGTGAACGGCAGCTACTGATTTATATGCAGATTGTAAGCAGAAGTTTAACAGCTCAGAGTACATACAGTTGCTGTTAATACCGTTACAATAAACACATCACAGTTACCGCAACGGAAAATAATGTATTCATTTTTTCATAGGCAACGCCTCTATGTGTCCACAGTTATCCTTAGCTTAGCCTTAAGTGCCTGTAGCAGCCTGGTGTCGAAAAAAATAACCGCAGCCACAGACTGGCAGGCAGGTCATGAACATACTGTCTCCGCTTTTGACAGTTCCGGCAGGCTGGCTATCAAAGATCAAGGCAAAGGTACATATGCCAACTTTAGCTGGCAGAATTTAGGTACAGTACAAACCATTGAGGTCAAAACACCATTGGGTAACAGCGTAGGTGTTCTGTGTCGTGACAACACAGGAGTAATTGCGGAAGACAACAAAGGGCAGATTACCACTGCCACCAGCATAGAAGAATTAAGCCAGCGTATGCTTGGTTTTGCGCTGCCATTTGATCATCTGAATCAGTGGGTGCAGGGTTACTGGATTACAGATGAACCTTATCAGTTACTGCCAGATGGCAAGCTCAAACAGTCTGGCTGGATTATCCAGCGCCAGCTGCAAAATGGCAGCCGTAATCCACGTGTCGTTCAATTAAATAACGCGCGTTTTGATATCAGACTGGTTTTTGATGAATACACAGATACGGCCAGCCAGACATCATCGCAATGTGAATTGCGTCAAAAACTTCCTGATTTGAGTAATTAGCAGAATATGAATAATTTATATCCACCAGCCGATGCTCATCACTTTCTGGCACCAGCCAAGCTGAATCTTGATCTGCGCATCGTCGGCCGGCGTGCTGATGGCTACCATTTACTCGAAAGCATCTTTACCCTGATAGCGTTGTATGACCAAATCTGGCTCAGAGTAAACAGTAATGGTGCCATAACACTGAATACACCAGTTGCCGGTATCATGGCGGAGCAGGATTTGTGCGTACGTGCAGCACAGTTACTACGCAGCCATACAGGAACACAGCAGGGTGTGGACATCTGGCTGGACAAACAGATTCCCATCGGTGGCGGATTAGGAGGGGGCAGTGCAGATGCAGCAGTAGTGTTAATGGCACTCAATCGCTTATGGCAGCTTAACCTAAATAAGACACAACTATTGCAGCTGGGGGTGCAACTGGGCGCAGATGTGCCATTTTTTATTTTTGGCCAAAGTGCATTTGCTCGTGGTATTGGTGAGGATTTAAGTCCTATATTCCTGCCAAAACAATGGTATGTGATTATCAAGCCGCCCGTGCACGTTAGTACGCCGAAAATATTTGCACATAAAGACTTGACACGAGATTCCAAGCCACGCATAATGCCAGACTTTCAAGCAGGACAGCACTGGCGCAATGATATGCAGAGCGTTGTTTTTGCTGAGTATCCAGCGGTAAAAGCAGCATTTGATGTTTTGGCTGAATACGGTTCACCAATGATGAGTGGTTCTGGTGCATGCGTATTTTTGTCATTTGATTCTGAGAGTGCCGCACAAGCTGTTTACAATAAAGTTTCTCACGCGCATCAGGCGTATTGTGTTGCTTCGATACCGAGGCATCCGTTTTATCAATGATGTGTGTTGTTGGGGAGTCGTCAAGTGGTTAAGACACTGGGTTTTGATCCCAGTATGCGTAGGTTCGAATCCTACCTCCCCAGCCAATTGCTTAATACAAAAAGCATTGGGGAGTCGTCAAGTGGTTAAGACACTGGGTTTTGATCCCAGTATGCGTAGGTTCGAATCCTACCTCCCCAGCCACATATTGAGCAGTTAAGCAGTGAACCCTTTTGGGGAGTCGTCAAGTGGTTAAGACCCCGGATTCTGATTCCGGTATGCGTAGGTTCGAATCCTACCTCCCCAGCCAATTCAAATAAGCGTGTAAGTTTACTTACACGCTTATTTAATGTGTAAATGACAAATTGTTACGTAAGAGCACGTGTAAATCGATAGAAGTGATATAATTTACCGGTTCAGCCTGATGGATTGAAAACCAGTATACTGGATTTCACACAGGCATAATGATGTTACAGTATGTATAAACAGCTTTCACTTTTGTGCTAAGCAAACCAGTTGAGGGGTTGAAAACACAATACAGATTCAATCGTAGTAATAAAATAGTGTTACTATTTTGCCATGCTGCTATCAGGTATCAGCAAAATTCATTGATTAAATCTGTTTCAGCCCTGATACTTGTAGCTAACCAGTGCACACTGGAAAATCTTTTTCAAAGCGGTGGTCATTGCTTTTGAATTTAAAAGCAGCGTAAATGAATAAAGACTGAGAGAAAGAAGAGTAAAACTACTTTGTCCGGTTAATATTCCCCACTTGTTTAAATGACAGATACACCAGCGTCAGTGGTGATATGAAAGCCTTGGATTAAATGTTTAATCTACCTCATACAAACCAAACCAAACCTAAACAGGACTCAGGTACAACAGAAATGGCAGCATACGACAGTTTGATGGTGTTTACCGGCAATGCAAACCCGGAGCTGGCTAATAACGTAGCCAGACATTTGGATATTTCTCTGGGACGAGCCTCAGTAGGAAAATTCTCAGACGGCGAAATCGCAATTGAATTACTGGAAAATGTACGTGGTCGCGATGTATTTATCGTACAGCCTACCTGCGCACCAACCAATGATAATTTAATGGAAATCCTCACCATGGCCGACGCGCTCAAACGTGCTTCTGCCGGCCGGATTACCGCTGCCATACCTTATTTCGGTTATGCACGCCAAGATCGCCGTCCGCGCTCAGTTCGGGTGCCGATTTCCGCCAAGCTGGTAGCCAATATGCTGTATTCTGCCGGTATTGACCGTGTACTCACGGTTGACTTGCATGCCGACCAGATTCAGGGCTTTTTTGATATTCCGGTTGACAATATCTATGCCACCCCCATTCTGGTGCACGACATTGAAAAACAGCGCATTGACAATCTGACCGTAGTCAGCCCTGATATCGGTGGTGTAGTACGCGCCCGTGCTGTGGCCAAAACGCTGGGTACTGATTTAGCCATTATTGATAAACGCCGGCCAAAAGCCAATGTGGCCGAAGTGATGAACATTATTGGCGAAGTCCAGAATCGTACCTGTCTGATTATTGACGACATGATTGATACCGCCAATACCCTGTGTAAAGCTGCATCAGCACTAAAAGAGCGTGGCGCAGAACGCGTACTGGCCTATGCCACGCATCCGGTATTTTCCGGCGCAGCAATCGAACGTATTGCCTCATCAGAAATCGATCAGGTAGTAGTAACTGATACCATTCCATTATCAGAAGCTGCACAGAAATGTGAACGTATCCGTCAGGTAAGCATTTCCGGCTTACTCGCAGAAACTGTACGCCGTATCAGCAACGAAGAATCTGTGTCATATCTCTTTAATGAGGATGTGGCCATCCCGGGAGCAATGTTTCTCCCTTAATACCCCCAAGCCATCTTAAGCTGGTCGCGGCCGATGATGGCATTTAACCTTGGAGTAGTTATGTCTTACGAAATTAAAGCAGAAATCCGTGAAGCTCAGGGCACTGGTGCGAGCCGCCGCCTGCGTCGCGAAGGCAAAGTACCGGCTGTATTGTACGGCGAAGGTACCGAGCCAGTAGCTATTACTGTAGATCATCGTACCTTATGGTATGCACTGGAAAAAGAATCTTTCCATACTGCTATCATCAAGCTGGATGTTAATGGTAAAGCTTACGACGTTATCGTACGTGATTTCCAGATGCACCCGTTTAAACAGCAGGTACAGCATATTGATTTTCAGGCTGTTGATGCAAATAAAGCCATCAACATTCGCGTTCCATTGCACCTGTTGAATGCAGCTATTTCTCCAGCGGAAAAATTGCAGAGTGGTCGTGTGTCCCTGTTGGCTACCAGCGTAGAAGTGAATGCCTTGCCGAAAAACGTTCCGGCTGTACTGGAGCTGGACGTTGCTACCATCCGTGCCGGTGAAATCCGTCACCTGTCTGATCTGGTATTCCCTGAAGGCGTTACCAGCGTTGCCTTGAATCGCAACGAAAATCTGGCTATCGCTTCTGCTACCGGTAAAAACAAATAAGCTGTAAAGCTTGAATACAGCCTATATTTGAAAAGTATTTAACCTATTACAGATAAATACCCAATAAAAACTGAAGCCTGTTATTACAGGCTTCAGTTTTTTTATTTCGTGATATCCGTGGCAATAACCAATCAATAAAACCATTACTACTTAATAAACATGGCACGGTAAGAAAATAGGAAAAATAAATAATTAAAACCAATACAAGTATGCACTTTAAGATACAGTGTTAATACGAAATAATGTAATGCAAGAGCACAATACACATATCTGCTTAAACCCTAAAAACATTCATAACTCAATAAAAATACAAGTGGCTCCCAATTCCTTTAATATTATTTTTCCAGAAAAATAAGTAAACCTGAATATTTATAAAAACCTATCATACAATTGTTGTAACATTGAGCATGAATTACAAAAAAATTTTAAGAATACAGGTTAAAGCTGTCACTGAGAAAGTAGCTAATAAAAGCCTTTATAGGCCAAATAATAAAGGCTTTATTATTTACTGCATACCAACTTGCTAGAAAGCAGACAAATATTTTGTCTTAAGCTAACAACTTAATTAGTACCAATCCGATAAAAATCAGGATTTTTTGCGGCCTGACGACTTACTGCGAGTACGGGCTGAACGGGAATTCTGGCCTGTTGCTGTTTTAGTTCTAGCATCTTTTTGCTTGGTATTGGCAACCTTGCGCGGTTTTTTAGCAGTAGCTTTAAGCTGTTTCTGAATTTTCTGTGCATTGTTTTTCTGACGCCGCTTGCCACTGCTGGTGCTAATCAGTACCAAATCGATCCGGCTGGTATCCAGATCAGCACGGGCTACTTTCACCATTACCTTGTCACCAAGCTTAAAGCTAATACCACTACGTTCGCCAATAATTGCCATCAGTTCAGGATGGAAATTGAAATAATCTTCGCCCAGATCACTGATGTGAATCATACCATCAATGTAAACATTATCTAAAGTAACAAACAGGCCGAAGTTTGCCATACCCGAAATCGTACCGGAAAACACTTCACCAATCTTGTCTTGCATATAGTAGGTTTTCAGCCAGTTTTCAACATCACGGCTGGCATTATCAGCTTTACGCTCCGCCAGCGAGCAATGTACGCCTAACTCAGTCCACGATTTTGGCTGGTATTGCCTGTGCTGCAAAATTGCCTTAATGGCACGATGTACCGTCAAGTCGGGATAACGCCGAATCGGAGAAGTAAAGTGAGTATATGCCGGATAGGCCAAGCCAAAATGACCTATATTCTGTGGCTCATAGACAGCCTGCTGCATAGAGCGCAGCAACATCACGCCAATTACATTACGATCTGGGCGGTCTTTAATTTTTTCGCTTAGCTCCGCATAGTCCTTTGGCGTAGGATTGATACCACCATTCAATTGCAAGCCAAGCAAAGCTAGCTGCTCACGCAAAGTACCTAAACGTTCACTGGTAGGGCCAGCATGATTGCGGTATAGAGCAGGGTGCTTGTGGTGCTTGAGAAACTCTGCAGCGCAAACATTGGCTGCCAGCATACATTCCTCAATCAGGCGATGAGCCTCATTACGTTCAACTGGCACAATACGCTCAATTTTGCCCTGCTGATTAAATATCATCTGTGTTTCTATGCTTTCAAATTCTACAGCACCACGTTGCAGGCGTTTTTTCAGTAAAATCTGATACAGCTGGTACAGACTAAGCACATGCGTTTTCATCGGGTCATCAAACTGGTCATTATTAATCCAGTCCCATGCCTGCGTATAAGTAAGCCGTGCATGGGAACGCATTACAGCCGGATAAAACTCATAGCTTTTAATATTACCGGCATAAGTAATCACCATATCGCATACCAGACACAAGCGCTCTACGTTTGGATTAAGCGAGCAGATGCCATTAGAAAGATTTTCTGGCAGCATCGGAATTACCCGACGCGGAAAATACACACTCGTAGCACGTTCCTGTGCATCCTTATCAATAGCATCATCGGGATAAACGTAATGGCTGACATCAGCAATGGCTACCACCAGACGATAATTACGGCCAATTTTTTCCGCATATACCGCATCGTCAAAATCACGAGCAGTTTCACCATCAATGGTAATCAGCGGTAGTTCACGCAAATCTACCCGGTTTTTACGCTCAGCAGCCTTAACATGATCAGGTATTTTAGCGGCCTGAGCTAAACAATCACGACTAAACTGATAAGATAAATGATGCTTGCGTACAGCGATTTCAATTTCCATACCACTGTCAGCATAATCACCCAAAATTTCAGTAACACGCGCAACGGCTGCCTGTGTTGCATTCGGGTATGACTCAATTCTGGCCACCATAACCTGTCCGGCTTTGGCTTTACCAAGCGAATCCGGCTGTAACACAATACTTGCGCCCAGGCGCTTGTCCTCAGGAACCAGCATGGCCACACCATGTTCAATAGTCAGCCGGCCAACCACATCCTGATTGGCGCGTTCAATCACATCCAGAACCTGACCTTCACGCCGGCCGCGCCGATCGGTACCCGCAGGTCGTACTGTGACAATATCTCCATTCATCAACCCACGCATCTGCCGGGTATAAAGCACAAAATCGCTGCCATCCGCCGGATTCAGCGGTACGGCAAAGCCAAAATCATCCTTGTGTACTTCAATACGACACTTAACCAGTGCCAGCTTATTGGCTATACAAACAGCACCACGGCGATTAATCAAAATCTGCCCATCACGTGCCATGGCGTTTAAACGACGTTCAAAAAAAGCTGTTTCTTCGGCAGTAATATTGAGTTTTTGTGCCAGCTCAGTCATTTTGACTGGAATGCCAATTTTTTCCAAAATGGCAATAATCCATTCGCGGCTGGGTAGGGGATTAAGATAACGTTGTAATTCTCGTTCTAAATAAGGGTCTTGATGGCGTAAATCAGATTTTTTTTTCATAGGGTATTGACAATCTCTTTAGAGAATATATAATGCATTTCCTCAGTTAAAGACATACTTTAACTGAAAGTCGCAATATATGCAAAAGCCCAGGTGGCGGAATTGGTAGACGCGCATGGTTCAGGTCCATGTACCAGCAATGGTGTGGAAGTTCGAGTCTTCTCCTGGGCACCAGAATTCCGAAAAAAGATATCTAAGTAATTAGATATCTTTTTTTATTTCCTATATTAGTAAAATCCTTAAATCTGGAATTTTTCCTATAAATAATATTAAATATTTATTTGGTAATATATTGAAATGTAAATTACATTTTTATCCAGCATATGTACACGTTGTTCACTAGAATAAATTAATTGAGCAATATTTAAATAGCAAGTCTTTACAGCCATCCAAAATGATAAAAATAAAGTATGACATTATGCATTGGTCTTCCAGAGCAGCCGTAAAACTATAATTAGATACAAAGCAAGCAAACAGACAAAAATATATATAAAAAGGTTTATATATATAGCAATTAAATTATTCCCATATAATTTGTACAGTATAAAATGTATCAATACCTGATAAAACATGATCTGTATCGCCAGTTTAATTGATAGTATCAAATCACCCTGTGCACCATCACAACTAAAATTGCGGTAATTTTTATTTACCTAGAGAACTATTTAATGTATTCGATAACCAAATTGCATGCCATAAGCAGTCAATTGAATAGTTTAGATACTGTACACAGCATATTTTGTAAAAACAAAAAATTCCCTTGTTAATCAATAACTGTTATTGTCGATCCCAGCATAGCTATTGACAATCTATATCAAGAATATATAATGCACAACTTCGCTGAACGCAGCAATCTAATAGTTGCAGTAGCAAATAAGGCCCAGGTGGCGGAATTGGTAGACGCGCATGGTTCAGGTCCATGTGCCAGCAATGGTGTGGAAGTTCGAGTCTTCTCCTGGGCACCAGAATTCCGAAAAAAAGATATCTAAGTAATTAGATATCTTTTTTTATTTCCAGATATATAAACAACTTTCTATTAAACTTATCATTATTTATTTTTAACTATCTGCGTAAGTGATTAATTGAACAAGCAAAAAGCAGCGAGAAGGAAATATATTACTTCTGTTCATCAGCAGGTAACAGATTAAATGCCTATTCTTTATCAGTACATACTCGTGCCAGTACCAAACTAATGGCAGAGCAAGAACAATAAACATAGCCTGTGCTCCCCTGTTAATGGCATTAATAATATCGTTTTGCTGTACAAAATACATTGAGCGGAACATATAGATACCGGGAACCATAATACGTACCGCGGGTACCGACAGAGCAATGCACGGGCATTTATTGTAATGACTAAACTAAAATGCGCTAATGCCAACAATAAAGGCTGCAATCAGAGAGGCAACCTGAATAGGAATGTGGGTAAAGTCTATTAATTCCAGACGCAGAGTATTGGCATACATACCAATAAACGCGGTCATAGATGCAGTTTTAATCGGGCTGTTAAAGAGTAGGGAAAAAACGAGAGCCCTAAAAAAGCTGGCAATCAGGTGGAAACATCCATTCCAGACAGGGTAAAGGTTAGGGGAGAGCATTTATCCGGTGCTATATGAAGGCCAGCAGCAACTACCTAGGTGGCAAAAGTGGCACAAAAAATTACGGCCACCGCATAGGCTACCCGCTGAATATCCAAAGAAAAATCCAGTTTGGCCAAATCCAGTATACCGGTTATCAATGGAAAGCCGGGAATCAAAAACAGCATCGAAGCTATATAGCCAGCAGTATACTGAATATTTACTTTTAATAGTAAATAACTGGCGCTAATAATTAGAAAATACAGGTTCGAAGCCACAGCAGCAGCCAATATAGTTACCCCAAACTGATTCAAGTGTTTGTGTAACGGTGCCTGGCCAAAACCAGAAGCAATCAGCACACCCAGCATTTCTATCATGCTGCCACCAATTAGAAAAGTAAAAGAGGAACAGGCAATGGCAGCAAATAAAGCTGACTGGCACAGGCTATATAGAACGGGCTGATTTTCAATTTTTGCCGAAGACTGATCGAGATAGCGGATAAGCTCGCTTTTACTCATGTGTTGATAACGCGCCTGTATTGTTATTAATAGCGTTTCGAGTAATTGCATATTTATGGATATTAATACCAACTTTCTAAATATTGGTGATTTCAGTTTTGAACTGCTTGCTGCTGCGGCAGGTGGAATTGATTTCTGTCAGCGTAATATGCGCCTGATTTTCTACCCCAAGCATATGAGCGACATGGTGCATTGACTGTTTAATGTGGTAGCTACCAGTTGCCAGTTTGCAATAGCAATTTCCCATCTGATCGGAATAGGGGGGTGGCATTGCGTCGTTTGCTGTCTGGTCAGCGCCAGCTAATGCCGGTATCGGCGCCAGTTTGCAACATTACAATTCACTACCAGATGCCGCTGCTGCCAAAAAATGGCAGATAATTCTATTAGTAACATCACTGAATAAACTAAAAATTTAATTACACCGGCCGGTTCTGTATCCTTTTTACAGCGTTTAGGGGTCAGTAGTATTTTTTTTACAGTCAATAAACAATAATATTGCTAATTTTAAATTATATAAATAAAAAACACCAAAATACAGCATAAATAAACAATATATTTATGTGTTTTTAATAAAAATAGACATAAAAAACTAGATCACCTCATAATCGTTTCCCTTAATGCTGTATTTTCTAATAACAATAATTCTTAAAATTGCAACAAAATTATTTTTAATAAAACCAAATGACTAGTATATATTTTTGCTCAATTTAGCCTTTATCTACCAGAATTTCAGCATTAATCCGCACATTACTTAGTCGTATACCGCTATCCATCAAACATAACCCAAGTTGAAATCAGCACATGATGTAGCTAGAATTTACCAACATTAACATTCAATAAGCATAAAATGCACATCAAGAAACTTGCTCTGTTGGTAAATTTGTTGGGTAGTGGCTTGTTACAAGTCTATGCTGCACCGATGTCCGAAATGACAGAACAGCTTGAGCGAAAACAGCAACAGCAAATTATTCGCGAACAGCAGCGGCAGCAGCAATTCCAGCAGCAAATGCAGCCGGATATTAACGTGCGTTTGCAGCCGGAAGAAGAAAACCTGCCGCAGGCAGGCAAACTAATCACAGATGAAAAACCCTGCTTTGCTATCGATAGCATCAGTTTGACTGGTGAAGAAGCGGGTCGTTTTCAGTTTGCCCTGAAAAAAGCCATCCGTCAGGGTCATTTCACCCCCGGCATGTGTCTGGGCGCAAAAGGTGTTAACCAGCTTATGACACTGGCGCAGAATGCCGTCATTGAGCGTGGCTACACTACCACCCGTATTCTGGCTAATCCGCAAGACCTTAGCAGTGGAAAATTGCAGCTAAGTGTTATACCCGGGCGCATCCATGCCATTCGCTACAATTTGGATAATGCAGCAACAACACATGTTGGGCGCATCCGCCATATTCAAAATGAATTTCCAGCCAGAGCTGGCGACATCCTGAATCTACGCAAGCTAGAGCAAGGTATGGAAAACCTGCGTCGAGTACCTACCGCTGAAGCGGATATCCAGATTGTACCGGCAGAAGAACCTAATCAGAGTGATGTCGTGATTAGCTGGACTCAGCGTACCGTACCTGTGCGATTAAGTCTTAACGTAGACGATTCCGGCAGCCATTCAACCGGGCGTTATCAAGGCGGTGCTACCTTGTCAGTAGATAATCCATTGGGATTAAGTGATTTATTCTACATCAACTACAACCATGATTTAGGTGGTAAAGACAGCTACTTCAGCGATGAAGGAAAAACCGGCAGCGGCACCCATGGCTATGCCCTGCATTATTCCGTTCCTATCGGTAACTGGTTAATGGCATTTAACCGCAACCATTATCGCTACCATCAGGCAGTAGCCGGTTATAGCGAAAACTATGACTACAGCGGCAACAGCGACAATACCGATTTTGGCCTTACCCGCGTGTTGTATCGCAACAGTCACCGCAAAACCGACATGACTGCCAAACTGTGGCGGCGCGAATCACACAACTTCATTAATGATGCCGAAATCGAAGTCCAGCAACGACGTACAGCTGGCTGGACAGTCAACCTGAACCATCAAGAGTACATCGGCAACGCCACCCTCAACCTGGGAATAGGCTACAAACGCGGCACTGGTGCGGGTAACAGCTTACGTGCGCCCGAAGAAGAGTTTGGTGAAGGCACCTCACGCATGAAAATCATCACTGCTGATGTTGGTTTCATGTTGCCATTCACCTGGGGTAAACAACATCTGAGCTACGACAGCAACTTTCACGGCCAGTGGAACAAAACTCCATTAATCACCCAAGACCAAATTTCCATAGGCGGGCGTTATACCGTTCGAGGCTTTAATGGCGAAATGAGCCTGATGGGAGAACGAGGCTGGTATTGGAACAACAATCTCAACTGGCAATATAAAGCAGGGCAACAGGTATATCTAGGACTAGATGTTGGCCACGTTGCCGGGCCAGCCACCGAGATGCAGCTAGGAAAAACACTGGCCGGAGCAGTAATCGGCTTTAAGGGGCAAATCAAAGCGGGCGGACAATGGTACTACGACATTTTTGCTGGCAAACCCATATACAAACCCCAGTATTTCCGCACTCCCAGAACCAGCGTTGGCTTTAGCCTCAACTACAGCATGTAACAAACCAACCGGCAAAATTCAGTGCCGACAGTCAAGCACATCATAAAACAGAACACATATTCTGGTTAGCACACACAAAAAAACAGCAAAAGTTTAAAGGGAAAATCATGAACAAAAACCGCTATAAGGTTATCTACAACAAACACCGCGGACAAATGGTAGCCGTTGCCGAAAACACCACCAGCGCCGGCAAAACCAGTGCCGACCGTAGCAGCGGCAGCAACATCATCAGCAGCCTGTTGGCCAAATTACCCATTTTAACCGGTTCCATCCTGCTCGGACTGGGTTTATGCGTATTGGTAGATAACAATGTCATAGCGGCCGAAATTCATGCCGACCCATCTGCCCCTAAAAACCAGCAGCCAACCATCCTGCCAAGTGCCAACGGCACCCCGCAGATCAACATCCGCACCCCGAGCAAACGCGGCGTATCTATCAATCAATACCGGCAGATGGACGTCGACCAGAAAGGCGCCATCCTCAACAACAGCCGCAAAAGCACCCAGACCCGTCAGGCTGGCTGGATACAGGGCAACCCGTGGTTAGCATCTGGCGAAGCTCGCATCATCGTCAACCAGATTAACAGCAGTAACCCAAGTCAACTTAACGGCTACATCGAAGTAGCCGGACGGCGTGCCGAAGTCATCATGGCCAATCCGGCCGGCATCAATATCAACGGTGGCGGCTTTATCAATGCTGCCGGCGTCACTTTAACTACCGGCAAACCTCAAATCAGCGACGGTCAAATCAACGGCATCCAAATCAACCAGGGCAACATCAGCATCAACGGCAAAGGCCTTGACAGCAGAGACAGCGACTACACCCATATCCTCAGCAAAGCAGCGCAAATCAACGCTGGCATCTGGGCTAATAACCTCAACATCATCAGCGGCAGCAATCATATTGATGCCGAAACTCAGCACATCACCCCCACCCAAAGCAACAGCGACACCAAGCCCGGCATCGCCATTGATACCGGCAAACTGGGCGGCATGTATGCCGGTAAAATCGTCCTGATCAGCAACGACAAAGGCGTTGGTATCAACAACGCCGGCCAAATCTTTGCCGGTGCTGGCAGTGTCACCATTAGCGCCGATGGCCATCTGGACAACAGCGGCAGCATCATCGCAGCCGACAAAAGCACCAATGCAGCCGACATAGCAGCCACCACCATTAAAACCAACAGCATCAACAACAGCGGCACCCTTTCCAGCCAGGGCAAACTGCAACTACAGAGCCAGCAACTGAGCAACAGCGGCCTGCTGACCAGCGCCGACGAAGTGCATATCCGCAACCAAAACAGCCTGAGCAACCGTGGCGAAATCAACGGCGGCCGCCTTGACATCATCAGCGGCAGCATCCACAACCAGAATGGCAAAATCATCCAGAGCGGGCAACAAGGATTAAATCTGGAACTGGATCGGCTCAACAACCAAAAAGACAGCCTGATTGGCTATGCGCCACAACCAACCGTACCAGAGCAAAACCCGGCGCAGCCAGATAAACCAGCGCAGCCGCCAGTGGAAGCAGACAAGCAGAGCAAAGCGCCGAGTATCGCCGAAGGTGCCGGCCAGACCATAGCCGCACCGAGCACAACCAGTAAAACATTCAGCGCCGGGCAAATCATCAGCCATAACGACATTGATAACCAAAACGGCCAGATCATTGCCAACGGTGGCATCGATCTGACTGCCCATAATGGCCTGAGCAACCAGGGCACCCTGAATCTCAACAAATTGCAAGTAAATGGTGAACTGCTAGACAACCATCAGGGCAAACTGAATACCAAACAGGCTGATATCCACACCACCCGGCTGGACAACCGCGCAGGACAGATCAGCAGCAGTGGCCAGCTACAAATCCACAGCAGCCAGTTAGACAATCGCCAGGGCCGCATCCAGTCAGCCGAGCGCATCGCCATCGACAGTGCCGAACTGAACAACAGCGACCAAGGCACCATTGCCGCGCAGCAACAACTGCAAATCCACAGCAACCAGCTAGACAACAGCAACAGCGGCCAGTTGTGGAGTGGCGGCCAGAGCGAAGTACAAACCGGCAGCCTGAACAATAGCAACGGCGCCATCGACAGCGATAGCCTGCAACTGACTACCAACGAGCTCAACAACCAACACGGCGCCATCCGCAGTGCAGGCAAACAGCAACTTAGCGTGCGCAACCAACTACAGAACCAGAACGGCCAGATCGGCAGCAACAGCGACCTCAGCATAACCGCCGGTGATATAGATAACAGCCAGGGTAAAATCAGCGCCGGCAAACAGGCCGAGCTGCACACCCGTGCACTTAACAACCAGCAGGGCAGCATCGATGCCGATAGCATCGACCTAACAGCCGATAGCCTGAACAACAATGCCGGAGCCATCCGCAGCAACCAGCACCTGAGTGCGCAGATCAGCCAGCACATCAACAACCAGCAAGGGCAAATCAGCAGTGCTGGCGAACTACAA
Organism: Snodgrassella sp. ESL0253; assembly: GCF_013344965.1. NCBI lineage: Bacteria > Pseudomonadati > Pseudomonadota > Betaproteobacteria > Neisseriales > Neisseriaceae > Snodgrassella > Snodgrassella sp. ESL0253. The sequence goes on along the minus strand of NZ_JAAEDQ010000005.1, from coordinate 3,544 downwards.
CTCAACAGCAACACCCTGGACAACAGTGCCCAAGGCAAAATCATTGCCGGCAAACAAGCCAGCATCCATAACCACAGCCTCAACAACCAGCAAGGCAGCATCGATGCTGATAGCATTCAGCTACACACAGATACAATCAACAATCACAGCGGAGCCATCCGCGCCAACCAACAACTGACGGCACAGATTAACCAGCATCTGGACAACCGGCAGGGACAAATCAGCAGCGCCAAAGATGTCCAGATTCACGACCAGAACCAACAAAGCCTGAGCATCGACAACAGCGATAACGGCAAAATATTGGCTGGCAATGACCTGAGTATCCAAAGCAAACAGCTCAACAACCCCGGCAGCATCGGTGCCGGCCGTAACGCCACCATCCAGCTGCATGATAACTTCAACGTCGATGCTGACATCAAAGCTGGCGGACGCCTGCACCTGAGCAGTCAAGGCAATATCAGCAACAACCATACCCTTAGCGGTGACGACAGCGTGATCCTTAACGCCGCCAATATCGACAACCAAGCTAGCGGCATCATCCAGAGTAACAACCATACCGAACTACAGGCACAAGACAGCATCACCAACCGTGGCCTGATCAACAGCAACGGCACCACCCTGGTACAGTCAGGCAACAGCATCAACAACATTGGCAGCGGGCGCATCTATGGCAACCATGTTGCCATCGGCACCCATAACCTAATCAACCAGGAAGAAACCATCGGCAGCGAAACCAAAGCCGCGGTTATTGCTGCGCGTGAGCGGCTGGACATCGGTGCCGCCAACATCATCAACAAAGAACATGCCCTCCTGTCGAGCGAAGGCGATATCGCCATTGGTGGTGCCTTAAACGAACAGCATCAGGCCACAGGCATGGCCGACAGCCTGATTAATGGCAGCGCGCGCATCGAAGCGCAGGGTAATGGCAACATCGCCGTCAAAGAATTACACAACCTGAATAACCACTTCAAAGTAGAAGAATATCTGGAGAGCAGCAAAGGAGTAAGACAGTACCAAGAAAAAGGTAACCCTGCTATCTGGGAACATGGTGTAGATGGTAAATTCAGAAGAGACAGAAAAGAAATCAGCTTTACCTTCAATGACGGTAGCAAAAAAGTCTGGAAAAAATACTCAGCCAGCAACGTACACTGGTGGGATTTCAACCGCAAAATCTATAAACAAAAAGTCACCGAAACCGACCCGGGTGAAATTATCATCGGCGGAGATTTAACCATCAGCGGTGATCACTGGCTCAATCACAACAGCCGCATCCTCGTAGGAGGCACACTTAAAGGTGCAGAAAACCTGAATCTCGAAAACCGCGAAACCAAAGGACAGCAGCGGATTGAAGAGCATGGTGAGCAGGGAGGATATAAATACAAAAACCCTCCCCATAAAAAAGGTAAAATAAAAACCACTGGTGAAACTTCATATGATCGCACCATCATCACCAGCCACGAATTCGATACCCCGGCCAGCACCATCCAGCAACACGTAACTACTGGTAGTAATCAGGGCGTAGCCAGCGCAGCCAATCCAACCGGCCATGAAGTTGGTAACATAAATAGCAACAACCAAACCAATACCAGCAACAACAATATTGCCCAACAGCAGCAACACATCAAAACCCTGACTGATACCAACACCAGACTGCCCAACAACAGTCTGTACCATATCAACCCCGATAATAACGGTTATCTGGTAGAAACCGACCCCGCCTTTACCAACATGAAAAAATGGCTGGGCAGCGACTACATGCTCAGCGCTCTCGGCCAAGATCCAAACAAAATGCAGAAACGGCTGGGCGACGGCTATTACGAACAACGCCTGATCAACGAACAAATCGCCAACCTGACCGGCTATCGCCGTCTGGATGGCTACCAGAACGACGAAGAACAATACAAAGCCCTGATGAATGCCGGCATCACCTATGCGCAACAGTATAAGCTGACCCCCGGCATTGCCCTGAGCGCCGAACAGATGGCACAACTGACCAGCGACATCGTCTGGCTGGTTAACCAGACCATCACCCTGGCCGACGGCAGCCAGCAAACCGTCCTCGTGCCCAAAGTTTACCTGATTGCCCGCGCCAGCGACGTCAACAGTGCCGGTAGTCTGATCAGCGCACGCAACATCAACCTGCAAAACAGCGGCAACATAGACAACCAAGGTACCTTGGCAGCGCAGAACATAGTCAACCTTGGCGCCCAGAACATCAGCAATAGCGGACTGATTAACGGTCAAAAAATAGGGCTGAGTGCCAAAGAAAACATCGACTTCAACGGTGGTGTAGCCATCGCCCAAGACCTGCTCAGCCTCAAAGCCGACCAAATCAACCTCACCACCACCACCGCCAGCTATGGTGACAACCGTAATGGTGGTACCGTCATCGACCGCGTCGCCGGCCTGTATGTCACCGGAAACAAAGACAGCATCCTGACAGTGGACGGCAAAAAAGGCATAGATATCAATGGTTCCCAGCTCGTCAACACTGCCACCAACGGCCAAACCCAACTACGCTCCAGCGAAGGCAGCGTCAACCTAAATACCGTCCAGATAGCCGACCACGAAACCGATGGCAAACTGAGTGACCGCAACCACATGTCACTGCATCACAGCGCCGAAGTGGGCAGCCAGATTCTCACCCAGGGTGATATCAGCATCGGTGCTGGCAAACAAATCAACATCCGTCAGGGCGACATCAACAGCTTCAATGGCAGCGTCAACCTTTACGGCAAAGAAGGCGTCAACATTACCGAAGGCAGACAGACAACAGAGCTGGATGAGGCTATTTACAACAAATCCAAAGGGTTTACTTCCAGCAAAACCAATATAGACAAATACCAGCAACATCATGATGAAGCCGTAGGCAGCAGCATCACCGGTAAACAAATCAATATCGGCAGCGATCAGGACATCAACGTGCGCGGCAGCAACATCATCGCCCAGGATCAAACCATCCTCAGCGCCGGCGGTGACATCAACATCCAGGCAGCCCACAACAACTATCAAGACCACGAATACCACGAAGAGAAAAAATCCGGCTTCACCGCCGGCCTGTCCAAAGGCGTGGCCAGCGTCGGCTACAGCAAATCCAAAACCCAGCTGGATCAGCAGGAGCAGAACCACACCCTTACCCTTAGCCAGATAGGCAGCCTCAAAGGCAACACCATCATCCAGGCCGATGGCGACCTCAATGCCAGCGCCGCCATCCTCGGTGCCGGCAAAGACCTCACCCTGCAAGGTAAAAACGTCAACCTGCTGGCTGACCACGTTACCAGCGACCAGCATACCGACCTCAAAACCAAACAAAGCGGCTTCAGCGTTGGCTTCACCTATTCACCCTTCGTCGCCGGAGCCAGCACCTTCAAAGACGGCATGCGCAGTGGTGACTTCAGCAACAGCATCGTTGGCAAAAGCATGCAGGCAGGCGAAGCCGCATCCAGCGCCTATCAGGCAGCCAGCACCCCAATCGTAGCCACCCTGAACCACCAGCGTAGCCATCAAACCCAGGATACGCATACCAGCCAGAGCGTTACCACCC